>JBJXFJ010000166.1:0-6877 GCA_046154735.1 Chloroflexota bacterium | reverse complement strand
GCCAGTCAACGGCTCGGGCACTGGCGGGTACGGAGACCCGCCGCCACCGGTTCAAACAACACCCCGCGAGACTCCATGACTTTGAAATGACCCTGTTGCCCGCCGTACTCACTTGTAGTCGGTGATGATCTTGGGCTAGATCTGAGCGGGCTCCGGGCTATAGCCAAGGCGCTTATCCACCAGGTTCGGAATGGGCTCACCGGCCAGGTAACTGCGCAAAATTGAGCTGAAGAGTCCGGTCAGGCGCTCGTTCTCCGCCTGGGAGTGGCTGATGGCGTGCGATGTTACGAGCACATTAGGCAGCGTCCAGAGCGGGCTTTCAGACTCCAGCGGTTCTGGATCAAAGACGTCCAGCGCGGCACCAGCCAGCCAGCCCTGTTGCAGGGCGATCACCAGCTCTTCCTGGTCCACAATGGCGCCCCGCGCGAGGTTGATCACCACGGCGTGTGTCGGCAAGGCCGCCAGCTCGTCTCGACCAATCATGTGCAACGTGTCCGGAGTGGAGGCCACGATGAGCACCACGTAGTCTGCCTGAGAGAGCATCTCTTGCAGACCCTCCCGTGGGTAGAGCTTTTCCACCGGGATGTCAGATGGGAGTGGCTCGTTCGTCCGACGCCGATGGGCGATCACGCGCATGCCAAACTGGTTGGCGCGTCGAGCAATCTCAGAGCCCACGGCCCCCAGCCCCACCAGCGCCAGCGTGGCGCCGTGCAGCTCGGCGGGGCAAAAGCGCTTGTCCCAGTGATGGATTCGCTGACTCATCTGGATTCGCCGGGTATCCTTGGCAAAGTAGAGCATGGCAAACATGGCCCACTCCGCCATGGGTATGGCGTGGATGCCAGCGGCATTGGCAATCATCACATCAGACTCGACTAGACCTGAGGTGCCCAGCCAGCCGGCGACACCGGAGCTGGTGTGGAACAGGAGTTTCAGATTGGGCGCCAGGCGAGGAAGCTCTGTGGGGCGATCGCGGTCAAAATCCCACAGCACCTCGGCTTGTGCCAGGCAGGCATCCCACTCCGCCTGTTGTTCAGGGGTGCGCTGAATCGCTGCGCCAAAGTGATCGCCCGGGTACTCGCTCTTGCCCAGGAGGTCAGGGCGGTACATGACTTCAATGCGCGGGTCAAGCTGTGCGATCTGGTGGACAAATTCCGGCTCGAGAGGTGTGGCGAAGAAGACGCGCACGGGACCAGGCAACTCAGGCAAGAGCCACCGCCTCAATCTCAAAGATCATGTCCTTACCGGCCAACGCGCTGACTTCCACCGTACTTCGGGCAGGGAACCGGTCTGCTGGAAAATAAGTCCGATAGACCTCGTTCATCTCGCTAAAGCGAGACACGTCCGTGATGAAAATCGTGCACTTCACGACCTTGTCCATGGATGAGCCGCCGGTCTCCAGGACCGCCTTCATATTTTCCAGGGCCTGCCTGGCTTGTGCGGCCATACCATCTGGCACGGTCCCGGTCTCCGGGCTTCGTCCCGTCTGGCCGGAGACGAAAATGAATCCATTGGCCTTGATGCCCGGCGAAAGTGGCACCGTTGCGGGCCCGGTGCCGGCTGGTCTGATGACTTCTTGGGTCAAGCCCACACCTCTCTAGTCGGAAAGCTGAAAATTCGTTCGACGCCTGAATGTGATGAGACCATCACGTTCAGGCGATTCAATCCACTCTGATCTGTGCTCTTGACCAGATCAAAACTCCCTCAGCAATGGCGGAGGCCTCTTCAAGAGCGGCCAATGTGGGGTCAGATTCATGATGATATCGCGACTCGACGGCCTAGATAGTGAGCTTGTGGCTGTCGGCCACGGAATCGGGTATTTCAACACCATTGTCTATGGCAAATCGACACAGAGCATCAATGTCGTGGACGAGGGGAAACCTCAGACTCTTTAGAACAAGTACGGCCTTGATCGCCTTTTCAGCGGCTTGCTGGGCATGAAAACAGGCGATACTAACGGAGATCTCTCGGTGAGACTGTGCAAGTCGTACGATGCTGAGATCTTCTTCGGCAACCGCGAGCCAATGTGCCGCTGAGCCAGTAGTCACGTCCCTAGGGGATGGCGTCATGCACTACAATGCCGCGTTCGAGCGCTTCGCGATATACGAGTCCATAGACGTCACCGAGCTCTTCCAAGCGCTGCTCCGTGATCACGATGATGTCTATTGGCATTCGTATGTTGCGGATCGCATGGCGAAGTCGCGTGCTTTCGGACCGAGCATTTTGAATCTGATTTCCAACAATGACGAGGAAATCAGCGTCACTATCTTGATGCACCGATCCCTGAGCCGCGGATCCAAAGAGGATGACGCGCCTTGGGTTTCCGATTTTGACAATGCCCTCAACAGCAGACTGAATTTTCTCGGGAGTGACCCCCCACGGATCATCGTCATGACAGGGCGGTGTTGTCCATGACCTTACCGCCACGCGATTCGTCTGCTGCTCATCGGTGTCCATGAACCGATGATAGCATGATCGGAACGTCGTCTCATCCCGGATCGTTACCCCACTACGATTACGGCGCAGAATTTGAGAAATCGGCAGGGGCTGCCCCCTGCCGATTTCTCAAATTCTGCGCTTTGTTGATTCCCGGTGGATCTATCGCGGCGCACTCGCATCTTTGAAGAGTGTAAACACCGCACCCTGGGGATCCTGGATCACCGCGAAGCGGCCAACCTCGGGGATGTCCTGGGCAGGCATGATGATTTTGCCGCCCAGTGATTCGGCCTTGGCGGCGCTGGCATCCACATCGTCGGCGCAGAAGTAAACGCCCCAGTGTGAGGGCATAGGGCCCATTTCTGGGGTGATGGTCATGATGCCGGCAACTTCGCGCCCATCCACCTTGATAAGCGTGTAGTCCATTGGGCCGGGCATCTTGCCGGTCTCAATACCCAGGACCTTGCTGTAAAACTCCGCGGCTCCGGCGGAGTCCGTGGTCATCAGCTCACTCCAGATCAACGTCCCGTGCTCATTGACGATCTGGGAGCCGATGTGTCCCTTGGCCTGCCACAGTGCAACGAAGGCCCCCTGTGGATCCTGAATCATGACCATCCGCCCGGCGTCGAAGACGTCGTGGGGCTCCATCACCATCTTGCCGCCCGCGGCCACCGCTCGCTGGCCGGCATCGTCCACGTTTTCCACGGTGATGTACGTGGCCCAGTACGGTGGATGCTCACCCATCTCGGGGGTCATTTTGTACATTCCGGCTGCCGTGTTCTCCTTAAGGGAGAACATGTGGTAGTACTGATCCGGCCCCATGGGCATTTTTGAGTCGGTCCAGCCAAACAGCTCGCCATAGAAGGCGACCGCGCCGTCCTCGTCCGTGGTGGCAAGATCGACCCATGACGGCGTTCCCTGCTTATAACTCGTTACGACAGGCATTGATGACTCCTTCGCGGGGTATGCATAGCACCTAAGCCAGGTGTGCCGAAAGAGTAAGGCATGACTTACGCAAAGTGCACGTGTTGTGCGCGTGCTGGTGTACTGGATGAAGTCACCGGGCGCTGCCCCGCATGCCTATTCGGCGACTGCAAGTGGATTGAAGCTCGTGTCACGATCGTACACATCCATGTCCTCCACGCGCTTCAGCCAATTTACGACCAGGTACGTAAGTGGGGTGGCCACAGTCTCATAAGCTGTCTTGGCTAGCCATTGATTCACAATCGTCATGGAGAGCACATCGGGCGGCATGATTCCCATAAATGCGATCGAGACAAACACCACGGTGTCCAGACCCTGTCCCACGATTGTGGAGCCAATCGTCCGTGCCCAGAGGAAGCGACCCTCCGTAGCCACTTTCATGCGGGCCAGCACAACCGCGTTCGCAAACTCTCCCACCAGATAGGCGGCAAATGAGGCAATCAGAATGCGTGGCGCCACACCGAGGATGGCGTCATAGGCTTTCTGGTTGTCTGCCCAGAAGGCCGCGGGCGGCAAAGCCCCCGCGGCCATGATCGCTACACCTGCGATCAGGTTGCACGCAAAACCCAGCCAGATCACTCGTCGAGCGCGAGCGAATCCATAGACCTCGGTGAGCACATCGCCCACGATATAGCTGACTGGAAAGATCACAATCGCCGCTGAGAGCACGAAGCCGCCCACCTCAATGAGCTTGACGGCAACGATATTCGAAGTAATGAGTACGGTGACAAATAGAGCCGTGATTACGGTGAGCGCAACGGATGAGTGACTGGTTAAAGCTCTGTTCATGATGGGAACCTGAGCGTACACGGGATGAAGGCGAGCTCGCCACGGTGCCTCAATCCGACTGGCTCCGTCTCGCGCCACCGCCCCTCAGACCATTGATGTCGCTTGAATAATGGCTCAGGGAAATCGTTGAATGATCTGTTCCAGTGGTGGCCGCGCTCCGGGCGGGGCTTCGCGAGCGGGATGGCCAAGCGTGAGCAGCGCGTGCGGGATCCAGGATTCGGGGAGGATCAATGCCCTGCGCACGGTATCCGGGCAGAAGAGCGGGGCGCACATCCAGGCGCTCCCGATGTCATGCGCATGGGCCGTAAGCATCATGTTCTGGAGCGCAGCGCCGAGCGCATGGGCCGCCATGGTGTGCTCCGCTTGCTGGCGCACGGGGTCAGGATATGAGTCTAGTGGGTCCAGATAGACGCAGCCAACGACAATTGCCGGAGCTCCACTGAGTCGGCGGCGGGATTTGCCCAGCTCTTGCTCGATGGTTGATCTTGGAACCCCATCGGTTGCGAGATCGCTCTGCCACTGAGCGGACATCGCATCACTGAGCTGCTCCTTGGCCGATTGCCCGGTCAAGACGGCGAATCGAAACGGCAGCGAATGGTGCGGAGAAGGCGCCCACCTCCCGGAGTCGATAATCGCTTCCAGCACCTCGGGCGTGATCGGATCGGGCCGATAGGAACGAATGGATCGTCGACCTTGGATCAAAGCGGCCAGAATTAATGGGCTGCGTGAACTGTCCATACCCATGAAGGATACGGCCTCGCCGCACGTCGCGTCCCACAAGAGCTCGTCGCAGTGGTGCGCGGCGTACACTTTCAGTAGGGGAGCGTTACCATGCCAGATATTCAGATTCATGCCACCGCGGAGCAGGTCGGTTACGCGGCCGCGGAGCTCATCGTTCAGGCCATTGAAACGGCGTTAGCGGAGCGGCCTCGCGGATCTATTGCCCTCTCTGGTGGATCCACGCCGCGACGACTGTATGCGGACCTCGGACGTCGGCCGTGGCGCGAACGGATCGAGTGGTCTCGCCTGCATGTCTTTGTGGTAGACGAGCGATTTGTCCCGCCGGAGGATGAAGAGAGCAACCAACGCATGATTCGAGAAACGCTGCTGTCCACCAGCCCGTTGCCTGAAGAGAACTTTCATCCCATGCAATTTCTACCTAATGAGCCGGAGCGGGCAGCGCACGAATACCAGCGGGAGCTGGCCGGCTTTTTTGGGCGGGAAGGTCTGCCTGCGCTGGATCTTGCGCTTCTGGGGATGGGTGCGGACGGTCACACCGCCTCGCTCTTTCCGGGTACGCGGGCAGTGGAGATCCAAGATCGGTGGGTGGCTCCCACCATCAACCCCGCGGGGCCCAGTCAGCGACTCACGCTGACCATGCCGGTGATCAACGCGGCGCGCACTGTTGTGTTCATGGTGGCCGGCGCTGACAAGGCCGAGACGGTCCGGTCGGTCATCCAGGAGCGCCCGGCCGCGTTTCCCTCGGCCCACGTTGCCCCCGCGAGCGGTAGGCTCACCTGGCTGCTCGATCATGCGGCGGCCACCGCGTTACCGGCATCGTTGAGAGGATAGATCGGGGCGAGCAGAGCACGAGACGAAGGCTATGCTGCGTCTTCGGTGTTACCGAAACATGTCTGTTTCAGGACTCCGGATAAGAGTGCCCATACCGCCAGCGGCGCGCTGGATGGGTGCTCCCCGGATGACCACCGCGGGAATGCCTTCATTACTCTGGCCCATCACGAGGGACGCGGCCGCGGCCAGCTCGTCGGCCTGGCCCACGGCGGTGCGCTGGAGCTCATAGCCAAAGAGGTCCGGCCACCCGAATTCTTCGAGCACCGGCTCCAGTCCGGCAACCCCGATGGCAGTGCCAATGACACCGTTGCGAAACGCCCGCCCGTGGGAGTCGTTGATGATGACCGCGATATCTGCATCGGCAAGCTCGGCAATTCGCGCGCGGATGCCTCGTGCTGATGCGTCTGAGTCTTCCGGGAGAAGCGCCACCACCTCGTGGGATTCAGCTGGCTGCTCGACGTTCGAGCGATCTACCCCGGCATTGGCGCAAATAAACCCGCCCCGGTGCTCCACTACCAGTATGCCGGGCGTCTTGCGCACGCGAAGGACCGACTTACTCTCGCGCAAGATGATCTCGATCAGGCGCGGGTCCATATCGCAACGGGTAGCGAGCTCTACCGCCGAGCTTGACGGCGTAACGGTGCTGACATCAACCAGGCGTCCTTCAGACTTCGAGATAACCTTCTGGGCGATCACCAGAACGTCGTCCGTCTGAAAGTCCTGCCCGGCGGCGCGGAGACAGTCCCACATGATCCGTGCAAGATCGTCTCCGGCATTGACGAGGGGGATGTTAGGAATCGGCAGCAAAGTGACGGCGTGTGTACTCGACATGGTTGTGCCGAAGTCTAGCAAAGCTGCAGGAAATGCGCCTTCTCCCCGGGATACTTTGATGGCACACCTGGGGATCACCTGGCTTAGGGAGCGATGACGTCTTCAACCTTGTCCGCCCGGCTCATGCAAGCCGACCGCGGGCCGCGTTGCAAGAAGAGAACATGCGTTCTATACTGGGGGCATGGCTCGCGTTGAGTACATTCAGTTTCGGTGTAAGTCCGCGCTCAATCGAGTGCGGGGTATGCCATTTGAATGGTCGTTGAACCCA
>JBJXFJ010000369.1:0-5010 GCA_046154735.1 Chloroflexota bacterium | reverse complement strand
AGCCCGTGAAATCTTCATCAAGTATCCGATTGACCAGGAGCGCGTGTGGACTGCTGAGCTTGAGCGCCAGCGTGCCAACCTCCAGGGTATGAGCTCCGATCACCAGGAGGGTGAGAGCAGCCCAAAGACGCCAGAGTGGGCCGCTCTCGCCAGTGCGCGTCAGCCAAACCAGCGCGGCGCCGATGAATGCGATGCCCGTGGCAGCCGTGCTGAAGCGATCCAGACGGGGCACCGTTTCCAGAAAGCGCCAGGACCAGCCATCCGGGTATTTTTTCCAACCTCGCAACCATGGAGCCAGATCAAACCAGATGGCTACGAGATACCAGGCCAGCAATGCCGCCAGAGTGACGGCAAGGAGGGCCAGAGCGAGTTGACGTGCGCCGAGACGCCGGCGCGGGATCGTGGAAGCTACAGCCACAGCCGGTGGATGATAACGATTTCTTGACGACCGGAGCTGAATGGAACCGCGGAGAGGGTGCGCGTCAGAGTTTCCCGGCCTCACTGGGGGCGCCGCCATCCCTGGCGGCCCGGCCCCTGACGGCCGCAGCGCGCGATCGCAATCAGCAACCGGGAGTCCGGAGAGCGGCCTCGACGGCCGGGCCGCCAGGGATGGCAGCGCTCCCCGGGGGCCGGGCCAGCTTTGCCCTCGGGGGCCCGGGAAACTTTGAACCGCACCCTAGGGGAGACACGTTGGAACTGTGTTGAGCAGGAATGCTTACGGCCTTGGATTCCTCCTTCACTCCGCGTCACTGTGGAGTAATTCGGGTATCGTGTGAATCTCATTGATAAGGGGAGATGGATGCGAGCACTCTTGCAACGCGTGCAGCGGGCGGCTGTGACCGTGGACGATGACACGGTGGGTCAGATTGGCCTGGGCTGGGTCATCTTTGTGGGCGTAACGGCGGCGGATACGGATGAAATAGCCGTCAAGCTGGCCGAGCGAGCCGCGAATCTGCGTTGCTTCTCGGATGATCAGGGCAAAATGAATCGCTCAGCCCTCGATGCGCACGCCGAGATGCTGGTGATTTCACAGTTCACGCTCTACGCGGAGACCGCCCGCGGCCGGCGTCCCAGCTTCGTTCAGGCCGCCCCGCCAGGGCACGCCAAGGTCCTGGTGAACCGATTCACTGAGCGCTTGCGCGAGCTCGGTCTCGATGTGAAAACCGGCCGCTTCGGCGCGCACATGCTGGTGGATATCCTGAATGACGGCCCCGTAACGATGATGCTCGATTCAGAGGATCGTCGTTAGTGCCTCTCGGCACAATCAAGATCACGATACAGCGCTGGCGTGACTCTTATGAACGGGATGTTACGAAGCTCGATCGTGCTGGGCCACGCGCTTACCGTGGTCTATCAATCCGCTCCTGAAATCTGCCTACGTGGACCAACCCGCGCCGAGTATCACAATGACTCACCCAGAGCTCATCCCCAATAACGAAGTAGATCGCATCCTGTTGAAAGTGCAGGCCGGTGTCGCAGCCCTGCTCAAAAGTCACGGCCACCGCCCAACCCGGCTCAGCATGGCCGGTAGCTGGTGAATAACCCGTGATACGCGTCACCCATACTTCGAGTCCTCGAAGCTCCGCCTCCAGCGTACGGTCGGCTGCCCGCGTCTTGTCATCAGTCCAGGTGGACCCTGTGGTGGGCCAGGCGGAGATGATGGCGAACTCCACCGGCCAATCGTGAATTGGTCCGGGAGTATGGAAGCGCGTCTCGAAGTAAACGGGATGCATCAGCATTTAGCGCACTGAGCAGGCGCGGCATTCATTGTATGGGTACCGACATCAATGCTGAAGTGATTCTCTGGAAGGTGGATCCCGCGGATCAGGGAAGGAAGGGGTTCAAGATCGTCACACCCTCGACCTTCTGACCATGCTGAAGATCTTCGCTGAGGAGTTGCGCGCAGCCGGCTTCGATGGCAGCAGCGATGATCAGTGAGTCGTAGAAACTGTAATGAAAGTGCGCATGGAGCTCGATACCGCGTCGATAGAGGCGTTGGCTGGGCAGCACATGCCAGAGCGGGAGCAGGATGTCGTTCATGAATCGATCCGCGTCACTCGCGGGCGCCTGGAGCTTTCCAGTGAGAACGTTGAGCGTTTCCTGAATGACCTGATAGCTGATTTCCGCGGAGCTTGTATCGAGAGCCGAGCGTACGATGTTCTCGGCGATGGCGCGCTTCCGATGATCGATTTCATCAAACAGGTACACAAAAACGTTGGTATCGAGGAAATCAGCGCTCATTCATTTCATCGCGTGTGAACGTCCGGCCACCGGTGCGAACATAGCGCCGCATTCGCTCAACGATTTCAAATGCGGCTTCAGCACGTGGTCCGCGACGGGCATACTGTTCCAGCCAGCGACGAAATTCCGCATTCAGTGTGGTGTGTTCAGCTCGCGCCCGAGTGCGCGCCGCCTCTATGAGCTTCTCATCCGCGGTGAGGGTGAGATTTTTCATGCTTGAGCTCCTGTATAATTCAACTCACGTAAGGAGTGTACACGAATCTCGTGGAGCGCAACGGTCAGTGAGCATGCCAGCCTTTGTGATCAGGGCGTAAGGATAGTGAGTCTGCCGCGGTCGAGAAATCGACGGAAGCCACGATCAAGCGTGACGAGGTGCTCGTGCTGATGCAGGATGGTGGCGGCAATCCAGGCATCGGGGATGTCATTGCCACTGAGTTGGTGCTCCTGACACAGTGACTCAACCAACGGTAGCTCGCCACCGAGTGGAAGTGTTGAGACTCCAGGGATGCATCGTATTGCGGTGATCCAGGTGATTGCAGCTGATGGAAGCGTGGGTTGGGTGAATACCCGCGGATGCGTGACGACGCGGAGAAATCCGCTCGCTGCCATGGGCGAGATGCTGAGCGGGCGTCCATGTCAAAGTGACTCAATCGCCTCTAGAAGCCACGTGTGGGCGACCTGATGAAAAGGGTGATAGTCACGCGCGGCGGCAACGAGGACGTTCACGTCCGGTGTCATGCGTCGGACGTTGAATCCATCAAATCAAGGATCTCTCGGTTGTCAGCCGGGTTCTTGACAGCTTTGCTCAGGCCTCCCGCGCCGTGGATGATGGGTACATGGGCCGCCACGGGAAGTGCGGTGCTTGCAGTTGTGGGACGCAGGCGCAGCGCAAGTGCTTCTTCAATGATGCGCGTCAAACTGGCGTGTTCAACTGCTGCCAGTGCCTTTGCGCGCGCGAGCAAGTGATCATCAATCTCAAGCGTCGTACGCATTATTTACTCCCGCCTCGCGACTCTGTGCAGATCTCTGCATAAATTTAGCACGCAGGAGCGCGTTCTGTATCGGTCTGGACAGAACATCGGGAGTGAGTTGAGCAAATGTGGCCACACTTGAAGAAATAAGCTACCGCCATGTCATGCTGATTTGGAGGTGGCTGCTCGTTCATTTGAATTGTGTGTGAATTTGCACGCTAAAGCGGTACGACTCGTCGATGTCAAAGGGTGGCCGGTTGGCACTGGCGCTTTCATTGCTGAATCAATTGCACCGATTCTCTCGGCGTGCTCTCTCGCGGCAATGTACACTTGAAGGGTGATACCCCTGTCCGTTGATGTGAGGCGCGAACCCCGAAGGCGAATTTGGCAGGGCAGAAGGCGGCTCCTATGCAGGGCAGCGTGAAGAAAATGGTCATGGATCGTGGCTTCGGATTTATTGTGTCGGATGCCGGCACGGAGTACTTCTTCCACACGAGCAGTGTGCAGGGAACCCGTTTCGATGATATGCGCGAGGGTCAGCGTGTGGACTTCAGCACCGAGAATGATCCCCGCGGTCGCGGTGAGCGCGCCGTAAACGTGCGCGTGGCGGAGTAGGCCGCCGGCACGCGCGGCGTGCTGCTTGAGTTTTCAATCATGAAGCACGGGCTGACGGGCGGTTCCCTTGACGGCAACTGTTCTTCAGCCCGTTCATGCAATTCGTCGGTGGCCACGCAAGATAAGTTCTGGACGCCGGCTGGTGCATTGAAGAGGACGACTGGGTACAGGCAATATTTGCCTTCACGGATTGCGCATCCCGCCGCCCGAGATCTCAGTCCGACCTGAGCGGATCCAGCACATAGGGCGCGATGGATTCCGCGACTCTCGACTCAGGCGCGTTAAGGTCAACGAGCTTGCCGTCCTGCCAGACGTGAAATGGCGTTCCTGTCTCTATGGAGCGCTGGCGCTCTTCCTCAACCGCTCGACGGAATGCTCGGTCAAGGGCGGCGAATTCTGGCTTGAGTGGAATGGCTGGCGGATCGCTCATGACAATTCTCCTGTGGCGACGACGACCGGTGCGTTACCCGAATTATCATAGAGTAGCCAATCGTCCAAAAGATCTCGGTACAAATGCTCAAAGTTCCATAGGCCGAGTGGGAATCGCCGTCGGATCACAAGCTCTGGTATCGAGTGGCCCCCAGGCCGTACTCGGTCCGCGACTCTCAAGATCGACATCTCAACACTGTTGAGCCGAACAAAGATGAGCGTCACCCGGTAACCCACGTGTCGCCACTCAGGAATCATGCGCGCGAAACCTCGACTACTCAACGTGGTCTCGAAGGCGAAGCTCTGGCGTAGCCTGACGCGTCGATCAATTTCGGCGTGCATGATTCGTCCGGCTGCAATGGCCGCTTCCTCGGGAGCGAAGGGTGAGATGCCTGCGGCGATGACGTCGGCGTTTAGAAAGGCGATGAGAATGCTTGGCATGAGTCAGCGGAATGGTGCCAGAGCAGATCGCCCTGTTACGAGTCTAGGGGCCATCGGGCCCTAGACATTGGCTTGCGCGAGCAAGCTGGAAAGCATCAGGAAGACGGTGCACGTGTGCCGGGCGATTGAGAGAGCGGCGTGCGGAAACACCACTTTCCCTTTTGCTGCCGCGCTTGAGACGATCACGAGGAGTGGAAACGGTGCTCCCGCGCGCCGCTCTCCAAATACTCCGGTGCTGCAGTCGATGCGTCGGTTAGGCGGAGACCACGGGCAGGGTCAGGCTGGCAGGTCTTGAGGGCTGCCTGATGGCAAT
>JBJXFJ010000151.1:0-31245 GCA_046154735.1 Chloroflexota bacterium | reverse complement strand
CAGTCGTCGACCCCGCGCCGCACATGCTCAGGCGCCATTGGTTCGGCTCCCATCCTGGCTCTGGCAGCCAGCCGTTGCGCGCGATATTCTGGTGGGCTCGTTGTTTCTTCTCGGGCTTCTCTCTTCCGTGTCGCTCGTTTTTCCTGACGGCTCGCTTACGGCACCGTTGCACTTTGCACTCACCAAGTACCTTGGCTGGTGCGCGCCGCTAGCCCCGGGCTGGATGCTCCTGGTCTCCGCGCTCCGCCTGTGGCAAGGGGTACACGCCAAAGCTCAACTTCCTCGTAGTCGAATTGTGGGCGGTATCCTTGCGTCGCTCGCCTGCATCGGCTTGGCTCATATCGTTCCCTGGGGCGATCCCGATCCCGCAATGCGGGCAGCGGCTCACAGCGGGGGCGGCCAGTTTGGCTACGCCCTTCAAGTTGGATTTGTAGAGGTACTCGGGGTCGCCGGGGCAACCACCGTTTTGTTAGGAAGCCTGGCGCTCGGAACGGTGCTGGCGCTGGACAAGCAGACAGCGAATGTGGCGCGGTTCATGGCGCTCCTGGCGGAAGTGACGTTCCGGTCCGGCGCGCGAGCTGCGCGGGGTTTCTGGTTCGCCACAAGTTGTGTTTCGCGCTGGGGGTACGGCCTCGTTCGGAAACGAATGGAACGCCCCAAGTTGGAGATTCACGGCTCTCGGACAAAAGGGCTGCGCATCCCAGCGGCACTCCTGCGCGCGGCCACGATTCCGGTTCCTCCGCCAGAACCGATTGCCGAGGTCATTGAGCCCGTTCTGGATGAGTTGACTGAACCAGCTCCCCCCGGCGTCTGGAAGCTGCCCCCAATCAGTCTGTTTCAACCGTCCAAGGGCGGCGTTCTCTCAGAGGTTGAGATCCGGGAGCGTGCCCGGATCATCGAAGAAACGCTGTTGAGTTTCAATATCGAGGCGAAAGTCGTTGAGGTGCATCAGGGGCCAACGGTCACGCAGTTTGGCTTGGAGCCGGCGCCGGGCGTGGCGGTGAATCGGATTCTCGCTCGCGGCAATGATCTCGCACTCCGGATGGGCGCCTCGCCGATTCGGCTCGAGGCGCCGGTGCCTGGCAAGCGCATGGTTGGCATTGAGGCGCCGAACGCAACGGTCTCCTCAGTCAATATCCGCGATATCTTTGAGGCCCCGCAGTTTGTCAATCAGAAGTCTCGGCTACGCCTGGCGCTGGGGCAGGACGTGACCGGAAAGCCCATCGTGGGTGATCTCGGAAAGATGCCCCATCTGCTCATCGCCGGTGCCACCGGCGCGGGTAAGAGCGTCTGCATCAACTCGATCATCGCCTCGCTTATTTATCAGTCATCACCGGATGAGCTGAATTTCGTGATGATCGATCCGAAGATGGTGGAGCTCGTCGGATTTAACGGCATTCCGCACCTGCGGATGCCCGTGGTGACCGATATGGAGCGCGTAGTGGGGGCGCTCAAATGGGTTGTTCGAGAGATGGAGCGGCGTTACGCCATTTTTGTGGAGCACGCCGCCCGCAACATCGACACCTATAACACAAAGATCGCCGAGGACCCGACGAAGAAAAAGATGCCCTATCTTGTGGTGGTCATCGACGAATTGGCCGACATGATGATGACCGCGCCGGATGAAGTGGAGAAGAGCCTTTGTCGCCTGGCTCAGCTCGCGCGGGCAACTGGCATTCATCTGGTGGTGGCCACCCAGCGACCCTCCGTGGATGTGCTCACGGGGCTGATCAAGGCAAATTTCCCCACCCGCGTTGCCTTCGCGGTAACCTCTCAGGTTGACTCGCGGGTGATTCTGGATATGGGCGGAGCGGAGAAGCTGCTAGGGCGTGGTGATGCGTTGTTCATGCCGCAGGACCAGGGGAAGCCAATCCGTGTCCAGGGCGCCTATGTGTCGGATGATGAGATTCAGTCACTGGTGAAGCACTGGCGAATTCAGGGCATGCCCCGCTTTACGTCGGATGAGGTTCAGGAGCTCCAGAAGCTCGGTCAGCCAGAGCCGGAAGACACCACGGATGAGA
The DNA here is from genome assembly GCA_046154735.1 of Chloroflexota bacterium. Lineage (GTDB taxonomy): Bacteria > Chloroflexota > UBA6077 > UBA6077 > JACCZL01 > CAVXYC01. Next base: position 29,224 of record JBJXFJ010000151.1, on the reverse strand, counting down.
TGTACGAGCGCGCGTTAGAGGTGGCCTCCCAATACCAGAAGATCTCTATCTCGCTGCTCCAGCGTCGCCTCGGCATCGGTTACCCACGAGCGGCGCGGTTGGTTGATCTTCTGGAAGAGCGGGGCATTGTGGCGGCTTCGTCGGACGGCAAATCACGAGAAGTGCGCCCGAGTGCAGATGACGAAGAGTAGACGTTGCTCTCTCTGTGCCGTTCGAGCTCGACCGAGTGGGCTGTGGGAGTCGGCGAGTCAAGACCTATGGTGAGAGATACTGGGTAGCTTGACCGTGAGCCATCTTCCGCGGCCCTGGGAGCACACGAGCTACTCCTCCGCTTATGGATGTGACCGTGTTCCCAGTGAGATGACACGCCGCTGAACCTGATTGTTGGGTATAGTCGTCTGCGCTGTGGCACGTACTGTCGCGACACCTTCAATTCCGCTTAGCACCATTCGCGTAGCACCTGCCCGACTGGAAAGCCCGGCCGCGCGTGAGGGCGCTCGCGTTGTTTCATCGGTCGTACTCGTCCTCCTTTCCCTTTACGCGGTTGCCTACATCGGCCGCGTGATTGGGCTCACGCTCTACCCATTCGATCTTGATCAAGGCGAGGGGTATGACGTGAACAGTGGTTGGCTGCTGACTCAAGGGCGCAGCATCTATACCTCAAACGAAGAGTGGCCGTACTACTCGTCCAATTACCCGCCAGTCTTTTCGGTGATGCTGACGCCACTCATCACCATGCTGGGCCCCACGCTGGCGGCAGGGCGACTCCTCTCGGCAACCGCGGCGTTACTCACCGCGCTGCTCATTGGCGTGGCGGTCATTCGTGAGCGCGGCACCATCATTGCCGCGGCCATTGCAGGCTTGCTCTATCTCGCGTCCCCCTACGTCTATCACACCACACCTCTTGCTCGCGTCAATGCGTTGGCTGAGCTGTTCTCTCTTGCGGGGGTCATCTTGTGTTTCTCGCGCGGTCGAGCGGCTTATGCTTGTGGGGCAGTCTTACTTGCCGTGGCCGTTTTCACCAAGCCCACCGCGGCGCCGGTGCTCGCGGCCGCGTTCGGCTACGGTTTGATCACGCGGCCCAGGTTTGCTGTCCCAGTAATGGTCGTCACGGGCATGGCTGGGCTCCTTGTTCTGGCAGCGCTGGAGCGAATTTCCGGTGGGGCGTTCTGGCTTAACACCGTGCAAGGGAATATCAACCCCTGGGGTTGGGGGCAAGCCACTTCCTACTGGACGAATTTCAGCTTGATCCACGCGGGGCTGATTGGGGTTGTGCTCTTGGCCGGACGCCGATCTGCCAGCAATCGCTATTGGCTCTACGCGTTGGCATGCCTCCCCACGGTCATCGGTGTTGGGAAATGGGGGGCTGGTGAATCGTACTTCCTCGGGCTGATTGTGGCATTGTGCGTGCTCGTGGGCAGCGCCCTGAGCGCCTTGTCAATCCGCCCAACGGGATTGCTCGTGGCGTCACTGACGCTTCTCGTGCAGTGCGGGCTCTATCTTCATGAGCCGTTCACTCGAACAGTCGGCTTATCGGCGGATCTAGGCATTCAGTTTGAGGCGCTTGGCACCACTCCGCGGGCAGATGATGCCTTGCCCGGGTGGGACCTGATCACCATCCTGGATGACAATCCGGGACCCGTCTTGGCGGAGGACGCGACCTACGCGCTGCTAAGCGGTCGCGAGATCGTAGGCAACGCGACCCATCTCCGTAACCTCCACGCGAGTGGTCACTGGCAGGGTGAGCGGTTGCTGGCGGATATCGAGGCACGCCGGTTCAACTGGATCGTGCTGGATGCTCAGCTCTACCCGGAGCCCGTGCTTCAGACCATCGGACACACGTACTATCTCTACGAAGTTGTGCAACACCGCGGTGTTGAGCAATGGATTTTTGCACCGGGTGCGGATCCCGATGCGCAGGAGGAGTCCCCCTGAAGCTCTCGATCGTTATCCCAGCCTATAACGAACGCGACACCGTGGAGAAGCTGCTGGACCAAGTGAAGGCGGTGCCGCTGGACGATATTGAGAAGGAAATCGTCGTTGTTGATGACGGTTCAACGGATGGCACGCGCGACATCTTGCGGCAACGAGCGGACGCGGGTGAAATCCTGCTGTTTCTGCAACCGTACAATCAGGGCAAGGGCGCGGCCGTGCGCGAAGGCTTGAGGCAGGCGTCCGGCGATATCCTACTCATTCAGGATGCGGATCTCGAGTACGATCCAGCCGATTATCCCATCCTACTGAAGCCGATTCTGACGGGCAAAGCTGACGTTGTGTATGGCTCACGCTTCCTCGGTGAGCATAAGGCCATGTATTTCTGGCACAGCGTGGGTAACCAGTTTCTGACCCTGGTCACCAATATCCTCTTTGACTCGACACTGACCGATATGGAGACGTGCTACAAGGTCTTCACATCCGAGATTGCTCGTAAGGTCAAGCTGAAGTCAGACCGATGGGGATTTGATCCTGAGATCACGGCCTCGATACTCAAGCTGGGGTACCGCATCTACGAGGTGCCGATCTCCTATGCCGGTCGCGAGTACTGGGAGGGCAAGAAGATCGGCTGGCGTGACGCCGTCACGGTGCTCGGAACGCTGCTGCGCTATCGTTTCTTCAACTGATCAGGTGCGTGCTCTCGAGGAGACAGCTTCCTCGCGGAGCACTCATCGTGATTGGTCGCGAGGACATCTGGTAGCGTCCCCATTCATATGAGCCGTATCCGAAGCGGGCTCCTGGATCTGGGAGCTATTCTGGCGTACGTGACCATCGCATCGATGGCGCACTGGAAGCTGGTCTACCAGGGCCTCATTCTGGCCGACTATGACGCGTTTGTCTACTTCTACACGAATCGTGAATACACGGCCGCGCGGCTGTTAGAGGGGCAACTGCCCCTGTGGAATCCGTACGTGTTTGCCGGCATTCCGCACCTCGCAAATCCACAGTCGGCTGTGTTCTATCCCGGCACCTGGATCTTCCTGCTGCTCCCAACGCCGTACGCGTACACGGTGAATCTTGTGCTGCATACGGCGATTGCTGGCGGGGCCATGTTTGGCTTTCTGCGAGGCGCGCTGCAGACCACGCGGGCCGCGGCTCTCCTTGCGGGCATGTGCTACATGCTCAGCGGTGCTATCACGGCTCAGGGCGGCCATCTCAATCAGCTTTCGGCGGCGGCACTACTGCCGGTCATTTTGCTCGCCGCGCAGCGCGGAGTGACTGGAAGCAGCGTGCGTTGGGCATCTGCCACGGCATTCCTGCTCGGACTCCAGCTTCTCGCCGGGCATCCGCAGGTCACCTATATGACGCTCGTACTGATGGGGCTGATGCTTCTCTGGGAGATCGCTGGAAGTGATCCAGGGCGATGGCTGAGGCAAGCGTTGCTCCTGGTGCTGGCCGGCGTTCTGGCGATGGGGCTTAGCATGGTGCAGATCATCCCAACGCTTGAAGCTACACGAATGGGGATTCGCTCGGGAGGAATGTCGCTGGGTGAGGCGACAGCGAGCTCGCTGCCGCCGGAGCTTCTGCCGTTGGCGCTTCTCCCAGGATACAGTGAGAACCCGCCCAGCACCGAGTTTCTGGGGTTCGTTGGCGCCAGCGGCCTGATTCTCGCGGTCATCGGGGCATCAGCCGCGATGACCGGCCGACAGAGCTGGCTCATTGGCGCTGCCGCTCTGAGCCTGGTTATTGCCCTGGGTAAGAACAGCGCCGTGTTCGAGTCACTCTTTGTCATGGTTCCTGGCATGGATTCATTCCGCGTTCCCGCCCGTTGGCTGCTGCCTTGGAGTTTTTGCGTGAGTGTCCTGGCGGGGCTCAGTTTGAATGGACTCCGGCAGGAGAGAGTGCCACGACGGATCCTCGCTCTTCTGCTTGCTGCCGTGCCGATCGCACTTGCCGTGTGGGCCGGTGGACTACCCGAAGTTGCCGCCATCTATCCTGTGCCAACCCTGACCGTCCAGACCTGGATAGCGTTACTTGTTGGAGTTGGCCTCGTCTGGCTGATGTCCCGCGCGCGAGGGGGAGTCATCGCGTCAACGCTGTTGCTCTTGGTGGTGATCGGTGAGCTGCTCGTTGCCCGCACGGAGCTTCCGTTCAGCCATGCCGTACCGCTTGCCGCGTGGAACGCTGAGTCAAGCACTGTCCAAGCGTTAAGGACGCTGCCCCCGTCGTCGAGAATTCTGAGTATTGCTGGAGATGGGTATCAGCCGGCGATGACCGGGGCGTTACGTGCGCGTTATCCTGAGCTCACTGGATACTCCTTTGATCAGCTTGTCACGGCGTTCAAGTGGGCTGACGTGCAAGCTCCGAACCTACCGAGCCTGTACCGGCTTCGATCCGTTGACGGTTACGATGGCGGCGTCTTTCCCTTGCGACGGTTTGTGCTGGCGGCTTCTCTCTTTCATCCGCTTGGCGACGTGCGTCCGGACGGCGTACTGATTAGCTCGTTGGATGTGATTCCGAGAGCCTCAGCTCTGGATCTCTTCGCCGTCGAGGCGATCATTGCATCATTTGAAAAGGACACGGAGATTGATGGCGTTGCCTTTGACCGAGCGGTACCGGCTCGGATTCCGGCGGGTCAATCGCAGGTGATTTCCGAGCTTCCGGAGTGGACAGCCCCAAAGCTGATGATGTTGCTTGGAGTAGCCGATGGCGCAATTCTGGTGGGCGAGCCGTTTCTCGAGATCGATATCCGAAGAATCGACGGTCAGCAGACCATTATCCCGCTCATGGCCGGTGTCGGCGCTCCACTGGTATCGGAGGTCTCCGCGGGACGGGCTACGGGCAAGGTGGTGCCACCCTGGAGAGCGTCATCGGGGGCTCCAGCTACGGTCCTGGTGGAAATTCCACTCGGCGGTGGTCCAGTGGAGCAACTTGAATTGCACAATGTGTCTTCCGGGACTACGGTGTACATCGCGGGGGTAACGCTTGTGGGGGGCTCACTTGACCAGCGCCAGCCGATCATGCTGGATCCAACGCTGGAAATCAGGGATGTCGGCGATGCTCGCATCTACAGCCGCAAGGGCGGATTGGAGCGAGCCTACCTTTCCCACCATGCTGTGCCGATGACGGATGATGAGGCCATTGTTGCGATGTTTGAACCAGACTGGAATCCGTCAAGGACCACGTTTCTCACTCCTGGGGAGACACCGCTGCTCGGAGCCCCCTCCGGGACTGACCGCGTCACCGTCGTTCGAAGTCTGCCCGAGGAGGTCGCTCTCACCGTGGAGACGTTGGCACCAGCCCTCCTCGTGCTCAGTGATCCCTGGTTCCCGGGTTGGTTCGTGGAGATCGATGGTCAGCATGCACCATTGCTCCGCGCAAACATTCACTTTCGCGCCGTAGCGGTGCCCGGTGGGCGCCATGATGTCCGATTCGTGTACGATCCCGCGACGTTAAAGCTTGGCGCGGGAATCTCCGCGGTCACGTTTGGCTTGTTCATCGTGCTGGCCATACTCGGACCGCGCCGCTTACGATGGTTACCTTGACACTGACGCTTGAACCTATTGAGATAACACCCTCGCTGGCCAGCGGTGTCGTGGCGCTCCTCTTTGCCGCGGATGAGCCGCTTAGTGTGGAACAGCTCGCGGCTGCGCTGGAAGTGTCTCAGCGAGAAGTCGAGCAGGCTGTTGCTGAGCTAATGGAGTTTCCACCAGCCGGACTCCTTCTACAGCAACATGAACATCGGCTGCAGCTTGTCACGGCTCCGGCATGGTCATCCGCCGTGGCCCGACTACGGGCCGGTCCCCCGGTGAAGCTCTCGCGCGCGACCCTTGAAGTCCTGGCTATCGTGGCCTACCGTCAGCCAGTGACCCGCGCTGACATTGACCAGCTCCGGGGGGTCAATAGTGATCGCGCCGTGGCGTTGCTTGTGGCCCACGGATTGATCGAGGAAGTGGCGCGGCGCGACACCGTGGGGCGCCCGGTGCTCTTTGGATCCACACTCCAGCTCCTCGAGCTCATGGGTCTATCTTCACTTACCGATCTGCCAGCTCTCAGCGAGTTGGCCGGGTTGGAGCCAGGAAGCGGCGAAGAAGCGCTGCGCAAGACTGTGGTGACTGGCTAGTCATCTGCCTGCACGGCAGTAACTGTTCACGTCTCGAGGGATGCAGAGTTGCTTCTCTGTTCTCTCTGCGTCTCCGAGTCTCTGCGGTGACCATTCGTCCCGGGGAATCCGAACACTAACGCACGGCACCGGCGTTTGGTGGCGGAGCAATCCGTTTGCTACAATATCGCGACCGCGGCTACGCCCGCGGATTTCTCTTGTTCAAAGGTACGCGTGATGTACGCGATCGTCCAAGCGGGCGGAAAACAATATCGTGTCCAGCCTGGGGACGAGCTCGACCTCGATCTCATGGCCGCGGACGCGGGCAGCACGATCGAGTTAGATCGAGTGCTGATGGTATCAGATGGCGACAACGTCCAGATCGGCGCACCATTGGTGAGTGGCGCTAAGGTCGTTGCAGAAGTTATCGGCATGCATCAGGGCGATAAGATCAAGGTGTTTCGGTATAAGCCGAAGGTTCGATACCGCCGGCTCACCGGCCATCGTCAGCGCTATACGCGTGTAAAAATAAACGAGATCGTCGGAGCGTAACAGATGGCTCATAAGAAAGGTGGCGGGAGCTCCCGCAACGGCCGCGATAGTCCTGGGCAGCGGCTTGGAGTAAAACGCGGAGACGGCTCAACCGTCCGTGCCGGAGAAGTGCTGGTACGTCAGCGTGGCACACCATATAAGCCCGGCTTGAATGTTGGCGTTGGCCGCGATCACACGCTCTTCGCGCTGATCGATGGCAAGGTCATGTTTGACAATGCCACCCGTGATCGCAAACGAGTCAACGTTCTATTGGCTGTGTAGGTCCTGAGAGGAAATAGGTCGTGAAGACCGGAATTCATCCCGAATATCAATTGGCAACTGTGACGTGCGGTTGCGGCGCTACATTTACCACGCGCTCCACAAAGCCTCAGCTCAAAGTGGATGTGTGCTCACGCTGCCACCCCTTCTTCACCGGCGAACAGCGCCTGGTGGATACCGCGGGGCAAGTGGAGCGATTCAGGCGACGTATGGAGAAGAAGCGCTGAGCTTCCACTCCTCGTTGTCGGCAGACTATCGACGCGTGGGCCCACTCCGGTGGCCCACGCTTTTCTTTTGGGCCACACTCTGGCTCATGGTCCAGCGCGTCTTCTATGGCGGGCAGGCTGTGCTCGAGGGCGTGATGATGCGCGGCCGCACATCCATGGCCGTGGCGGTGCGTGCGCCGAGTGGCAACATTGTGGTCCACGCGGAGCCTCTGCCAAAGACGATCTACAGCGGTTGGGTGGCCAAGACGCCATTTATCCGAGGGCTCACCATGCTCTGGGATACCCTGGGTTTGGGCATGAAAGCGCTCATGTTTTCGGCGGATGTGGCCGTCGAAGAAGAAACGGCTCAGCTTCCCAAGTCCGTGGCCTGGGGTAGCGTGGCCATGGCGTTATTGCTAGGCGTGGGAATCTTCTTCGTGACACCCGTCTTTATTGCCGGGCTGGCTGAGCAATGGCTGCAATCTTGGTGGTGGGCGCACATTATTGAAGGCGTCGTGCGCCTTGGACTCTTCATTGGCTATGTGTCGCTCATTGGACTCTTCCCAGACATCAAGAGAGTCTATATGTATCACGGCGCGGAGCATATGACGATCCACGCCTTTGAGCATCAAGACCCTCTGGTGCCTGATGAGATTCGCAAGTATCCCACGGCGCATCCCCGCTGCGGAACCGCATTCCTCATACTAATTGTGGGAATCTCAATTGTAGTTTTCGCAATGGTGCCGGCCACGGATCTAATCATGCGCGCGCTGTCACGAATCGTCTTGATCCCGCTCATTGCCGGCGTGGCATATGAGATTCTCAAGCTCGGTGGCGCGTATCCGGATCATCCATTGATGAAGATCATCATTGCCCCCGGCCTGCTGGTTCAGGCAATTACCACAAAGCAACCAGACTCCGATCAGATCGAAGTGGCGGTTGCCGCGTTTGAGGCCATGCGCAATAACGAGGCCGAGACAGCGACAGCTTAGTAGTCAGAGGCACAAGCTGTGGTGGGAAGCCTGAGACGGGCTGGTAAAGCGGAATGTATTCTGCCGTCCTGAGGCGGATACCCGTGCGCCACGTTCGCCTGTAAGAGTTCAGTTTCCTAGGGTCGAATAGTCCCCGCAGAGATGTGAACCGTTACGTTCGCCTGACAACGGCGGAATTCATTCCGCACTGCAATCAAGGAACGCCACCGCACAGACCCTATGTCGTAGGCCACCGGAATCAGGTAGCGGCCGATCAACGATTCAAGGCTTGAACTGCTGGGACCAATTCACATGGGTTGACCTCGCCTACTTCCTACGGCGATGCAGCTCCGCCCACACATCTGCAGGCGTCATGCCTTCGCTGGCCAGGAGAATCATGGAGTGGAACCAGAGGTCAGCCATTTCCCGGGCGATCTCATCCTTGTCATGGTTCTTCGCGGCAATGACAACCTCAGTTGCTTCTTCGCCGATCTTCTTGGACACACGGTCAACCCCGGATGCCACCAGCTTGCTTACATAGGAGCCGTCCGGATTTTCTCGTATGCGCTGCAGAATGGTGGCAAAGAGATCATCCGCGACTTCAAATGAGGGAGGTGTGCCAGCCTGATCTTGAAGCGGGGTGAAGAAGCAGCTCGGAGCACCCGTATGGCAGGTTGGTCCAGCGGGATCAGCCTGGACCAGAATGGTGTCGCCGTCACAGTCCAAAAATAGGCTGCGTACGCGGAGCACGTTATCTGATGTTTCACCCTTCTGCCACAAGCGTTGCCGGCTGCGACTGTAAAACCAGACGAGCCCAGATTCAATCGTGCGCTGGAGTGACTCAGCGTTCATATATCCAAGCATGAGCACGTGGCCACTCTCGGCATGTTGGACGATGGCTGGGACTAGCCCTGACTTATCAAATTTGACATTCTGCAGCGCCGCTGTTGCCATCATGCCGATGTCTCCAATCGAATGGGAATGCCGCGAGAACGGAGGTATGTCTTTGCTTCGCCAATGCGGATCGTTCCAAAATGAAAAATGCTCGCTGCGAGCGCCGCGTCAGCTTTGCCATCGGTGAGCGCGGCTTCCAGGTGCTCCACGGTGCCGGCGCCGCCGCTGGCAATGATCGGAAGCGTCGTCGCCTCGGAGATGAGGCGCGTGAGCTTGATCTCATAGCCATTCTTGGTGCCATCGGCGTCAATGCTGTTCACGCAGATCTCGCCGGCGCCCAGGGCCTCACCCTGTCGGGCCCATTCAATCGCGTCCAGGCCACGATGGATCCGTCCGCCGTGCGTGACGATCTCATAGTAGTCACCATTCCAGAGCACGTCCATGGAAAGGACAATGCACTGACTTCCGAAGCGCTCTGCCCCTTCGGAGATGAGCTCGGGCCGTTCTACGGCGGCGCTATTGACGGAGATTTTGTCTGCCCCAGCGCGCAGTAGGCGGCGCATGTCATCCGTCGTGCGCACGCCTCCGCCGACCATGAGAGGAATAAAGACTTGCTCGGCCGTGCGGCGGACCACGTCAACAAAGATCCCGCGCTCTTCCGAGGAGGCCGTGATGTCATAGAACACCAGCTCATCGGCTCCTTCGCGGTTGTAGGTCGCGGCCAGCTCCACGGGGTCACCAGCATCGCGCAACCCTGTGAACGTGATGCCTTTCACCACGCGCCCGTGGTTCACGTCCAGGCAAGGAATGATGCGTCGGCTCAGCATGGAGTGGTGTTACGGGACGTCAACAACGGCGGCCAGAGCGGCCCGCAGATCCAGATCACCCGTATAGATGGCCTTTCCAAGGATCGCGCCAGCGGCGCCCACATCTCTCAGGGCCGTGATGTGGCCCATGGTTGAGACCCCGCCAGAGGCGATGACCCGCATGCCGGAGGCTCGGACCATGGCGCCCACGCCGTCCACATTCGGCCCGCCGAGCATTCCATCGCGACTGATGTCGGTGTAAATCACGGTCTTGGCGCCACGGCGGGCAAAATCCTGGGCGATATCCAGTGCCAGCACATCCGTGCGCTCTAGCCAGCCGCGCACGGCGACCCGCCCCTCGCGGGCGTCCAGCCCGAGAATGATTCGGTCCGCGTACTTCGTGAGGCACCAGTCGGCGAAATCTGGATCGGTAATCAGCGCGGTGCCGAGGATCACCGAGTCCACACCAGCGTCGAACGCGGCCTGAACATGCTCAGGCGCGCGCATACCGCCGCCCATTTGGACCGGCACCCGAACACGCTGAACGATCCTGGCAATCACCTCAAGCTGAACCGGCTCCCCGGCCGCGGCTGCCTCGAGGTCCACGGTGTGAATGCGCCCGGCGCCTAGTGATTCCCAGCGTTCGGCCATTGCCGGAGGGTCATCTCCATAAACGGTCTGCTGGGAGTAATCACCTTGAGTGAGTCGAACGCACTTACCGCCATGGAGATCGATGGCCGGGATGAGCTCAAACATTGTGGCGCATGGGAGCAAAGGGGGGTGCGTTAAAGCGCAAGGAGTCGGCGAACGCGGCGAAGTTTCGATAGAGCTGTAGGCCGTTGGTCGACGACTTTTCCGGGTGGAACTGCACGCCAAGCACGTTTTCGTGAGCAACAATAGATGAGAATGTGACGCTGTAATCGGTGGTCCCCAGGACAGTGGCATCATCTCGAGGCTGCACATAGTACGAGTGGACGAAGTAGAACTGTGCGCCATCTGGGATGCCGGTGACCAGTGGGTGGTCATAGCGAAACGTAACATTGTTCCAGCCCATATGCGGGACTTTACGCCCGGCTGGAAACTTGTGGCAGCCTCCTGGCAACAGCCCCAGGCATGCAACGCCGCCATCCTCGTCGCTCGAGTCGAAGAGTAGCTGTTGGCCCAAACACACACCCATGAAAGCTCGCCCCGAGGCGACGGCCGCATGAATGGGCTCTACGAGCTTGCGCTCACGGAGCGCGCGCATGGCATCGCCCGCAGCTCCCACACCGGGCAGAATGACCGCGTCCCCCGAGAGCACGCTGGCCGCATCAGGGGCGAGGAAGGCCTCCACACCAACGGCCGCCAGTGCCCTGGTGACGCTGAGTAAGTTGCCCGCGTCGTAGTCCACCACGGCGACGCGCAAGCTGAGGGGGCTAGTCTCTTGCTGGTCGTGCGCTGTCATCGTGTCAGTTGTCGCCCACTTGCCAGGTCAGGTAACGCTCCATGAACTCGTCCAGCTCACCATCCAGCACGCCTTCCGTGTCGGATGTCTCGTGATCAGTGCGTTCATCCTTCACGATTCGGTAGGGGTGAAGGACATAGCTCCGAATCTGATTGCCGAATGCGGCATCCACGTGAGCGCCGCGCAGCTCAGCCTGCTCCTTCTCGCGCCGTTCGATTTCGAGCTCGAGTAGCCGTGATCGAAGGATCCGCATGGCTGACTCGCGATTCTGAAGCTGCGATCGCTCCGTCTGGCAACTCACCACGACCCCCGTGGGGACATGCGTCAGCCGAACAGCCGTGCTCACCTTGTTCACGTTCTGACCCCCGGGGCCGCCGGCACGAAACATATCCATCTTGATGTCATCAGGACGAATGTCAATCTCTACCATATCGTCCACTACCGGCATGATCTCCACAGACGCAAACGATGTATGACGGCGGTGTGCCTGATCGAACGGTGACAGGCGGACAAGTCGATGGACGCCGCGCTCAGATCGCAGGTACCCATATACGTGACTGCCGGCAATCTGGACGGTGGCGCCTTTAATGCCCGCCTCATCCCCCTCGGTCAAGTCAAGCACGTCAACCTTGTGCTTGTGCCGCTCTGCCCAGCGCAGGTACATGCGCAGCAGCATCTGCGCCCAATCCTGCGCATCCACGCCGCCAGCTCCCGCATAAATCGCCAAAATGGCGTCTCGTCGATCATACGGACCGGAGAGAGTGACCTCAAACTCAAGTAGGTCTAGACGCTTGGTGAGGTCCTCACATTGTGTTGCAATCTCAGCCACGACCGACTGGTCATTTTCATCGCCGGCCATTTCGAGCAGCTCGAGCGCATCGCCAATGTCATTCTGGATGCCTTGCCATGAGTCAACCTCCTGGCGGAGGCCGGCCAGCTCGCGCATCACAGCTTGAGCGCGCTCCGCATCGTTCCAGAGATCCGGATTCGATGATGCCTCGTCGAGTTGAGCTAACTGGAGCTTCTTGTCAGCGAAGTCAAAGACGCACCATGAGGTCAGAGGTGCGCGCGGCAAGGTTTTGGAGTGTAGTTCGAATGTCGTCCACGGGTATATCACTGCACAATTGAAATTCGACGTCGGCCAGGGGAATGATATCAGACGATGAGAGCGTTCATTTCAGAGTGCAACTGTGGATGATCTCAATTGTCGGATTGCATCATCTGTGACGCGCGTTTGATACTCCATCGAGATGCACTCAATGGTTCTGCCTGGCTCCCTCCAGATCATGTGGCTTGAGTACCTTCGGCCGTCACTCGGATTCTCAATGACCGCCCACGCCAGGGGAATATTCACGTGTGCTACGGGACTTGGCGACTCACCATGATCTACTGGTTGCATCGTGCTGGAAGCCTTCTTTCCGCGGTCTTGCCCCGCGGAGTCGCGTATCGGTTGGTGGAGCTGCTTGCCGGACCTGCGCTCATGTTTTACCGGCCACACTACCGCAATGCCGTTCGGAACATGGTGCAATTGCTCGGCCCTGGTGCGGGTGACAATGAAGCACGCCGACTCGTGGATCGGGTGTTCAAAAACTATGGCAAGTACATGGCTGATTTGCTGCGCCTCCCTCGGGTGCCGCTGGGGCAGATTCATCGGTCCATCGTGACGTACGGCGTTGAATCTGTTGACCAGGGGCTTGTGCACGGTAGAGGGCTCATCATGGTCTCTGCCCACATTGGAAACTGGGATCTTGCGGCGGCGGCTCTGGCGTCACTGGGGTACCCAGTGAATGCCATTGTTGATACGCTTCAGCCCGCTCGATGGAATGATGAGGTGCAGACCATTCGGCGGCGGCTTGGAATCACGGCTATTCCCATTGAAGCTGGCGTGAAGGAGATGCTGCGCTGCCTGCGGCGCAATGAGGTCCTCTGCATCATGATTGATCGGCCGCTAAATGGTGACGGAGTGACGGTGCGGTTCTTCGATACGGAAACGCAAGTCCCGGCCGGGGCGGCGACATTGGCACTGCGGACTGGCGCAAGCATTGTCCCGGCTGTCGTCGTGCGTGAGGGCGATTACTACATCGCTCACGTTGGGCAGGTCATTGGCATTGAGTCCACTGGGGATCGTGCACGTGATGTCCAGACGCTAACCCAGCGCTTCATGTCTCAATTTGAGGCCTGGATTCGCATGTATCCAGATCAATGGTTTATGTTCCGCGACATGTGGCCGACATTGGCAGCGCCACGCTCTCCTTAACATGGCGCAGTGTCATGACGGAGTGTGGCGCCCCAAGCGGGACGCCCTGAGGTGGTTATGTGGCGGCGTATCTGATTTATCGAGTTGCAAGTTGGCTTGTGCCTCTACTTCCTCGAGCGGTGAGCTATGCATTGTGCGACTTCTTTGGAGAAGCCGCATTTCGCGTCAATCGGGCGGGTAGAATGGCCGCGCGGGCCAATCTGCGCCACGTGTATCGTGCGTGGCCACCCAACACCGTCGTTCGCGAGATGTTTCGGAGTGCTGCGCGCAATTACCTGGATACGTTCATCATTCCAAGCTTGACACCCGTGACGATCCATGACTGGGCCCGCGTGGAAGGCATGCAACATCTGGAGGCCGCTCTCGCTGAAGGTCGGGGCGCCATTCTGGCGGGTATGCATCTGGGTAGCGCAGCATTGGCAGCTCAGGTGCTGGCAATGCACGGGTGGCCCATGCGCACGGTTGTGGAACCGATTCAACCACCCGCGCTGTTCAACCTCATTTCAGGCTACAGAAGCGCTCGCGGGGTGCAGATAATCCCACTGAACGCCGATGCAATCGGACGACGCTTGATTCGCGAGCTCCGCGCCAATCATGTCCTGGGGCTCATGCTAGACCGGGAGCTGAGCGGCACTGGGGCGCCGATTCAATTCTTTGATGCTCCCGCCGTACTATCATTGGGCGCCGCCACGCTTGCGCTCGCCACAGGTGCCGCGCTGCTCCCGTCACTCGTCCTGCGAGATCCAGATGGACGTGTTCGCGGGGTCATTGAGGCACCTGTTACGATCGAACGAACGGGTGATCGCGACGTCGATGCCAGAGCGTTCACTCGCCGCGTTGTGGAGCGATTAGAGTACTATATTGCACAGGCACCCGGGCAGTGGACGCTGTTTGTGCCTGTCTGGGATCGGCCTCTGGAGTCCCCTCGGTGCTGAGGCACACAACGACGTGAAAATTGCGCTCGCCTCCCCGTACGATTTCGCTTATCCAGGCGGAGTCACGGAGCACGTGACGCACCTAAGTGAACAGCTCCGGCTCCGCGGCCATGAGGTGCACGTCATTGCGCCCATGTCCGGTCCGCGTGACGAGGCTTCACTTTCACCCTTCGTTCACCCCATTGGGCGTGTGATCCCGATCCCGACAAATGGGTCTGTTGCACGGGTCACCTTGCCGTTACGCGGATATGTTCAGGTAAAACGCCTACTGGCGGCTGAGAAGTTTGATCTCATTCACCTGCACGAGCCAATGATGCCGGCACTTCCGCTGACCGTGCTGCGCCACTCCCATACGGTGAATGTGGGCACCTTTCACGCCTTCCGACGCTCCAATATCGCCTACTTTTACGCCAAACCCATGATTCGGCCGCTCTTCACCAAACTCCATGGGCTGATCGCTGTCTCCCGCCCGGCGCGGGAGTTCGTAGCTGAGTATTTCCCTGGTGAATATCGGGTGATTCCGAATGGGATCAATGTGGAGCGGTTTTCAACGCCCATTGCCGTGCCGCCGGAGCTACGTGGGGATCGACCCATCGTGCTGTTCGTGGGGCGGATGGAAAAGCGAAAAGGGCTGAGTTATCTGCTGCGGGCCTGGGCCACGGTACGCCGCGAATTTCCGCGTGCACGCTTGATTGTGGTGGGTCACGGACGTCCTCTGGAGGGCTATCGAGCCTTCATTCAGAAGCAGGGCTGGAGTGAGGTGGAGCTTGTGGGCTTTGTCCCGGCGGCGGTTCTGCCGGCCTACTTCCAACGTGCAGATGTTTTCTGCGCACCGTCTACCGGCGCTGAGAGCTTTGGAATCGTTCTTCTGGAAGCAATGGCTGCTGGCCGACCAATCCTCGCCACCAGGATCGATGGATACGCTGAAGTAGTGACCCACGGAGCAGATGGATTGTTGGTGGAGCCCAAGGATCCGCAGGCGCTCGCGGTGGGTCTGACACATCTTCTGGCCGATGCGGACTTGCGCCGCAAACTCGGTGCCGCGGGTCAACAGAAGGCGCAGCGCTACGATTGGTCAACGGTGACCGACGACATTGTGACCTATTACCAGGAGGTTATTGCCCGGACCGATCTCACCAAGCAGGTTTCTCAGACGCTACTTCGTGGGTACGGTTCAACGGCTAAGCAAGTTGCTCATCTCCTGGGCCGCCGCTAAGGTCCGGTTCTCATGGAGCGACTCCGAACACCAGCCGGCCGTGTAATCGCCCCTCTGGTGTCCTTGCTCATACGATGCGGGGTTACCGCTGATTCAATCACGATTGCAGGCTGTGTTGGATCGTGCGCCGTTGGCGTGGTTATTGCGCTGGGGCAGCTCAGCGCCGCGGGGGTTGCCTTCCTTCTGGTCAGCGCGCTGGATATGTTTGATGGGGCAGTGGCCCGCGCCACGGGCACGGTTCGCCCCTTTGGCGCTTTTCTGGATTCAGTGCTTGATCGGTTCGCTGAGGCTGCAATTTTTGCTGGCCTGGTGTACTACTACGCTGGCCAGACTCGGCCAATTGAAGCCTCCGTCGCTGCCCTGGCACTTATTGGCTCGTTCGGAGTGAGCTATGCGCGGGCCCGCGCCGAAGGCCTGGGCATTGACTGCAGCATCGGCTGGTTTCAGCGTCCGGAGCGGGTGGTACTCACGGGCGCGGGGCTCATTTTGCATGAATACCTGCTCTTTCCCGCGATTATCCTGCTGGCGGCGCTGACGTTTATCACGGTCTGGCAGAGAGCCGTGCACGTGGCCGGACAACTCGGGGAGCACTCTTAACGTTCCATCTCCGTTTTGAGCGAACGACCGGGGAATCCAGGCCGGGCGCGTCGCACTCCCAAGCGTCTTCGTGCCTCGCGCGGTTGCTCCCCGGCTGGACGGACGTTAGAATCCCCCATACGCTAGCCCCCGTAGCTCAGCGGATAGAGCGCCGGCCTCCGAAGCCGGAAGCGTGGGTTCGAGTCCCGCCGGGGGTACCATTAGTGGAGACGTGATCGCGGCGCCAGTGTGCGCCGCGTTATTGTTTTTGCATACACCATGCGCCCCCTCGTCATTCGCCTGATCGCCGCCTTGCTCTTGACTTACGGCCTTACTGGCATCGTTGCAAGTGTGTTGGGTGCCCGCCAGGCCGCGGCACTCTCGAGCGATGCCCATGCGGCCCTTGCCTCGGTACGCCCGGCGGATTCAAGTGCCACGGCGCGGTCCATAGGACGCACGCTTGGTAGCGCAGCCAGTGCATCGTCTTCAGGTACCCAAAGTCTCGGGCGAGCTCAGGAGAGTCTCATTGCGGGGGCGGCCAGTGCTACCGATCTGGCGTCCGCCATGTCCACATTGGCGAATGAAATGCGCTTTGAGATCTTTGGATCGCGTCCTTTTGGGGATGTAGCCCAGCCACTCGAACGCTCCGGTCAGCGGCTGGACGAGTTGGCAATGGCGTTGACCGGCACCGGACATTCACTGGAAGCCAATCAGCGAGATTTCGCCGCGCTCGAGCAGGAGCTTCGTGTACTGGAGCAACAGTCCTATTGGATTGCCGATCAAATTGCCTCAGCGGCGGATAGTCAGGCAATTGCGCAGACGATCTCCAGCGGGGAGTGGCTTGCTCATCTGGTCATTGCCGGGTTTGCCCTGCAATCTTTGCTCTTCCTGGCCATAGGAGCGGCGCTACTGCTTCTGACGCATCCCACGCGCATCATCTCTCATGCTGAGTCGAGCTCACGCGATGCACTCTAGCGTCACCGCGCAAGTGCCGGCCATTCGAGACCCGTTACCTGAGCGCCGATTCCTCTGGGCGACGATCTGCCTGTTGACACTGATCACCCTTGCAGGAATGTTCATCCGACTACGGGATCTGCACCAGGTTTCCCTGAGTTTGAGTATTGATGAGGCGCGGCTGGTGCTGGTAGCCCGAGGCATTCAAGACCAGGGCTGGCCGGTGCTGCCCTCTGGTAAGGTCTATACGCGCGGGCTCCCCGTGGCGCTCAGCATTGCTCCGAACTTGAGCCTCTTTGGCGACTCGGATTTCGCTGCCAGACTGCCCAGTGTTCTGTTCGGCACATTGCTGATTCCCATTGTTGCCGTCCACGCGGGCCGGTTGGGTGGATTTGGTGCGGCGTTCATTGCTGGAGGGCTCGTTGCACTCTATCCCCCCTTGATCTTCTGGTCGCGGCAGGCGTGGTTTTTTTCGCTATTTGTGCTTCTCTGGATGCTGACCTTGCTGGGGCTGAATCTTGCGCTCACGAAGCGATCCAGCGCGGCGCTGATGCTGGCCGCTCTAGCCACTGGGGTGGGTTTACTCACGCACGAGCTCTTCCTCACCTTGCTCCCGTGCTGGGCGTTGACGGTGATCTGGCTGTTGCGTCAGACGATGAGTGGTGCTGAGCGTGCTCGACTTCTGCTCTTGCCCGTGGCTACGGTCCTCGTAGGGCTTGCAGCGCTGGCGAGTTTCACGCTCACGCACAGAGTGGACACATTGGCCGGCCGTATGGGTGAAGTGACTGAATATCTGACGCTGAATACGGATCTCGCCGGTTTTCGCTTCTACGGCCGCATGCTCACGGATCGATACTGGCTGCTGCTGGCCGCGGCAATCGCCGGCCTGGCTCTCCAGTTTCGTCCAGAGAGGTTGACCCTGGCCGTGGCGATTATTCCGCTCTTCATCATTGACGCCTTCGTTCTACCGGACCGTCCCCAGGAGCGCTACGGATTAGCGCTGGTCCCACCCATGATGATCCTTGCCGCAACCGGCCTAACTGATCTCACGACGATTGTGCGACTACGCTTTTCGGGACTCATCGGAACGATCGGGGCGATGATTCTGTTGCTTGGTGTGCCGCTGATTCACCTGGATCTGGTTGGAGTTGCGCGTCGGACCGAAGTTCAGCGGGCTAATGGAACCTGGATGAATGACCTGCAGCGGATGGGGTATCGCCCAGGGGATGTGGTAGTGACGGACATTCCGACGATCACTCAGGCATATCTGGGAAGAACGGATTACTGGCTGGTGAGTCGGGATTACGAGAAATACACCTATCGTCCAAATGGTGACCCGCGGGAAATTCACACCAATGCCCGACTCATTCGCTCCGCCGCCGAGCTGGAGATGGCCCTGGGGCAGGATCTCAGCGGGCAGACGGTCTGGGTGGTTGGATCTGATCGGAGTTATCAATGGCAGGAGCTCGTTGATCGAAATCTCAAGCGAGCCATTGATGACCGCTCAGTCGACCGACTGCAGTCAGCGGACAGCACGCGTCTTTTTCGTCTCCAACCGTAGAGATGGGAGGCAATTCTGATCCGGGGATCATTCTGAATGGTGAAAGGACTCCGGCTGCCCCTCCCGCACGCGGGAGGGGTGTCCTTAGAACCTGGGACGATGCGTGCCTGATTTTGGAGTGCGGCGTGCGGGAGCGCTACTTTGCTTATCCCTTGGACTGGGTTGGGGGAATATCTCAAGCAGCGCTCCCGCACGCCACACTTCCAAAATCAGGCGCGCACAAGTTTCGGTCGCGCTCGCCGGAGGGCACTCTCACTGCGTCTTCATGCCCGGCGCGTATAATCATTGACATAGATTTATGGTGGTGTAGGTGTGACCACGTCCAGCGTTGGCCCGGTAGCCCTCGGTGCCAGCCGCCTGCTCAAGATGGCCGGCCAGTACCTCGGAGCTAATGATCTCGAGGTTATTCGCCGCGCCCACACGTATGCTGCCGAGTTGCACGATGGGCAGCACCGTCGATCCGGCGAGCCGTATATCATCCACCCGCTCGCGGCGGCAGAAACCCTGGCTGAGCTCAAGCTGGATGCGGATTCTATCTGCGCAGCGCTGCTGCATGACGTCGTTGAAGATGTGGGCGTGTCCATTCAAGAGCTTGAATCGCGCTTCGGACCTGAGGTTGCCAAACTCGTTGACGGTGTGACCAAGCTCTCCAAGATGGATTGGCAGGCCGGTGAACCGGATCGTCGCCCGATGGATGACCAGGCAATGTGGGCCGAGAACATGCGCAAGATGTTTCTGGCCATGGCGGAAGATATCCGGGTCGTCCTGATAAAGCTTGCTGATCGCCTGCACAATATGAAGACCCTGGATGCGTTGCCGGAAGAGAAGCGTAAGCGGATATCCCAGGAGACTCTGGATATCTACGCGCCGCTGGCGAATCGGCTGGGTATCTGGCAGGTCAAGTGGCAGCTCGAGGATCTCTCATTCCGGCATCTTGAGCCGGAGCGTTATCGCGAGATCGCGGGAAAGCTGACTTTGCGCCGTCAACCCCGTGAGAAGCACATCGCCCGTGTCGTTGAAGTGCTGGAAGACGAGCTCAGGAAGCACGGGATTAGCGCGGAGATTTCAGGTCGGGCCAAGCACATTTACAGCATTTCGCGAAAGATGCAAGCCCGGCGGGCTGATTTCAGCCAGATTTTTGATCTTCTGGCCGTACGCGTTCTGGTAGACACGGTGCCTGAGTGTTACGGCGTGCTGGGAATTGTCCATGCGCTCTGGCATCCGCTGCCCGGTCAGTTTGATGACTACATCGCAAGCCCCAAAGAAAGTCTCTACCAGTCACTGCACACCTCGGTTGTGAGTCTGGACGGTCGTCCGCTTGAAATACAGATTCGCACTCACGAGATGCACCAGGTGGCCGAGTACGGTGTGGCAGCGCATTGGCGCTACAAAGAGGGCAAGAAGGCGGACCTGAAGTTTGATGCCAAAGTTGCCTGGCTACGCCAGCTCATGGACTGGCAGAAGGATGTGGTTGGCGGGGCGCAGGAATTCGTCGATTCACTCAAGGCAGATGCATTTCAGGATCAGGTCTACGTGTTCACACCCAAGAGTGAGATCAAAGAGCTTCCCACGGGGGCCACGCCGCTGGATTTTGCCTACCGAATCCATACAGAAGTGGGTCACAAATGCGTGGGGGCCAAGGTAAACGGCCGCATGGTCTCGCTCGATTACCGACTGCAGAATGGCGACATCGTTGAGATCATCACAGCCCGCGGCTCTAAGGGGCCAAGCCGGGACTGGTTGAACCCGAACCTCGGGTATATCAGCACGGCCACTGCCCGAGACAAAATCCGCCAGTGGTTTCGGAAGCAGCAACGGGACGAGAACATCATTCACGGACGTGAGCTCGTGGAAAAGGAGCTGAAACGACTTGGGCTGGCGCACATGAAGCTCGAGGACATTCCGGCTCATTTCAAGCATGACAAGCTGGATGATTTCTTAGCGGCCGTGGGCTATGGTGACATCCACCCTCATCAGGTGTCGATGAAGCTGGCCACGGACGTTGCGGAGCCAGTCACGGACTTCGAGCTGGCGAAACCAATCACGCCCGCGGACACGCCAGCCCATGGAATCCGAGTGCTGGGTGTGGGCGACTTGCTCACGAGACTGGCGCGGTGCTGCAACCCGGTCCCGGGAGACGAGATCATCGGTTTTATCACCCGTGGAAAAGGCGTCACGGTCCACCGCGCTGACTGCAACTCAGTCATCTCAGAAGATGAGAAAGATCGACTCGTCCGCGTGGACTGGGGACGAACCGATCAGCAGGTGTTCCCGGTGACAGTGCGTGTGGAGGCCTGGGATCGTGAAGGGCTGGTGCGTGATGTGACCTCGCTTGTGGCCGACGAGAAGTTGAGCATCACCGCGCTGAGCGCCGTTGTCCATAAGGATCAGACCGCGACTGTCTGGTGCACCGTGGAAGTCAGCGGGCTGCACACCCTGAGCCGCATTCTCTCGCGCATCGAGGGGATTCGGGACGTGTTCAACGTTGTGCGCGAAGTGGGCGGCCGAGCGACAAACTCCGCCTGACTACCGCCAGTTACACCGTCCTGCTCATCGCCGTGCGGGGCTACTCGGTCACAATCTGGATGTAGCTGGCCAGCGCGTCAAAGTCGTGCCCGGATGAAACGACTTCGATCGATCGAATAAATGTGGGCCGGTCTGGAAGCTGGTGGAGGCGTACCAGGAAGGGGTACCACTCCCCCCGGGGAATCTGCTCACCGAATTCAGTGGGTCGATTCTCCGGATTCGCGTAAAAGAAGCCCTTGGACCAGACCTGACGACTGCCCTTGTCATCGGTGAAGTGGACGCGCACCATCATGGGGAATTCGGACCCGAGATAACCGCCGCCGGACAGGCTGGCAAAGTTCACCTTCACCCAGCCGGTCAGGTTAATTGCTCGATAGGGCGTGACATCCCGAAGGATCTCCTGGCTTATCCCCGTTTCGTTATGGCTGTCTTTCTGGGAATCCCGGAAAAAGTGCACCGCCGAAGTACGCAGACCGGCGATGAGCTCCGTCTCGATATTCCGCGTGCCGAGCACGTCGGTTCGGCCGCGCTCGCGAATGTCGATAGGTACCCAGGACTGAAGTCCCTGGCTGAGCTCGCCGTTCTTGACGAGGTTCTCGGCAATGGGGAGCGGATCTCGCGGTAGCATCCCATCACCCAGTACAACGCGCTGGCCATCCCGGAATCGGACCTGCCGCACTCCTGATTCCACCTTGCCGCGGCCATCATATGAGAGGACCCGCGTAGAGTTGTCCTCAATCCAAACAGTAATATCGCCGCGCGTGAGGTTCACCGTCCCATGGGGGGTTGATACCGTCACGTCACGCCCAAAGGGAAGTTGGCCTGCGATACTGTATGTGACCGCGCCCTGACGCTGATTGAGCGAGATTTTGGTGAGCTCCTGATTGAACACTCCCGTTCGAAGGCCGGCAAGCTGAACGCTGGCACCGGGGAAGACCCGTGCTTCACTGCCATCGAAAAACGAGATCACTGCCGAGGTGCCCTCGCTTGCTTCGATGGATCCGCCTTCAAAGACGTCCATTCCACTACGGCCGCGAATCTGTGCTGATTCAGGGTGATCCTGGTACAGCACGATGCCCCGGTCAATTCGCAATGCCGCGGCCGGCGAGTCTGTGGCGGAGCGCCTGTAGCTCACTGCCGCCGAGAGACTGATGACAACCAGGCAGCAGAAGACGCTGAAGGACGCGAGTAAAAAGAACCAGGCGCGCCGCTGAGCCGTCCTGGTGCTTAATTCCGCGCCTATGGGACTGAGTGTTTGTTGCCTCACGGCAACCTGCGTGGGTACGTTCATCTGGCCACTTGACCATGCGCAGAATACGCCCGCGGAGGGCGCTGGTAACGGGCCAGCCGCGGGCAGCGATCCGCGTTACGCTGAATTCGGATGCCGGCAGCCGCATAGCGCGGCGAGTGCGCCACTCTTGACTCTGACCATTTAAACACGCCAAGTGTAGCATTTGCCGAGGAGCCTGTTAAAGCATGGCAAACGGGCCACACTAGATACCTCCGCCGACCTCAAGCGAGGTGACGGCTGAGTGGGCGAGCGGACGGATTCAGGCGGTTTCAATGGGTGAGATCAAACGCTCCCGAGCACCCTCATCAAATGGAACGCCCCTGTTCAGGAGTAGCGCGGTTGAACGAACGCGATACGATGCTCCATGCGTGGCCGCGTGTGGCACGTCGCCATCGGCCAGGGCCTGGGTGAGTCGAATGAGTCGGCGACGCATGGAGATGATGGCCGTATCGCTCGTGCCGAGGTGCTCACGTGTCCGATCATAGATCGGCCCCATTGTCTCAATCATTGCCATGTCCTGTGCCTGGATACCCTTGATACCCGAGTAGGACTCGAGGCGCTGGACGTCCCGATCGATGAGAAAGTCATTGCGGCGGTTGGCCACTGGCCGAAACGTGATGGGATCAACTTCCTCATGCATGACTCCCCTGTAGCGATAGTCATGGATCTCTCTTTCAGTGAGCGGTCGATCCGGATGCCAGGAGGCTCTGTAAACCCAACAATGCTCATCATCAATGGGCACCCAGGCATTTCCGGTCACCACTGCCCCATCCTCGGCAGGAATGATGTGGTAGAAGGGCAGGAGCCACTGAGTGATCCGCCAGTAGTATTGATCGTTTGTGGCGTTTCGGCGGGCACCATAGACAAACCCATAGTCTGTCTCACGCACCGAGAATCGCGGGTGCGGATCTTGACCGCCAAATTGCTCCGCCAGCACCGATCCGCGCGGTGCCGCGATCGTCGTTCGATCCAGCTTACTGTGCAGGAACGAGATGTGACTTGAGTCTAGCCCGCCCTCCAGCGCCTGTACCCAGTTGCACTCCTGCAGACACTTGGAGAGAAACAGGTGAGAGTCCGGAACCCGTGCCCATTCCAGATCGGGAAGCTCCGCGCCTAATCCGGCTGGCCCCATATAGGCCCAGACTAGTCCGCCTCGCTCTCGACAGGGATAGGCGCTGATGTGCACTTTGTGTTTGAAGTTGCTCTCGAACGGCTCGTTGGGCATGTCCAAACACTCGCCGGCGGCGTTGAATTTCCATCCGTGGTAAACGCAGCGCAGTCCTTGATCCTCGTTCCGACCGTAGAACAAACTTGCTCCCCGGTGGGGACAGTTCTCCGCAACGAGTCCGACAGTACCGGTGCTATCCCGAAAGGCCACGAGGTTCTCGCCGAGTAGGCGAACCTTAACCGGAGCGCCGTCCGGCTCAGGCAACTCTCTGGAGAGGAGCGCGGGCATCCAGAATGTGCGGAGCAGACTGCCCATGGGAGTCCCGGAGCTCACTCGGCACATAATGTCATTGTCAACAGGCGAAAGCATGAGCCCCTTCCCGGTGTCCGGATGGTGTGCGAATCAAGTCTACGTCAGGAGTGGTGGATCGCGCAGCGAGCACCACGTGTACCGAGTTTCCGCTTTCTTTGAACTGCGGCGTGCTGGGAGCACCGCACTCCAAAAAAGCGGGCGCCCAGTTCGACCCAGGTCGGCGAGGGCCGCTGAACGGCCAATCGGATCGCTAGCAGCGTGATCGATCTTCTAGGTCAGGAGCGGAACCAGCTCCGTGGCAATGAGCTCGAGCATGCCATCATCATCTACCGGCACAAGTTGAAGGTAAAACCGCTGGCAGCCCGCTTGTTCCACGGCCTTCATCCGCGCCGCAACCGACTCAACGGTGCCAACGAGTGACCCGCCCGTCTGCATCTGACCGATCCACTCATTGACGTCATCCCCCTGACCGTTAAAGTCCAGCCGAAGTTGACATCTGCGGCGCAGATCGGACTCATCTCGGCCAACAATGGTGGGGCACATGACTGAGTAGACAAGGCTTTCCGGGGCGCGACCAATCCGCGTGCAGGCGTCCATCACTCGTTGGCGCCGCTCACTGAAGACATCGGGCTTCGCGCCGAAAGAGTTGAACTCGGTGGCAAACTGTGCTGCCAGCGCCGGTGTGCGCCGCGCACCTCGGCCGCCGATGATGATGGGTGGATGCGGTCGCTGGATCGGCTTGGGATAGCCCGGCGCGTTTGCCAGGGAGAATTGCTTGCCCTCGTACGAAGCGGGGCCATCCGACCAGAGCCGTGTGCAGATCTCCAGTGCGTCCTCAAATCGGTCAAAGCGCTCGGCTGGTGGTGGGAAGGGAAGGCCGTAGGTAACGTGCTCCTTTTCAAACCAGCCGGCGCCCATGCCCACCTCGAGCCGGCCGTTACTCATCTGGTCCACCGTGGCAACCAGCTTGGCGAACTCGCTGGGGTGGCGAAACGTCATTGGGCTGACGAGTACACCAATGCGGATGGTGCTAGTCTCGCGGGCAAAGCCGGCCAGCGTGGCCCATGCGTCCGTCGCGCCGGAATCTATCGGGACATTCATTGGGTGGTAGTGATCTGATCGGAAGAAGCCATTGAAGCCGGCCGTTTCAGCGCGCCTCGCAAGAGCGAGCATTTCGGCATACGTTCCGCCCTCCTGGGGTTCGAGCATGATCCGCAGGTCGGAGATGGTACTGGTCATGAGTGCCTCACGTGCGAACGTTCGATTGTCACCCAACGATACCGCACGGAGTCTCCTGCGTCCCCACGCGGTTCAGTTCATGCACGTTGCGCGAGTATTTGGCATCGTGCTTTGCTTGACGGATCGCGCCTGGTTCACTATCCTCCGCGCAGGTTCTACGACGGCGGAGAATTGGCATGCTCAGTAAAGAAGACAACAAACTCATTACCCGCGTTGGCCCTGGCACAGCCATGGGCAACCTGATGCGGCAGTATTGGATCCCGGTGCTGCAGTCTGAAGACCTTCCCACGCCGGATAGCGAACCGAAACGGGTGCGGTTGCTCTGCGAGGATCTGGTGGCGTTTCGGGATACCGATGGCAATGTCGGACTTGTGGCTGAGAATTGCCCGCACCGCGGCGCATCATTGTTCTTTGGTCGGAACGAGGAAGCCGGTTTGCGCTGCGTTTACCATGGCTGGAAGTTTGATACGTCTGGCGCGTGCATGGATATGCCCAATGAGCCGCCTGAGAGCAACTTCAAACACAAAGTAAAGATTGCCGCTTATCCGTGCGCCGAATTGAACGGCATCATTTGGACCTATATGGGGCCGCGCAAGACACCACCTCCCCTGCCGGAGATTGGCTGGGCGCTTGTTCCCGCTACCCAGCGACAGTCGCTCCGTTACATGCGCGCGTGCAACTGGCTTCAGGCGCTGGAAGGGGATATCGATTCATCTCACATTAATTTCCTGCACAGTCGCCTGAAACTTGAAGAGAGTCTCACAACCAACGCTCGATTCTTCTATCGTAACGAGCGGGATCTCCAATATATGAACTACTTCCGTAGTCATGGGCAGCCCACGCTGCACGTGCTGGATACGGATGCTGGTGTGACCTATGGGGCACGCCGCCCCGCCGGGGATAACCAGGATTTCTGGCGGATTACCCAATTTATGTTGCCTTTTTACACCAGTATTCCAGGGAATTCTGAGATGGGCAGCGCCAAAATCTGGGTACCGTTGGATGATGACAACGTGATGATCTGGGAGCCAAGCTGGAGCACTGTGGGGCGAGAATTCACTGCCGATGAACGCAGTGGGCACACTGGCCGCGTGCCCAAAGTTGGCTACCTGCCCAACACCTCGCGGCCGCTAGAGCAATGGGTATTTGCGGCGCACAAGGGGAACGATTACTTGATTGACCGTCAAATACAGAAGACCCAGAACTACACCGGGCTCGATGAGTCGAATCCGCTCCAGGATGGCGCGGTGCAGGAGTCGATGGGCCGGGTGTTTGATCGATCAAAGGAGCATCTTGGAACGGCGGACGGCATGATCATTCGCACCCGCCGTAGGCTGATAAACGCGGCCAGGGCCCTGCACGAGCAAGGGCAGACACCTCCAGGAATCGATGCACCGGAGATCTATCGCCGTCGTGGGGTTCAGCTTACGCTTCCCAGTGGGGCAAACTGGATGGAAGCCACCCAGGACGCGATTCGCAAGGTAATTCCTGCCTAGTTGGGCACGATCTCGGCGCGTGCGAAGGCCTGCGCCGAGATCGCGTTTTCCTTGCGGAGCATCGGGTCATCCTGCCATGTTTCCTGAACTAGGACAGAGGAGCGGATGTTGCACGTTGGATAGCGGGGCGGTGTCGGGCATCTTGCCCGATAGACCGTCCCTATCGAAGCGGATACGGTCGGGCAAGATGCCCGACACCTCCCCAGAACTCCCGAGCTACATCCGTCAAGATGTACTAGACCGAGTTCCAGCGACGCCTTCACAAAATTTGAGATCCTTGGGCAGACTTCTGTGATTGACTACCTCATCAGACGCATATTTGGGATCATCCCGGTACTGCTGGGCGGTTCAGCGATCATCTTTTTCTCGCTCCGCCTCTTTACGCCGGTGGACATCATTGAGGACAGTCTTTCCCAGGGCGTTGGGGCTAGTGACACGGTGCTCAGGGACCAGCTCCGGCGCGAATACGGGCTGGACAAGCCTATGCTCGTGCAGTACGTGCTCTGGTTATGGGGAGCCGTGCGCGGTGACTTTGGCCTTTCCTGGGCTACGGGCCAACCGGTTGGTGAGCGCATCTTCGCCGCCTTACCGGTGAGCCTTGAGATCACCGTCCTGTCCATTGTGCTGGCCATAGTGGTAGGTATTCCGTTTGGTGTGGCGTCCGCGGTGCGACTTAACACCTGGATCGACTATTTGGTGCGATTTGTGGCCGTGGTCGGGCTTTCTATTCCCAGCTTTGTGGTGGCCACGGTGCTACTCATTGTGCCGTCCATGTGGTGGGGCTGGTCGCCGCCGGTGGGCTATAAGGCGCCGTGGGAGGATCCATCCACTCATCTCATTCAGATGGCATTACCGCTCCTGGCTCTGGCCGTGGGAGTGGCCGCCGTGAATGTTCGGATGCTCCGGTCCACGCTGCTCGAGGTCCTCAGGAACGACTTCATTCGCACGGGGCGAGCGAAGGGACTCAGTGAGCGGATGGTGGTTGCGCGACATGGACTCAAGAACGCGCTCATTCCCGTGGTGACCATTATGGGAACCCAGGTGAGTTTTACGCTGGGTGGGAGCGTGGTGCTGGAGAACATCTTCTCACTGCCGGGTCTTGGCCGTCTCACTCTGATTGCCATTGACAAGGGTGATTTCGCCCAGCTCCAGGCCAATATTCTGTACCTGTTCCTGGTGTACACGATCATTAATCTTCTGGTGGATCTGAGCTACGCCTGGCTGGATCCTCGGATTCACTACAGCTAGATGTATGGAAGGATGAAACTGGAGCCATGGCGGTAGTACAGGGTCAGGCGCTTGGCCGTCCGCTGGCTGGGGGCACGGAGGTTATCGCCCAGCGTGTGCTGCGGACGAGGCGGTCCCGTCTGTGGGAGATGGTTCGACGGCAACCGGTGGGCGTGGCGGCAGCGATCCTCCTGCTCATTGTCATTATCGCCGGGGTGTTCTCCGAGGCGCTTTCTCCACGGGAACCGGCGGCGCAGCTTCTACGGGACTCACTGAAACCGCCGGGAACGCTTGATCGATCCGGGGACATGTATGTGCTGGGTACGGACAGTCTTGGGCGAGACGTGTTCAGTCGCATTATTCACGGCGCCCGAATTTCGTTGGCCGTGGGCGGGGCTGCAGTGATGATCGGGACGATTGGCGGCTTGCTGATCGGACTGGTGAGCGGCTACCGGGGCGGACGTATTGATATGGTCATTCAGCGCGTCATGGACTCAGTCCAGGCAATCCCAACGCTGGTGCTGGCGACGCTCCTGGTGGCATCACTGGGGCCGGCCGGACGCAACCTCATTGTCACAGCCATTGCCATTGGAATCACCCAGATTCCGCGCGCAAACCGCGTCATTCGCAGTAACGTGTTGAGCGTGAGCCGAGAAGTATTTGTTGAATCAGCCAAAGCCGTGGGGGCGACGGAGAGCCGGATTATTTTTCGACATATCCTGCCTAATGTTGTGGCCACAACGCTGATCATCTTCTCAACGAGCATTGGCGCGGCCATTGTCACGGAGGCCACGCTCAGCTTTCTAGGACTGGCGGCGCCGCCGCCATGGGTCACCTGGGGCGGGATGTTGACCATCCAAGGGCGCCAGTTCATGGTGGCCGCACCGTGGCTGCTGATTGCCCCAGCGGTGGCGCTCAGCTTGACCGTGCTGGCCTTTAATTTTCTAGGGGATGCGGTGCGTGATGAAATGGATCCGCGTCTGCGTGGCCGATAACGTGGTGAATTTCAAGAGGTGGAACAGAATGGGAATGGGGAAGTTTCAGTCACGGCTCTTGCCGGTACTCGTGGTAGCCGGGCTCGCGCTCGGTGCCTGCGCGCCACAGTCGTCTGCACCTACTGCCAGTCCTAAGGATGCGGCGCCCAAGGCCGCGCCCACCTCGGCGCCGGCAGTGAAAGACGCGCCCAGCGCGAAAGACTCCGCGCCAGCGGCAAAGGATACTGCCCCGGCCGCGGCAAAGCCGGCCACCAGTGCCTCAGCCAGCCAGTGTGAGGCGGGCAAGGAGTTCTGGCGGTCAGC
>JBJXFJ010000149.1:0-4018 GCA_046154735.1 Chloroflexota bacterium | reverse complement strand
GAGAGCGGAAGCCTGGAGGCCGGCTTGCTTGGCGCAGAGACTACCTCTAGCATTGACAACCTGCTTCATTATCACTGTGAAGGTAATCCGTTCTTTGCCGAGGAGCTTGTCCGGGCGCTCGTCGAGGCCGGATACATAACCAGGCAGTTTGGACGGTGGGACCTCCGGGAGCTGCCCGCCCAACTTCTGCCGGCCACACTTGTGGATCTGGTCAAGCTGCGATTGAGCCGCCTGAGCTCATCCGCAGCGGAGGCGCTCCACGTGGCCGCGCTTGTGGGCCGATCGTTTGACATTGCCCTCGTGGCCCGCGTGCTCCACGTTGACTCGGAAGCCGTGGAGCAGGATCTCCAGAATGCGACCCGCGCGAGCCTAGTACGGCCCGAACCGGATGGACGATTCACCTTCACTCATGACAAGGTGCGTGAAGCGCTCATCACGGATATTGGAGCGATCCAACGCCGGCGCTTGCACCGCACGCTTGGCGAGGAGCTGGAAGCCGCGGACGTGGGCGCCCCCAGCCAGTCCAACCGGCTCGTAGACCTGGCCTACCACTTCGTGGCCGCCGCAGATGTTGGACGGGGGGTCGCCTATTCACTGCTGGCGGCGGAACAGGCATTGAGAGCCCAGGCCCCCGCGGAAGCGGCGGCGCATTTCCGAGACGCGGTGCAGCTGCTCAGCGACGGTGGAAATGATGACCCTCGGCGCGCCGAAGCACTGCTTGGACTGGGTCAGACCCTGACACTCATGGGCGATTTCGAGGTAGCGGCCGGCCACCTCCGGACTGCAGCCTCGGAGGCGGTACACAGTGCCACCGTGGCCGCGCGCGCCTGGCACGGCCTGGGATTAGTGCGGTGGCGGCAGGAGCGCTTGACCGAAGCGGTCCAGGCCTTCCAGCGCGCCCTGGATTGTCTGAATGGCGCTGACTGGCCGCTGGCGGCGGAAGCGCTTTTGCACATGGCGAATGTCCAGACCACTTCGCTGGGACGGCACGCCGAAGGGCTGGACGTCGCGGGGCGCGCACTGGCCATGGTGGCGCGGCTCGGTGATCGACGGCTGGAGATCGTCGCGAGCAGTGTCATGGGCAATCTCCTGTTCCGCACATCCCAGTTTACTGAGGCGCGTGCGTACCTGGAACAGTCATTAACGTGGTCGCAGGATTTGGACATTCCGGACCTGGCCGCTGAAGCGTGTGGGTCCCTGGCTATCCTCTACTGGGTCCAGGGTGAGACGCAACGATCATGGGAGGTAAATGATCTTCGCGAGGTGCTGGGCCAGCGTACACACGATCCTTTCCAGTTGCGGCACGTGGATACCTGGCGAACCGAGCTCTCGAGTTGTCGCGGAGACTGGCTGGTCGCCGAACGAAGCCTCGAGCAAGCGGAGCGCCTAGCATCCGTGCTCGATAGTCCCGAGCCGATCATGTTGGTACGCTGGCTACGCGGAAAGCTTTTGTACTGCCGCGGTCAGTTTGGGGAGGCGGCGGAACAGCTTGGGTTGGCCGTTGAGATGGTGCGATCGTACGGCGCCGGCACGCTCATCTGGTACCTGGGCGGTTTGGCTCGCACGCTGGCGGAGCTAGGACGCGAGGCTGAGTCGATGAGCCTGTTCGGTGAGCTGGAGCAGTTGGTGGCTGCCCGAAGCTCCGGGGCAATTGAACGGATTGTCGCGCTCGTCCATCTCATAGGCGGCTATGATCGGTTAGAGCAGCCGGACCGCGCCGCGGCCTTGTATCCGGAGCTGCTGCCCTTTGGCGGTATCGCCGGACACTTCGATCCCCTGTCCGTTGATCGCGCGCTGGCTATCGGAGCAGTCTGTCGCGGGGACTCCGCCGGAGCCCTAAAGCATTTGACCGATGCGGAGGTATTTGCCCGGCGAGCGGGCTTGCGTCCAGAGCTAGCCCTGATACTCCTCCAGAGGGCGAAGCTGGAACAACGCCATCCGTCCCTTGCGACTATGGATAGTGCTGCTAGAGCTGGGGCGGAAGGTCGCCGTCTTTCCGAGGAGCTCGGAATCCAGCACCTGAGTCGCCGCTACCTGGACCAGTCTGGTCCCCCACCTCCCGCGCGTCGGCGAGGGACTGGTCCTGACGGACTCACCGTTCGAGAGCTCGAAGTGTTGCGTCTCGTTGCCATGGGACGCACCAACCGAAGAATTGCCGAGGAGCTGGTGCTGAGCGAGAGCACCGTGGCGAACCATCTGTTCTCAATCTTCGCCAAAACCGGTTCCGAGAATCGAGCCGCGGCCGCGGCGTACGCTTTGCGCCATGGATTGGCCTGAACGACCTCGCACGCGAATCCCCGCGAAGTGCAGTTGTTCAGCAGCGTGTTTGCCTCCCGTGGTAGGCAGTTCTGCCTACTCAAGGCCGTCTC
The DNA here is from genome assembly GCA_046154735.1 of Chloroflexota bacterium. Taxonomy (GTDB): domain Bacteria; phylum Chloroflexota; class UBA6077; order UBA6077; family JACCZL01; genus CAVXYC01. Next base: position 1,649 of record JBJXFJ010000149.1, on the reverse strand, counting down.
CCACTGTATTCAGGGCTCTCTGAAATTGGGTAGTTCCGGCCATGTGCGGCCGGTGTTCCAGGCCTAGGATGGGTACGTCACCGACGCGGACAGCAGGGCCGCGCGGGCTCACCACAACTGGGGGAATCACTCATGTATGACGCAATTATCGTCGGGGCTCGGGTTGCTGGGTCACCTACGGCGATGCTTCTCGCCCGCCAGGGACACCGAGTGCTCCTGGTGGAGCGGGCGACGTTTCCCAGCGATGTCATTTCCGGACTGTACATCCGTCTCCCGGGCATGGCTCAACTTCAGCGCTGGGGGCTGATGGACCGCGTGGCGGCACTGGGCGCACCCTCAATTGACCGGTTTACATTTGACGTTGGCCCCTTTGCCCTGGAAGGGACGCCGCCCCCAATGGAGGGCGTGGGCGCCAGCTTCATGCCCCGCCGGCGGCTCCTGGATCCAATGCTGGCCAGGGCAGCCGTGGACGCGGGTGCCGAGCTGCGCACGGGATTTGCCGTTCAGGAGCTGGTGTGGGAGGGCGATCGAGTCGTCGGAATTCGGGGGCGGTCCGCTGCCGGGACGACCGTGACGGAGCTCGCCCGAGTTGTGATTGGCGCTGATGGCCCGCGCTCCTTCGTCGCTCGGAGCGTCCAGGCACCGCTATACAACACACGCCCAACGCTGACCTGCAGTTACCAGAGCTACTGGAGTGGTGTCCCGGTCAATGGGATCGAGCTGTACGTACGCGAGGGTCAATTCATCGTTGTGGGGCCGACCAACGAAGGCCTCGCGCAGGTTTCCATCACCTGGCCGAGTCGCGAGTTCCACGCCGTTCGCGCTGACATTGATGGGGCGTTTTTCCGCGCGCTAGACCAGCACGCCCCGGCACTGGCAGATCGGGTTCGGTCCGGCCGCCGCGAGGAGAATTATTCAGGCATGGCTGACATGACGAACTTCTTCCGCACACCATCCGGACCGGGCTGGGCGTTGGTGGGCGACGCCGGCTACCACAAGGATCCCATCACGGCCCAGGGAATCACTGATGCCCTAATTGGAGCGGAGATGCTGAGCCACACGCTGCACCGGGGACTGAGCCAGCAGCAACCCCTGGACGAGGCGCTGGCCGAGTATCAGCGGCGGCGCGATGCGCCAGTCATGCCTATGTACGAGATGACGGTTCAGCTCGCCGCGCTCGAGTCGCCTCCGTCTCACGTGCAGGCATTGTTTCAGGCGCTGCGTGGGAATCAGGCTGAGATCAATCGCTTTCTTGGGACAGCGGAGGGCACCGTTTCGATTCCGGATTTCTTCGCTCCAGAGAACCTCCAACGCATCCTTGCCAAGGTGCCAGCGGCTCAGGTCGCGTAAGGCGCACAGGTCCGAAAGCGTTGCTGCCAGATGATGGTGTCAGTAATCCTCGACCGGCTACACGAACACCGTTGAGGATATCTCACAGATAGTCTGTTTGAGGTCAGGCAAGACGGATCCTGCCCAGCGCGTGAAAGGGGGCGAGCGTTTCCATTGGGGACGCGATTCTCGCGGTGACGAACCACGATGATATTGAGGAGCGCCCATGCCAGATTGGGACGGCGCGGGCTTTCCTCACTTCCGACGAGCCACTGACCAGCTCCTCCGACCCTGGAAACAGAGCCGCACCCGTGAGGGTG
>JBJXFJ010000365.1:0-4063 GCA_046154735.1 Chloroflexota bacterium | reverse complement strand
GATTGTTGCCCAGGGAAACGATGTTTCCGTAGCAGTTCACGATGCCCAGAGGATTGTCGTTGAACGCGACGATGGAGTTCTTGATCGTGACCTGTCCTCCAGCGTGAATCCCGCTCTCACCTTGGCCCGCGAGGGCCAGGGCATGATTTTGGTAGACAGTCACGCCGTCCAGCGAGGCTGAACCACCAGGACGCACATTGATACCACTGGCGTCGTCCCCCCATTCTCGATAGTTGTTGCTCACAGTCGTGTTGAAGAGCGATGCACTACCGCCCGACTCCACCGCAAGTCCACCACCTATTCGAGCGCCATTCGATACGATAGCTGAGCGCCTGAGCGTGAGCGAGCCCAACGTTCGGATGCCGCCTCCAGTGGAGTTCACCCCGAGCCCTCCGCCCAGTGCCTGATTCGCCTGCACCAATACTCTCGTGCCAACGAGAGCCGCTCCGGCTTGTATGTGGATGCCGGCGCCATCCACACTCGCTCCGTGTCGAATCTCAACGTTTGCCAGCGTCAAGGTGCCGGATGCGACGCGCAGGACGCGGTTTGTTGCGACGCCTGGAGAGGTGGCGGCCTGAATAATGACGGTGCCACCGGCGCCGCGAATGGTCATCGACTTGCTCACGATCAGGTCACCTGAGACGCTCGAGAGGGTGTAGGTCCCATTGGGAACATTGATCGTGTGTGTGCCTGGCGTTGTGGTGGCCTTATCGATCGCACCACGGAGCGAGCAGTCACCCGGTGCCGCGGTGCACTGATTGCGATTGGGCGCGTCGGCCGTGATGTCGACATCGTAGGTGGCCGCGGATGCGGCGCTCGGCTCCGCAAGGAAGAGCAGTGCAACCACGGAACTGGCCGCCACGAAGCCCAACCGGAAGAACGATCTGATCATAGCGTAAGGGACCTCCAGAGTATGGCGCGCAGCCTCCGGGCTACGACGGTCCGAGTATAGAGGAGGACGGCCGCAGATACTGTGTCCGGGATGACACTTCAGTGGAGATTGTCCGGGTCGTCGGGGATTGGGTTTGCTTGGGAGAGGTAAAAGAGTTGAAATGCTAGCCCAACCCGGGCACTGCCAAAAGACTTCGTCAGTGCGCTATCTAGATTCCCGCCGATAACAGCCGTGGTGATCTCCAGGCCAGGAGCGCGGCCGCCAGTAGAATGATTCCGCCAAAGATCGCCACGGTGGCCTGGGCGCCAATGACCATGGTGAGGGCTCCAGCGACAAGCGAGCCGGCCGGGCCCAGGCCGTGATCCGCCATGAAGATGGCATTCACGCGGCCACGGAGCTCATCCGGCACGATGGTCTGGAGCAGCGTGTGGTTGAGCGTGAAGAAGGCCATCTGGAAAATGCCCACGCCAACCAGGGCCAGCACAGCCAGCGGCAGGGTGGGGGCGCTCGAGAAGACGATCATTGCCAGCCCGAGCAGCACGAGGTCAATGATCATCAGTAACCCCTGACGGCGTACGCGGTGCGAGATCGAGGCGAGTCCCAGTGTGGCAATGACCGCGCCAAATCCCGGCCCGGCCATCAGCATGCCGAGTCCCTCAGGTCCAACGCCGTACACGTCCTTCTGGAAGACCGGCAGCATGGCCATAGTGACCGGAAGCGAGAAAAGCGGCGGGACCAGCGCGGCCACCAGCATGGCCAGCAGCATCGGCTCGCGGCGAACGTAGGAGAGCCCTTCGCGAAAGTTCGATGCAACCGATGATTTGCGGGCATTGGGTGGGGTAGGCGGAACGCGCATCAGACCGAAGAGAAAGAGCACCATGCCGTAGCTGGTGGCCTGAAGAAAGAAGTTCTCTGCCGGACCCATAGCCGCGATGAGGATGCCACCGATGGCCGGTCCAATGACTTTCTGACTGTTGAAGCCGGCCGAGTTGAGCGCAATGGCGTTCATCAGGTCGCGTCGCGGCACCAGGTTGGGCACCAGCGTTTGGCGGACGGGATTATTGATCGCCCAGATGATGGCCGTGAACGCGGAGAAGAACAGGATGTGCCAGGTCTCCAGCAGACCGGAGCCCACGAGGAAGCCCATCAGCACACACGCGGTGATCATGATCGGAATCGTGACCAGCAGGATGCCGCGTCGATCGAATCGATCCGCGGCAACGCCGGCGAACGGACCAATGAAGAGAAATGGCAGCGCGCGAACCGCGTGCATGGCTCCCAAAAGTACGGGAGACCCGGTCAGCTCATAGAGCAGCCAGCCCAGGGTGACTTGTTGGATCCACTGGCCAGCACTGAGAAAGAGTGTGCCTATCCAGAGGAGACGGTAGTCTCGATGTCGCAGCGAAGAGAAGATGCTTAGCGGGCCGGTACCATGGCCCGCGTGATCCGTCGCACCAGACGGTTCGTCTGACTTCTCGTGGCTCGGTCTGCCGGCATCAGCGGCGGTTGGTGCTGCCTCGGTTGTGGGCGCTGATGCCCGGTCGTGCACGTTCATCTACCCACCCTGCGCTCCACTGAGTATTGCCACAGGCTCGGTGCTCGCCAAATCAACAGGACTGCTAGCGCTATCACGGCTGCCCCCATGGCGGCCAGCGTGGTCTGCGCTCCTACAACCTCGATGGCCGCCCCGGCGAAGACCGTGCCAACAGGGCCAATGCCCCATTGAGTCATGAAGATGCTGTTGACGCGCCCGCGCAGCTCATCCGGCACCATGATCTGAAGCATGGTGTTGCTCATCGTATAAAAGAACATTTGCACTGCTCCGCTGATGCTGAGCACCAGGCAAGCGGCCCAGAGGTCCGTCATGAATGCGAAGACGAGCACGGTGACGCCCATCAAGCCAATGACCGTGATCAGGATCACCCCGTGATGGCGGAGTCGTGAATCGAGGCTGGCCAGGACAGCGGTGGAGATCACCGCGCCCACGGCGCCGCTGGCCATCAGCATGCCCAGACCTTCCGGGCCTACGTGGAGCACGTCCTTGCCAACAACCGGCAGCAACCATTGGACGGCTGGAACCACGAAGATTGGTGGCACTAGAGAGGCGATCAGCAGGGTGCGCAGCATGGGCTGCCGCCAGATGTATACCCAGCCCTCCTTGAGATTGGCCAGGGCGGACTCACGCCGTGCATCGGGTGGCGTGGGCGGAACGCGCATGCGGAAGAAGAGGAGAAGTACCAGCGTCCAGGCGCCGGCCTCCAGAAAGAAGTTGCCACCCGGGCCAAACCAGGCAATGAATACCCCACCGAGCGCCGGCCCCACGATCTTGAAAATGTTGAACGCCGCGGAGCTCAGCGCAATGGCGTTCATCATGTCCGCGCGTGGAACGAGATTCGGCACCAGTGCTTGACGAATCGGGTTGTTAATCGCCCAGATCGTGGAGGCAAATAGGGTGAATGCAAACACGTGCCACACCTCGAGCCAGCCACTTACGGTGAGCACGCCCATGACAAAGGCGGCGGCGGCCACCATGGGCTGCATGGCGAGCAGCAGTTTGCGACGGTCCATGCGATCCGCGGCCACGCCGGCGAGTGGCCCCGCAAAGAGGAACGGGCTGGATCGCAGCGTATGCATGAGACCCAGCATGACCGGGGAGCCGGTCATCTCATACACGAGCCAGCCGAGGGTCACCTGCTGGATCCACTGCCCAGCGCTGAGTACACAGATGCTGTACCAGAGTGTGCGAAAATCACCGTGCCGAAGTGAAGCGATGATAGCCGGTAGGCGGGTGGGAACGGGTGCCGGCAGATTGCTGACGGGCGACGCCGCCTCAATTGTGGCGGCGTCAGCGCTGGCCATCAGTCACCCATTGGAAGAAACTCGCCTCACGCGTTCCGGCCTCCACCATTACGACTCAATCTGCCGAATGCGTGGTACTCGCCAGGCCACAACCACGGCCAGCAGCACGACCACCGCACCCATCCAGGTGGCCGTATAGGGAGCACCAATGAACTCGGTGCTGATGCCCGCAAACGGCGCGCCACTGGGGCCAAGACCCTGGTCGAGCATCCAGATGCTCATCACTCGCCCGCGCAGTTGATCCGGTACCACCACCTGAACCACCGTATTCGCGGTGGTCATGTACGACATCTGGCATGCGCCCATGCAGAA
>JBJXFJ010000124.1:0-13732 GCA_046154735.1 Chloroflexota bacterium | reverse complement strand
CCCAGTGGCGGCGTCTCGAAGCCCGATCGACACGGATGTACGTGCGCACGGAGCCTGAGAGCCATGCCACGGGACGTGCACCACGGTCGTCCTGGATCGCACCGGCGATGTCGAGAATCCGTGGCCTGCGCCGTCGGGCTCATCGATCGCCCTGGAGGGCGATCAGCCGCCCTCTTCCTTCCACGCCGGTGCGGCGATGCCCGGCACATTAGTAAGCGCCCTGCGCTTGAACATTCCGCAGGATCAGTCGAGGGACAGTAGCCTCCTGCCGGTGTCACGGCGGATTTTCATTCAACGGCACGCTTCCTGCTTTTGTGTCAGTAGGTTGCGGCCTCAAGAGAGGTCAGCTCAATCAGAAAGGAGCGAGTGCCATGTTTCTTGTACTACTCTGGCTGCTCGGCCTTCCGCTCGGCCTCATCATCGTCCTCTGGATTCTCGGAATCGGGCGCTAACGCTCGATCGGCACATTGACGGGGTGAGGCGGGCGCACATGAGCAATTCAAACTCAACACACAGCACACAGCCACAAGCAGTGGTTGAGCGAGCATGGAAATCGGAGCTGGTAAGTCTTCAGTTCTTACGGTGGCTTGCCGAGCGTGGCGACCTTGAACACCCGGTGAGTGGAGCGCCCTCTGGTCACTATGCAAATTGTCCTGAAATCGATGATGCCGAGTCGATGGACGTCCCCAATCCACCAATTACGACAAGCCCCTGATCAGCAGCACTGCGGGGCTCCAGGAGGAAATCATGTACAGCGTACTTTATGTCATCGGTGCAATTGTCGTTATCTTCGTTGTCCTGCGTGCTCTCGGCATCGCTTGATACCAGCACAATAGGCGGAGGGACGCCTGAGCTCTGGTGGGTGGGGGAGGAAAGCCGCCGCACGCCAGAGATTACTTATGTGGGAGTCTCGTAATAGCGATGATGCACTTCAAACGCCTGGGCCGCCGCGGCCAGGAACTGCGTGGGGTCGCCAATATCCGCGGGCTTTACCGCAAGGACGGAGGCGATGTCCACGGCCAGTTGCGCCGCGAGCTCCTGTGCCCGGGCCGCGGGCATCCGCCGCGAGCGCGCAAAAAAATCACGGATGAGCGTATAGTGCTCCATGGTCAGCGCGCCCGCCACGGGTGCCAGGGACCGAGCCCGTTCTGAGTTGTCCGGCATGGCAACGCCATCAATGAGCGATCGACCCCCTCCGCGCGGCTCACGCACCACCACCGTTGCAGCCGCGAAGTCGCCAAGCCGGCGACTCTGGCGATCAACAATCATGACTACCAGCCCCAGAAACATGAACATGTCCACGGCCCGCACAACGTTGCGGACCAATGAGGCAATGGCAGATATCGACTGTCCGCCACGCCGCACAACCCGGAGGCCAAAAAGCCGCTTCCCGGGCGTCTGTCCATTCCACACCATCTCAAACATGAAGAAATAGCCCCACCAGGCGAAGAACACGCCCAGCACGAGAAGCGCCAGCGAGCCTGGGCCAGCGAGATCCGTGACCCAATCGGGAAGGTCGACATCAAGCATGAGTTCACGCAGCAGTAACCGGTTCCTTGAATACGCAATCGCCGCGGCCATGATTCCGCCGTAGAGCAGCGCGTAGTCAATGATGGCCGCGATGGTGCGCGACCCTACCCCGGCAATATCGAAGCGCAGCTCCACATTTTCAGGCAGGACGAGCCTATAATCATCGCTGTTTCCATGTGTCATGCTGCGCGATAGTACTCCTCTTTCATGATTGAACGATTTGTGGCCAATCGGCGGGCCCGCTGGGAACGCTTGAGCACGCTGTTGAATCGATCTCGCTCCACGCGCTCTCACTTGAGCGTGGACGAGCTTGACGAGATGGCACGGCTCTATCGACAGACTACCTCAGATCTCGCGGTTGCTCGGCGGGATTTTCCGTCGGATGGCACCACACGCTATATCAATGAGCTGGTAGCGCGGGCATACGGGCAGATTTATCGTGAGCCGCCCGCACCGCGGGACGCCCTTGTGCGCTTTTTCCGACAGGAGCTCCCGCAAGAATTCCGCTCCGCTTGGCCGTATCTCGTTGCCGCCGCGGTCCTTTTCTTTGGACCCCTGATCGCTTCTTTGATAGCCATTCTGGTCCATCCTGATTCCGCTGAGCTGATGGTGCCCGCGCGCACCCTCAACCTGATCAAGTCGGGACGGCACTGGTTTGACATACCCGAAGAGCAGCGCTCGGTCATGGCCACGTTTATCATGACGAACAATATCCAGGTATCGTTCCTGGCCCTCGCCGGAGGCATGACCGCCGGGCTCTTGACATGCTGGGTGCTCGTGAGCAATGGCATCTCCATTGGCGCCATCAGCGGCGCCTTGACCGCATATGGCTTGGGTGAATCGCTTGTCTGGTGGATCGCCGGTCATGGATTCCTGGAGCTCAGCGTCATCGTCATTGCCGGCGCCTGCGGACTCATGCTGGGAAAAGCGATTCTCTGGCCCGGGCTTCAGACTCGCAAAGATGCTCTGAGCATTGTTGGCGCTCGTTCCATGCGCCTGCTCCTTGGCACCATCCCGTTCATGGCCGTGGCAGGCGTCATCGAGGGATTCTTTTCACCCCTCTTGCTCCATTGGAGCTGGAAACTGGCCCTAGGCATATTCACCGGAGTGGTAATGTACGCGTATCTGCTGCTGGTCGGTCGTGAATCCGCGGCCACGGGGGCTCATAATCCCAGCGCTCGCCATTTCATCCGCGATCATTCGAGCCAGTCTTCCTGAGTTACGGGCTCGGCGGGCTCATGTTTTCACTACCGTGATAACCGAGCGTATCCAGCTCAGCCGCAGAGCTTTGTCCCATGTGCTTCACAAGCACGGGGAAGCAGCATAATACCGTGGTGAGGGTCATTCGCGTGGCTGATATTTGGACCCGAATCAGCATCATGGCAATATAAGAGTGAACACTAGTGGGTCAGTTGAGATGCATCCGATTATTGCAGAGAGACGCCAGGAAATTGCAGACATCTGCCAGCGGTACCACGTACTACGGCTAGAGTTGTTCGGTTCAGCAGCAACCGATCTCTTCAACCCTGAGCTTAGCGATGTTGACTTCTGGGTGCGTTTTCTTCCACTTGAAGGACGCGCCTACCCAGACGCCTATTTTGGACTGCTCCGGGAGCTAGAGAATCTGCTCAGTCGTCCCGTTGACCTTCTTTCGAATCCCGTAATCCGTAACCCCTACTTGCGCGAGAGCATAGAACAGAGTCGCTTGCTGATCTATGCGAGCTGAATCCCCCAAACTGCTCTGGGATGCTCGGACATCGGCGCTCTGGATCTTGGAGCACGCGTTGAGTCACACGTTTCAGGACTATCTCCTCGATCAGTTACTGCGCTTATCTATCGAGCGATAGTTCATTACCTTAGGTGGGGCGCTGAGCTAACTAACCAGGAAAGACCCCGAAACCGCGCACGAGGTGACCGAGATCCAGCGCATCATCGGATGCAGAAATATCCTCGTTCATGGATATGCCGAGATCGACGACGAGCTCGTATGGAAGGTCGCCGGCAGCGATCTTCCCCCGCTCATCGAGGTGCTGGACCGGCTATTGCTCGGCTAATCCGCCTCGTTATCGACCTCAAACATGCGGCTCACCCGTGGGCGCTGATACCAACCGCTTCGGGCAATGGATGTTGGAAACGCCTCTGGCAGGAGGGTTGAAGACCGACGGCGGTTGAATAAACCAGTTCCTGAAGATGCCCTACCAGTCCGGCAATGATCCATTAGATTAGAGGGCGCCACCGCGAGGTCCGACCTAAAGTAGTGCTCGTTCTTTGAGCTCCATGTAGCGGTTGATGGTAGAGGGTGTGAGCCTGTCCGCGGCCGCATCCACGGTAAGCACCCCGCTGCGGGAAAGGTGATCAAGCACCATGGAACGGTCTTCAAGCAGGCGCCCCGCCACCACTTTGCGATAAAGCTCACGGCCGGAGCCGGGAATGGCGCCCGCCGCTGTATCAATTGCCGGATCACGCAAGGTTGCGCAGAGTGGCAGATGATAGCGAGCCAGTCCAATCATGTAGTGAGCTATGTTGCGGGCTACATCCGGATCATTCAGGTCGGTAAATAGCACCACCAGGGCTCGCCCATGCAGCACGGATCGCAGGCGCGTAAACGCGGCACGGTAGTCTGACTCAATGGGCTGTGGGCGCACGTCGTACAACTGCTCGGTGATGCGGTGAAACTGCGCTCGGCCTGAGCGTGGTGGAGCGAATCCCTGCACGGACTCCGCAAAGCTGAGCAGTCCCACGCGGTCGCCCCTTTTCAATGCCACATGGCAGAGGAGCAGCGCTGAATTTACCGCTGTGTCCAGGCGAGTCAGATCCCCAATCCTGGTCATCATCATGCGGCCGGCATCAAGCATGATGATGAGCCGCTGGCTGCGCTCAGTCTCGTACTGAGTGGTCACGGGTCGGCGGCGCCGAGCCGTGGCCTTCCAGTTGATCCGGCGATAATCATCATCCGGTTGATACTCGCGGAGGCTTTCAAATTCCGTGCCGCGCCCAATGTAGCGCGCATTCCTCAATCCCATCTCCTGGAGGAGTCCCCGACGAGCCAGTAGGTCGTACTTCTGAACTTCCAGCAGGTTCGGGTAAACGGGAATCTCTTCCTGAACGGGTAACGTGCGCTGGCGCCAGACAAGCCCGAATGGTCCCAACCAGCGGATGACAGCCACTCCAAAACTGTAGCGGCCCCGCGCAAGCGGACGAGTGCTATACCCCAGCTCCTGAGTACTCAGTGGGGCAATGGCGCCGCTCAAAAGCACCGCACTCGAGTGAAATGAGACCGGCGGCGTATCTCGCAGGCGCACCTGCACCTCTCGGCGAGATCGATTCGTTACGGCTAATCGAATTGAGTTCTCCGCATCCAGGTACAGCCGTGGATCGTGCCGCCGGACCACGATCAGATCGTTCGCCGCGACAGCCGCGCGCACATCAAGCACGAGCAGCCCCAGCAAAGCCAACCCCCAGGCCCCGGCAACACCAAGCATCCACGGTATCCACGTCCCCAGCGCCAGGGGCACAATCACCCCAAGCACCAGCAGGAAGAGTCGCACCGTGGGCGCGGGCACGTCGCGCCAGAACGAACGACTCAGCGCGGTACCTCAACGCTATCCAGAATGCGCGCTACGGCCTCGTCTGGACTCACGCCCTGAATCTCCGCTTCCGCCTTGAGTTGGATGCGATGCCGGTAGGCCGGCGGCACCAGTGCCTTCACATCATCGGGAATCACAAAGTCGCGGCCCTGCATCAACGCGCGCACCCTTGCTCCGCGCATGACTGCGATGGACGCGCGCGGGCTCGCGCCGAGGTGCAGATCCGGCGACTGCCGTGATGCCCGGGCAATGGCCGTGGCATAACTGATGACGGAATCATCAACCCGCACCAGCTCAGCAGACCGACGCCCTTCCATCACGCTCTCCGGGGTAAGCACCGGCTGCAGATCCGCGGACACAGCCTCCGGCGTGCTGCCGCTCCGATGCCGTCGGAGGACTTCCTCCTCGTCACTGGCATTGCGATAGTCCACCAGCACCTTAAACTGGAAGCGATCAAGCTGCGCTTCAGGCAGTGGATAGGTGCCCTCGTACTCCAGCGGATTCTGGGTGGCCGCAACCATGAACGGCTCTGGAAGAGGGTGACTCGTGCCGTCAATCGTGACCTGGCACTCCTCCATGGCTTCCAGCAGGGCGGACTGCGTTTTGGGTGGCGCTCGATTGATCTCATCCGTGAGCACGATGTTGGCGAAGATCGGCCCTCTCCGAGCTCGGAATTCATTTGTCGCCAGGTCAAAGACACTTGTGCCCACAATGTCAGACGGCATGAGGTCAGGCGTGAACTGAAGGCGCTTGAATTCACCTTGAATCAAACGCGCGAGGGTTTTCACGAGCAGCGTCTTCCCGGTGCCCGGCACCCCTTCAACAAGCACGTGTCCGCCCGAGAACAGCGCGATGGTGACAAGCTGCATGGCATCATCCAGCCCCACGATCACTCGGCCTGACTGTTCCTGTAGTGCCTCCCACAAGGCTGTCACACTCATCAACCTTCCTCCACCCCGCGCAGCACGCGCAGATCACGTTCCGAATCTCGAACTCGATCAAGCAGCGCTCGCTCGCTCACCGTTGACCCTTCTAACTCACGCAAACGATGCACGAGCCCCAGCGAAGCTCCCCCTGGCCGGCCTTCAATGACTCGAGCCAGATCCGCGAGCGATGCATCCGTCCGAACGCCGAGCAATCGGCTCAGCTCACGACGCAGAAGGCGCGTGTATTCACGTTGTGCCCAGGACACGGACCGAGCGCGCTGGATGAGCCCGGCCAGCGCGGAGACATAGTCGCCAGTGCTCCGCCCCAGGATTGGCTCTGGAATTAATGGCGGACCAAACCGGCGTCCGCCCCAGACCAGGAAGAGCAGCGTTGCCAGACCCGCGTATAAGAGCGACCAACCCCACGGATTTGAGCGCACGGTGGTCATCAGATCCGGATCTCGAACGAGACCATGGTGGTATTCATCGAAAGCCACCCGGCGGACAGCCATATTCTGGTTCAGGATGCTCAGAATCATCTCAGCATTTCCAGGCTCGGCGATGCGTTGATTATCGAAGAGCGCCGGGGTGGTGAACGCGTACACGCGGCCGCGGCCAAGAGGACGTGTGGCGCCGAGCACCCGGTGCTCACTCAACAACAGCGGAACCCAGGCGGCATCCTGAAGCTCCAGCTCCAGCGTGGCGCCCGCGCCTAACTCGCTCAGCTCTGGGCGCGTGGAGAGCGGCAACCCCACTCGCGCGCGAGCAATGGTAGATACTCGTCGAGTCTCGAGGCCGAGTGCGTTCGTAAGACCATCTGTTGGACCAGGTGGGGTGTTTGAACTGGAAAATCGATTGGGGTGGTAAACCAATACTCCGCCCGCATTGATCCAACCAAGGAGATCATCGGCCTCACTGGAGCGTAATCGGCGCGTGGGACGGAGCAGGAAGAGCAGATCGAGATCCTCACTCGGTACGGCTTCAGTCCACTCCAAACGGCGGACATCATAGCCCATGCGCTCCAGCCAGAGCGCCAGCGCAAGCGTACCGTCCGAGTCAGCATCGCGGCTGAACAGCGCCGGCCCTGACCGGCGCTCATCATCCCGCTTATCGAGCAGGAAGCCGGCAACGGCGCCCAACACAAGCAACACCAGAAGTGGCGTAATGACGCGGTACCGCCGAAGTGTCTGGATCACACGGCGGCCTTCCGCACCCGCAACGCGAGCTCCTCGAGATCGCGATAGTCCGCGGCTGAGACATCTGCCTGGCCATACCAGAGCCGATCAAATCGATCAACTAGACCACGGAATGGAGGCGACACCGGTGATTGCCGATCCAGACGCTGAAGATGCTCCCAATTGGTTGCTGACTGATCAAAGTGCGTCACACCGCGCTCTTCAATCCAGAGCATGGCGGAGAGGAACACGAAATGGCACGCCTCTCGAAAACGACTCTCCGAGGCATACCTTTGCGCCCGCTCCACCGCCTGTGCGCTAGTGAGTGGGAGAGGCGCGCCAGCCTCGGTCACCGCGGCCTCGCTCACCAGCGCCGCTCGCAGGCCGCGCCGGTACAGCATCACCAGTGAGACAATGGCACCCAGCGCCAGCAGGGTGACAACTGGTAGAAACGCTGGACTCTCAATAAACGCAGCGTAGGCATCACCAAGCCGGTCGAAGGGCCAGCGGATGATTTCTCCAATTCGGTCTATCAGCCATTCCAGGATCAGCGTCATGGGAAGCAGCCATTCCGGTGCGAGCCCCTTGATATCCCGCGTCTGAAATGGCGACCCGCCCAATACTGTTCTAAGCGCCTGACGTCGTGCATCCAGGTCTGTGCCCGAGCTCTCATGACTCAGTGCCTCTAGGGCCGCGCTGAATCGAGTGCGGGCCAGAGGGAGATCTGGTGATTGGGTGTCCAGTGGTGCCAGGAGCCACGGACCAATACCCAGCGAAGTCTCGCCGCGGACCTGATTGACGATTGAAGTAATTGCGGATGTACGTTGTGGCTCACTGAGCGTTGCGGCGTGATCGAGGTCGTGTACTCCTCGTTCGAGGACTGCTCGGGCTTGTTCTGTCGATGCGTTGGCGAGTCCTGGCCAAGCGCAGATGGCCAGCAGCGCTAGTACCGCCGTCCATCGCCTCACTCGCGCGGCGACAGCATCTGCTGCGATCGCTGCGTCAGATCAAAGCCCTCGTTCCGCGCTCGCAGCTCGTAATACAGCACCGTATAGATGGCGATAGAGAACGGTGAAAAAAGAACGCCAGCCACTGATTGGGCAAGCAAGGTGGCGAACCCGGACGCTGCACCGCCAGCCACACCGCCAAGCACGAGACCAGCAAACGCTAGGACGGCTCCAATAGCACCCTGTAGGACGGACATCACAAGAGAAGTGATTCCCAGGACGAGTGCCGTGTGCCACCACGCACGCGAGGTGAGCGCCCAACTTCGCTTCATGGCGGTCACCGGCCCCTTCTGCTCGACCACGAAGGGGATGAAGAGCAGGGACCAGCGGACCATCAAGTAAATGCCCAGAGGAAAGAGCACGAAAAGCGGTATCGCGGCAATTACCAGGACCAGAACAAAGATCGCCCAGAAGAACATCCGACCAATTCCCGCCCGGTAGAGCGGCCACGGGCGCATCGGAACTTCAGACGCTGAGGGATCGATCAGTTTAGCCACGGCAATCTGCAGGGCAAACACAGCCAGAGTGCCCCCAAATGCCGAGAGAACGCTCCCGAGCAGCAACCCGACGGTCAGCGTCTCTGTCACAGAAATCTCGTCAAAGCCGGACAACATCAATGCGCCAATGGCGCCCAATGCTTGCCCGGGAATGACACCCCAGGCAACGATGGTGACGAGAAGTCGAAAATGGTTTCGGGCGAGGGAAAAGCCCGCGTCTAGAATCTCGCCGATCCCCATTGGGCGGATCACCAACGTTGCATCGTGGGACTGTTCATGAACGACCATGAGTTTGGTTCCTCCTCTAGAGGGCGGTTCTCCCACGGACTGATGGGCGACACCAGAAATCCCACCACTACGTCCCGTGGATCGGTCCGTCTGATCATTGTGCGCGAGCCTGCAGTCAGTATGAATGATCGGCACGTTTCACGACATCTTGAGCGCCGTGCGGCGATGAAACCCTGTACCCATCTCAGCTGTGGCCCCGGTAGCGCCGTCCAAACGCATATTCCCTCATTACACAGCCGAAGGGAACAACCATACGGGACAGCCCGCCGATTCACGTTCGAAATCGACCTTATGCCCAGCGGGTAATCCGGGATAGAACGGTGGGCGGGTCTCTGTTGTGGCACTTGGGCAGCGCTACCCTCTAGACGTCAGGCACACGCTGAGTCTACCGAACCGACCATGTAGGCCGTACACTCATACGTCAATATGATCACAATTTCCGGAGTCGCAGCATGTTGAAGGAATTCAGCCTTGAGGGGCGCAGGGCGCTCTGCATCGGTGCCGGGCGAGGGATTGGAAAGGGCGTCGCGCTCGTGCTAGCGGAAGCGGGCGCGGATGTGGCGATTGCCAGCGCCAGCATGGTCAATGCGCAGCAGGTGGCCGATAGCGTGACGGCCCTGAGCCGCGGCAGTGCCGCGTTTTCGGTGGACGCAACAAGCGACGCCTCCATGATCACACTGGGTGCCGATGTCATGGCACGATTCGGCGAGATTGACATTCTCGTGAATTGCGTGGGGGACTCGATTCGACGCCCAGTCGTCCGCTTGCCAGATGGACCTGAGGGCGAGATGCCATTTTCAGACTGGCAGCACGTCATTGATCTCAATCTCACGCACGCGTACCTTGGCGCACGGGCGTTTGGGCCGGCGCTCCTCGCTCAACGCGGCGGAACGATGATTAACATCTCCAGTTACGTGACGTCCCGCGGCCGTCTGGCCAGCGCCGCGTACAACGCGGGCAAAGCCGCGCTCAACCAGCTTACCCGGGATCTTGCCGTGGAGTGGGCGCCATACGGAGTGCGCGTGAACGCCATTGGTCCTGGGATATTTCCGGACCCAGATCAGCGCACCCCTGAGCAGCTTGAGAGAGATCGCCAGGAGCTCGCCGCGCGGGTACCCCTTGGTCGGGAGGGTTATTTGCGAGACGTTGGTCTACTGACCGTGTATCTGGCGTCAGAAGCGTCGTCTTACGTCACCGGCCAGATCTATGTGATTGACGGCGGACTCGGGTTGATCTAGTGGCAGACGGACGAAGTTCAGGATGAGGGTATCCTGGATTCCGTCCGTCTAGCACTAGATTCAAGCACTCGCGCGGTAGCCGAATGCGCGCGCAGCCAGCGCCAGTCCAACGGTCAGGAAAAGGATGACGCAGGCCACCACGGCCGCAACCTCAAACTTTCCCTCGGCCATGTAATCAAGCTGGAGCATTGAGAGCGGGCGATTCTGGGCATTGGAGAGTAGTGCCACCTGTGCCACGTTGCGTGCCGCGCCAATAAAGGCAATGAGCCCCACCACAACCAGCGTGGGCCGGAGCAGTGGCAATACAACGTGTCGATAGGTGTGCCACCAGCTTCCGCCAGTGATATAGGAGGCTTCCTCCAGCTCCGGCCCAAGTTGCATCAGGTTGCTCTTTGTGATCTGCACCGCCAGCGGCATTCCCGAGACGACGCCCGCGATGATGAGCACATACAGGCTCCCGTACATCGGCCTGAAGGCGGGTGTGAGGAACATGGCCAGCAGACCCAGGCTAAGCAGGATGCCCGGCACCGTAAATGGCAGCCAGGTGATGAAGTTCAGCGTATGGCGACCAAAGAACCGCGTGCGAACAACGATGTAGGCAATGAGTGAGTTTAGGATCACCGAAACAAGGGCCGTACTGGTGGCCAGGATCAAGGTGTTCTGTAGTGAACGGAGAAGTAACGGCTCCTTGAATGCGGTCTGCCAGTGCTGAAGTGTCCAGGGGTCTGCCGTGAAGTAACCAAAAAGTTTCATGAACGTGCCCATCGTGGCAAATACGAAGGGCACACCCATGATCAAGAACATCACGAAGCCCATGAATGCAAGCGCCGGCACGCGGGCTGCGCCCAAACGAAAGACCTGCCCCTGGAATTGACCAGTGACGGTGGTGTACTTGCGGTTACCGAGAAAACGCTGCTGGAGCACGATCAACACGAGCATACACAGCACCAACAGCACTGCCAGAGCCGAAGCCGCGTCGAATCGCGGAGTCTGCTGATAGAAGGTGCTATAGATCCAGGTGCTCATGACCTGAAGGCTAATGGGGGGTCCAAGAATCTGCTCAACCTCAAACGACTCGAGCGAGCGCATGAGCACAATGAGCTCTACAGCCAGAATCGCGGGCATCATCACGGGCACGAAGATTCGCCAGATCGTGCTCAGAGTGCTGGCCCCGGCTACCCGCGAGGCCTCCTCGAAGGATGCGTTCATATTGCGGAATGCCGGTGTTAGGAGCATCACCATTACGCTGATGTTGTGCGCAACGAGGTGCGTCCAGACGATGCCCCAGAAGGAGTAAATGTTGAAGTGCAGGCCGAGCGGCTTGATGAGCTGATTGAACAAGCCGTAATCCGGATCCAGAACGAGGATCCAGCTCAGGGTAACGGTGAGCGTGGGCAGAAAGAAACTGAGCCAGAATCCAAACTCAAACCAGTTACGCCCCGGCAGATCCGTCCGCGCAATGAGCCAGGCAATTCCGATAGCAATTGGCAGGGCAATGAGCTGGCGTGAAATAGACAGCAGCAGCGTATTGTTCACCGCTGTCCGCAACCCTCGCTCATTAAAGATGGCGTACCAACCATCCAGTCCAAACCGAGCGGCTTCGCCCGGCCTCGACACGTCAAAACTCTGGTACAGAATCAACCACAGCGGGTAAAGCACCACGAACCCAACCACGGCAAGCACCAGGACGCAGAGCCCCGTTCCCAATGAGAGTCTTGGAAATCCGCGCCCAGCGGGACGAACATCAACGCCGCCAACATCGGTGCTTACGCTGGCCATATGTGCGTCCTTTCCGGCGGAAAGGTCAGACGAACGCTCTGGCCCTCTTCCCATCCAACACTGCGGGGCAAGAAGAGTAAGAGCTCATCTCCGTGAGGCAGCGAGATCTGCGCCTGCCAGCGATCGCCGATAAAGAGGAGCGTCTCGATGGTGCCGAAGAGCGAATTGTCCCGCCGTTGCTGATCGCCATTGACATTTTCAACTTCGATGTCTTCCGGCCGGATCGAGAGGTAACCAACTGAACCGTCTGCCAGCCCCTCGAGAGAATGCTTCCGACTGAAGAGCCGCGCGGTGTCATCGCCATTCCCAATGGCAATACCAAGCTGCTCATTGGTTGACCCGCCCACAAGCTCACCGCGCAAACTCACGGTTTGACCGAGGAAGTCACGTACAAAGGGCGAGGCCGGCTCATCATAGAGCCTTGCAGGCGGACCAAGCTGCTCAGTTTTGCCAAGGTTCATGACCGCAATGCGATCTGACATGGTGAGCGCTTCGGTCTGGTCATGTGTGACGAAGAGCACGGCAATCTGAAGCCGGCGTTGGAGTAGTTTGACCTCAATCCGCATCTGTTCACGCAGCTTGGCATCCAGGTTGCTAAACGGCTCGTCCAGAAGCAGGAGATCGGGTTCGTATACCAGTGCCCGGCAGAGTGCCACACGCTGTTGCTGACCGCCTGAGAGGAGCGGCGCGGGGCGATCCCCCAGCCCCCCCATTCCGACAAGCTCGAGCACCTTCTCAACTTTTTCCTTGACGACCTGCGATGACATCTTGCGGAGCCGCAGCGGATACGCCACGTTCTCGAAGACGGTCATGTGCGGCCAGATCGCGTAGCTCTGAAACACCATGCCCACGTTGCGCTTGTGAGGGGGTACAAATAATCCTCGAGAGGGATCAGCAATCGGCTTCCCACTGTACGAGATCACACCACCGTCATTGCGCTCAAGTCCGGCAACCATCCGCAGCGTGGTGGTTTTGCCGCAGCCACTCGGGCCGAGCAGCGTAAAGAACTCGCCACGCTGGATCTCGAAGCTCGAGCCATCGACGGCGCGCGTCTTCCCAAACACTTTGACGACATTTTCAAGCTTCAGAATTGTCTCGGCCACTGGCTCCTCCACTCAACGTTGAGTCTGAGAACTAGAATTGTAGGATTCAACGTCTTCACATAGCGCGCTCGTGCACGCCTTGCCCCCGTCAACGGTGGCGCTCATCTAGTATTGGGTTTCCTGACCAGTGCGGGCCAGCATTGCTCTCATTGAAAGCCAGCAGTCCGCATATCTCCTGATACGGCGTTAAGTCGCGGCGCCCACCGGTGCTAACTGATAGAACCGCTCCGCGTTCTCTGCCAGGATCCGCTGCTTCTGGCCCGCTCCCAGCTCCTCGTTCTCCAGCAGCTCTTCGATCTCGTGCCGACACATCTGCGCCGTCACCTCGTGCGGGAAGTCCGTGCTAAACAGGAACGCTTCCGCGCCCACCACCCGCGCCGCCTCCGCGATCGCCGGCTCTTCCCCTTCGCACCCAATGTACAGGCGCCCCTCGGCAATCTGCCGCTTCATGTACGCGCTCACCCGCTCGCCTTCTCGTAATTGGAAGTGCTCGTTCCGCGGGTCATGCGCCAGGTGCGTCTCCCAGCTCCGATCAAACCGCTCCAGGCAAACCAGGAACCAGGCCACTCCGCCTTCCAGATACGCGTACCGCGCATGCGGAA
>JBJXFJ010000115.1:0-7433 GCA_046154735.1 Chloroflexota bacterium | reverse complement strand
CACCCTGGGAGAGGGCTGGGGTGAGGGCCGGGACTCCGCCGGCTTTGAAATGACCCTGACCTAACCCCTATGAGTGTGCCTGGCGCTCTCATCAATGCGCTCAAATTGGTCCAGAAAGCTCGTGAGCCAGTGCAGTGCTGGGAGCGAAAAAATCGCGATCACGCTGACCAGCATGATTCGGAAGTAGTCGCCGGTGGGTTCCCAGTACCACCACACGTATTTGAAGACCACATAGGACAACAAGCCGCCAAAGCAGAACAGATTGCAGCGCATCTCGAGCCTCTTGTCACCCAGAAGCGCGGCGAAGCAGATCAGCATGATCAGATACCAGGCGTGCCACCACAGCGCGGCTATCACTAGATACGCCATGGTCACACGGTAGGCGGCGCGTAACCAATGAAGAGTGATGAGTGATGAGTGATGGGTGATGCGCGGAGCACCTGCACCTGGGGTCATATCTGCCACTTGGTGAGGTGTAGATGACCGAGGTGCTGAGGAATCCACTGACCGCCAGTAGAGCATCAGTGAGACCACATACACCAGCCCAAACAGCGCCGCGGAGATCAGCGTGGCGGACTGGTTGGCGGCTTCAAATTCCATTCCCTGCTGGCGCAAGAGCTCGCGCAGGATGGTGGCCGGTGAGGCGGTGAACCAGTGGCCTCGGCCCAGGAAGCTCAGGGTTGGGAGCCCTTGCCAGAATGGCGCATAGGTCACAATGGCCAGCAGAAGCGAGATGGCTATCCCGATGCCTGCTACGCGCACGGCTCGCGGCCAGCGATCTGAGCGCAGCACCCCAGCCAGGAGCAGCGGTCCCAGCAGCACGGAGGGCACTTTGGTGAGCACCGCCGCGGCAAGTCCGGGCAAGGCCGCCCAGCGAGGGCCAACGAGAAGCGCATAGACCCCGAGCATCATGAAAGCGGTCATGACGGAGTCATTGTGGCCATTCCCGGCGGTCTCAAAGAGTACCAGCGGATTCCAGGCAAAGAAGAGTGTTCCGGCAATGGCCCGCTCAGGTGCCAGGTATTTCAGCGTGACATAAATGAGCACCGAGGTGATAAGTGAGCCCAGGATGGCCGTCACTTTGAACAGGCCGATAGCTAGGAGCAGATCATTGCCGGCTAGGGCCGTGGGTATCAGGCTCAGAATCTGCCAGATTGGTCCGTAGACGGATGGCTCGGCCTGCCAGGGTGAGAGATAGAGGTAGGGATCCTCAGGGAAGGCGCGCGGCGGCTGAGTGAACGGATTTCCGCCGTGAAGAAGGCTAATCCGCCCATACAGGTAATAGTCATAGATATCGACGGCGGCGGCGGGATACATGCCGCGCAGCACCGCACTGAACGCCACATGTCCGCCAAGCACCACGCCAAGCGCATCGAGTGAGGTTTCACCCTGGAGCCGTTGCTGAGCGATCCAGGCGAGCCCGAAGAGCGCGCCCAGCGCCGCCATAAAGGTCAGCGAGCCCTCAGGCCGGTACTGTGTGATCCAGGCATAGTCCACATGGCCCTGAGCGTAGTACTGGCCGAGCGGAAATGCATCGGCGAAAAAGTGCCACCAGATGAGGGCGCTGAGCGCTCCACAGCCAAGCACCCACGGCAATGGTGAATGAGTTAACGGGCTCGCGCCGGCGGTCACTTGCTTAGGCACTGCAGTGGTCACGGAGTTCGCTCAGGGGGCACGGCTGCGTTGATTCTATCATTCAGTGAACGTGGAAGTGGCCCGTGCTTAGTCGAGTTCAAGCTGCGTTGTGAGTATGCCGAGCAGAATCAGCAGACAGCCGATAACTTCCAGCCCGCCAAGCCGCTCGCCACCGAAGCCGTACGCAAAGAGCGCCGCGAAGACTGGCTCAAGAGCAAAGATAAGCGCGGTATGCGTGGCCGAAGTAAACCGCTGAGCGCGTGCTTGGACGTAGTACGCGCCTACGGTGGCTAATGCCGCGGTGAAGACCACCGCCGGCAGGGCGACGCTGAGCCCACCTAGGCTGAAGGGCTCAAGGCTCACGGCCAGCGGCAGGCAGAGCAGGCCCGCGGCCAGCACTTGAATGAAGGTCAGCCGTACCAGGCTCATATATGGCGCAAACCGACCGAGGGCCAGAATGTGGCCGGTGAAGGCCAGGGCGCAGCCAAGCACCAGCAGGTCACCCACGGCGAACGCTGCCAGGTCGTTCCCCCCGAGTGACAGAAGCGCCATGCCGGCGACGGCCATCACGACGCCGGCGGTGGTGGCCGACTTCGGTCGAGTGCGCAGTATGAGTGACTGACCGATGGGGACAAAGACGACCGTAAGTCCCGTAATGAATCCTGCGCGTGAGGCACTGGTGTATTGCAGCCCGACCGTCTGAAGCGAGTACCCCAGGAACAGGAACGAGCCCACCATGATCCCGGCCTTGACTGCACTCCCCGAACCGATGCTGCTGGGGTACAGAGCCAGCGGGGCGAGGAGAAGCGCGGCTAGTCCGAACCGAAACGTCAGAAACCAGAAGGGGGCGAGATCCAGGAGTGCGTCCTTCACCATCACAAAGGTGGCGCCCCAGACAGCGGTGACAAGCACTAACGCTAGATCCGCTCGCAACCGCGGGGTCACGCGCGAACCGCGCGTCGGCTGACAGCCTCGGGAATCAACCGAGCTGATGCAGCGTTGAACACTGCAGAGTCGATAAGTAGCGACGCATTAAGACGACCTGTGAACACATAAGCAATGCTTATAGTCAGATTGTCAACTTCCTGATAGGTGGGGCTCTCCCGCCGGAAAGTCGGACATTGGTACCCATCGAACGATTTACAGAGCACGGCCGTCAGACCTTAGCACGGGCACAGGAAATTCTCATTTCTCTGCGCCACAATGCGCTTGACACCGAGCATCTGCTACTGGCGCTTTTGAGCCAGCCGGAGGGGCTGGTGGCAGATGCCATCCGGCGTATTGAGTGGAGCCCGAGTGCCACGGTGGAGGCGCTTCGGGTGGAGCTTGACGGCCGGCCCAAGACCATGGATAGCTCGCGTCTCTACGTGACCTCGCGTCTGGATCGGCTGGTGAATGCCGCGGCGCGGAACGCTGACCAGCGTGGAGACCGGTTTGTCGGCACCGAGCATCTGCTCATGGCGATGCTTGAGGATGCTGCTGATCCGGCCGCGCGAATATTGGTTCAGCATGGTCTCCAGCGCGAGGGCTTGGCCAATGCCTTTAACACGATTCGGGCCGGCGGAAAAGTTGAAGACGCAGGTGCAGAAACGCGCTTCCAGTCGCTGGAGAAATATGGCGTTGATCTGACCCAACTTGCCCGAGAAGACAAGCTGGATCCGGTCATTGGCCGGGATAGCGAGGTTCTGCGCCTCATGGAGGTGCTGGTTCGACGCACCAAGAATAACCCCGTACTCATCGGTGATCCGGGTGTAGGCAAGACAGCAATTGTTGAAGGGCTGGCCCGCCACGTCATCTCTGGCAAGGTGCCCGAGCCACTCAAGGGCCGGCGCATTGTGTCCCTCGATATTGGAGCTCTCCTGGCTGGCTCCAAGTTCCGTGGCGAGTTCGAGGAGCGCCTCAAGAATGTCGTAAATGAGGTAAAAGCCTCAAACGGCGAGGTCATTCTCTTTATTGATGAGCTGCATACCATCGTAGGCGCGGGCGGTGCCGAGGGCGCAATGGATGCCTCCAACATGCTCAAACCGGCGCTGGCGCGCGGTGAACTGCGTTGCATCGGGGCTACTACACTGGATGACTACCGCGAGGGCATTGAGCGCGATCCAGCGCTGGAGCGCCGTTTTGCACCGATCTTCGTGGATGAGCCCAGCGTGGAGGACACGGTGGCAATACTCCGTGGGTTGCGCGCTCGATATGAAGAGCATCATGGCCTGAGTATTCAAGACGAGGCCATTGAAGCGGCGGTGCAGCTCTCAGACCGCTACATTCAAGACCGCTCAATGCCTGACAAGGCCATTGATGTGATGGATGAGGCGGCTGCCAAGGTGCGCTTACGTGCCTCCATCGAGGATGCGGATACGCCTCGGGCTCGGCTCGTGGCGCTACGTGGGTCAGAGGACGAAGCCTGGCAGGCGCGCGATTATGAGCGCGCCGCGCAGCTCAAGGCTGACCGCCTAAATCTGGAGCAAGAGCACCCGGATCTGGCCAACGAGCTGGAGCCCGCGCGTCGCGAGGTCACAGCTCAGCACGTGGCCGAGGTGGTGGCCCAGTGGACGGGTGTGCCCGTGCGCAACATCTTCTCGGAAGAGGCTGAGAAACTGCTGCACCTTGAGGATGCCCTGCACGTGAGGGTCATTGAGCAACACGAGGCCGTCCAAGTGGTCTCGGACGCCATTCGACGTTCCCGCTCCGGTTTGAGCGATCCACGCCGACCTATTGGCTCATTTCTATTCCTTGGACCCACAGGTGTGGGCAAGACGGAATTGGCCAAAACGCTAGCCGACTATCTATTCGATGCTGAGGATGCGCTCCTGCGCCTGGATATGTCCGAGTATCGTGAGCCCCACACTGTTTCGCGCTTGTTCGGTTCACCACCCGGCTATGTGGGCTACGATCAGGGCGGTCAGCTCACCGAGGCGGTGCGGCGTCGACCGTACCAGGTGATCCTCTTCGATGAGATCGAGAAGGCTCATCCTGAAGTCTGGAGTGCCCTGCTCCAGATTCTGGATGACGGACGCCTGACCGACGGCCATGGCCGCACGGTGGACTTCAGAAATACCGTGATCATCATGACCTCGAACGTCGGCTCAATCCGGGCCTTCAGCAAGCGTCGGGAGCACCTGGGCTTTGATCTGGGGAATCCGGAGTTTGCCAAGGATGAGGGCATGCAGGCGCGTGTGATGGCCTCGCTCAAGGAGACCTTCCGGCCAGAGTTCCTCAATCGGATTGATGAGATTGTTGTCTTCGATCGACTTGGATCAGAAGGCCTGCGCAAGATTGTTGATACAATGTTGCGCCAACTTCGCGATCGATTGGCCGAGCGCGAGTTGCGTTTGGAGCTGACTAACGCCGCCAGCGCGTGGCTGGTGGAGCACGGCTATGACGAGGATTACGGCGCTCGCCCGTTGCGTCGCCTGATCCAACGCCAGGTAGAAAACGAGCTGGCTCGCCAGGTCCTAGCCGGTACGTACGAGGCTGGTGATGTTATCCGTGTGGATGTGGAGGGTGATGCGCTCACCTTCCACACGGAGCGGGTGACGGAGACGGTGCCAGTGGCGGCGTAGCGCGCGACGACGACGTGAAAAAGGGGAGGCGATCAAAGCAATCGCCTCCCCTTTTTCAGGTGCGTTCCACGAGGCGCCGTGTGTTCCTTCTCTCGAGCACCGCGCTTCTGATGACTCAGACCCTCGCCTGAGATGCTCAGATTGGAGCCGAAGGCGATGCATCCGGCTCCTTGCACGGTGCTCATCCCCATATTCCGGCGGCTTTCGCAAGACCGTGGCTACGAGCACGAGACGGACTCGCTGCCAACCTTTGTGTCACAGTACAGGAGTATCCGCGGCACCCACCATCGGGCACCAGATTGGAGCCATCATGCTCCTCCCGCGCCGGATACCAGCCAGCGACCGGAGAGCGCGCGCCAGGTCACGAACACCAGGCGCAGCACCATGAACGCGGTGAGCCCGGACCAGATTCCCAGGAGGCCCCAGTCGAACGCCAGGGACAGCCAGATTGGTGGCAGGAATCCGGTCAGTGCACTGATCAGCGTCGCGGTTCGCATGAACCGCGTGTCGCCAGAGCCGAGCAACACCCCATCAAGCGCAAACACGATTCCAGCGACCGGGAGCTGAACGACCATGAACCACCACGGCACCACAATCTCGGCCAGCACCGATTGGTCATCGGTGAAGATTCGGGGCAGTACTGACGCGCAGAGCCCGAATACCACCGCCAGCAGTACAGCGGTCACCGTGGAGAATGCGGTGACCCGCCAGGCGAGCATCTGGGCGTGTTTCAGCCGCCCGGCGCCGAGCTCGGCGCCGACAAGTGACTGCGCGGCGATGGCCAATGAGTCTAGGACCAGCGCAAGGAACACCCAGAGCTGCAGCACCACTTGGTGGGCAGCGACCGCGGGGGCGCCGAAGCGAGCCGCAACGGCGCCCGCCGAGATGAAGCAGATCTGGAATGCCAGACCTCGGAGCACCAGGTCACGGCCCATGATGAGCTGCGCTCGCAGCACCGCGGGTTGTCTCCGCAGTGGCACTTGCTCCTCAAGCAGGGCTCTGAGGAAGAGCGTTGCGGCCAGCCACTGCCCAACCAGATTGGCGATCGCGGAACCGACCAACTCCAGCCTCGGAGCACCAAGCCAGCCGTGGACCAGCGGCGGACAGAGCACGGCTGACACCGCGAACCCGACGACGACGTAGCGCAGCGGCCGTCCCGTATCCTGCACTCCGCGCATCCAGCCATTGCCCGCGAGCGACACGAGGATTGCCGGCGCGCCGAAGATCGCGACGCGCAGCCAGGGCACCGCTGCCTCGGTGATCGACCTATCGCCTGCGATCATCCACACCAGCGGTTCCGCCATTGCCACGACCACCACGACAACCATGATGCCAATGCCAAGTGCCAGCCACGTGGCCTGGACTCCCTCATTGACGGCCGCGGAGCGATCACCGGCACCAAAGAGCCGTGCTGACCGAGCTGTCGTTCCATACGACAGAAAATTGAGCAGAGAGTGAAGCAGGCTCAGTACGAGCCCGCCGATGGCTAACCCCGCTAGGTTCACTGCCCCGAGGCGACCGACGACGCCGATATCGAAGAGAACGTAGAGGGGCTCAGCGGCCAGTACCACGAGGGCTGGTAACGCCAAGCCGGCAATGCGACGACCGATGGTCGATGCAACCGGCTGGTCAGCCACAGGCCCGACTCATCACGGCAGCCGTCTGCTCTGCCGATTCGATGACCGAGGACCCTTTAGCCAGCTTGTCCAGTGAAGTTCGCAGACGGCAGGTTCTGGGAATTGACTCTGGTCTGCGTGGATCCGGGAGCTGGATCAGCCTGACGGCACCGGGGCGATACGAGCTCAAATTAGCTCGATTCAGTACAAACCTGCAGCGCCGAGCCGAGCGCCCCTGGAGCCTGTTGACCATTGCGGCGATTGTTTCGTCGCTCAGCTCGGCCAGCTCGTCGGTTGCCCGCATGGGCTGAAACCATGAACCATTAATTCTCGCATTCGCTCGAATCGAATGGTACCGGATCAACGTCATGCCTGTGCCAACACTGAGACCACAACGTCGAATCGGCGGTTAGCTCTAAATCTCCTCGCCTTGGATATTCCCACGGCGATCCCCTTCTCCCCGAATCATCGGTTTACCTGGCGGCACCATCTTTCGTGTCGTCGTGCCGGTGGGACCGGTGAATGCGGCAGAGTGAGGTGCTGGTGCGGAAGTATGCTGTCTCTCTGCTCGAGGTCTGGTGACGGTAGGCCCATCATCATGGTCAAACGAATGAAGCGG
>JBJXFJ010000105.1:0-5646 GCA_046154735.1 Chloroflexota bacterium | reverse complement strand
CGCGTGGGCCCGAATGGCGATAGTGATCATTTCTCGCTGATCGTGGATCTGGAGTCTCTGGCAGACTCGAAGTCTGGGAGTGAATCGTGAATGCGGGGCTCGCGCGGCCCTCGCCCTAGCATTCCCTCACCCTCACCCTCACCCTCTCCCAGGGGGAGAAGGAACCCGCGGCGGGGATTCCAAGCATCCAAACCTCCCCATGGAAGAGGGCTGGTGCACCGTTTAAATTGGCTTGTGGAGCTCCCCTGCCACCGGTGGTGTCGGGCATTGTGCCCGACAGTGAAAAACTTACCGCGCGGCGACGAGCAGGAACGCCCGATACTGTCGGGCAGGATGCCCGACACCACCGATGACCTCTACCCGACAATCCATGATTGACAGAGCAGTACATTGCCCCTCAAGCACTTGATGGGTTGCCGTCTACTGGGCTGCCGGCGCTCATTCGCCTTCTTAGCTTGAACAGGGCGCCACAGTGCCATTACGCTCACGCGGCGCTGAGTTGGCCGAGGTTCCCGCGTAGCTGCAGTTCCTTCGCGTGTAATATTCACGCGAAGGAGAAATGCGATTCATGGCCCATCACGCCGTCATTGACCCACGTCCCGTGGACTACCGAGAGGCACGATTGTGTGCGGTATTCCTGGCTCCTGACCTGTTGGAATTGCTGCACACGACCACGGGCGACACCGTTCGAATCACAACGCAGCGAGACCGAACGGTGCTGGGCCAGGTTGCGGGGCCTTTCGTAGACGGCGCGCCAGGCAGTATTCAGATTGATCGCTTCACTCGCCAGGCGCTCAAAGCCTACCCTCACGAAGATGTTCATCTTGAGGTTGTGAATCTACAGCCAACCGCCGAGCTCGCCTTGGTTCCTGGCGTGGACATGAGCCAGCGCTACAACCCCCAATTAGTGCCGCAGCTTAAGCGCGTACTGGCGCAGCAGCAAACACCGGTGCGCCGCGGGATGATGCTCTATGTCCGCCTTCCGGACGGGCTTGCTGGCATCACTTATGATGTCCACTTTGTCCACGGCGATGAGGGAGTGGTCACTGAGGACACCGCGCTGTGGCTCATCCAAGATGATCATGATCACGGTCCGGGCGATCACGATCATGAGCACGATCGCCGTGCCGAAACCGTCGTTGACACCACCTACGAGGACATTGGTGGGCTCAGCGCTCAGATTCGCGAGGTGCGTGAGTTTGTGGAGCTCCCGCTGGTGTTCCCGCAGGTGTATCGGCAGCTTGGAATCAATCCGCCAAAAGGCGTGATCTTCTTTGGCGCTCCCGGGACCGGGAAGACGCTGCTGGCGCGGAGCGTGGCCAACGAGATCAACGCGCGATTCTTCTACATCAATGGCCCTGAGGTCATTGGCACGTATACCGGCCAGACCGAGGAGAACCTGCGCAAGATCTTTGCAGATGCCAGCACGGAGCCACCGGCCATCATCTTCATTGACGAGCTGGACGCCATTGCCCCGGTGCGCCGCATGGCATCGACCATGTCTGATGCGCGGGCAGTCACGCAGCTCCTGGCGCTCCTCGACGGCTTGAAGCGCGCCGAGGGCGTGATGGTGATCGGTACGACCAACCGAATCGAGGCGATCGATCCGGCGTTGCGACGCGCCGGCCGGTTTGACCGAGAGATCTATTTCCCGACGCCATCATCCGCTGCACGTGAGCAGATCCTCCGAGTGCACACCCGCGAAATGCCGCTGAGTGATGATGCACTGGTCAACATTCCGTCCGTCGCTGAGCGAGCCTATGGGTTCGTGGGCGCGGACTTAATGGAGCTCAGCCGTGAGGCAGGATTGAATGCCCTCCGCCGAGCTTCCCAGTCTTTTATTGCGGCGCCCTCCCTGGCCTCGTATCCACAACCTGAGAGTCTGATCATCACGGGTGGCGACTTTGACACGGCGCTCAAGCGCGTTCGTCCAGCGTCCATGCGCGAATCGCTCATTTCCTTTCCTACAGTGACCTGGAATGACGTGGGCGGCTTGGAGCACATCAAGAAGCGCTTACGCGACCTTGTGGAGCAACCCCTCCGTCACCCCGAACAATTTGCCGAGATTGGACTCTCAACGAATCTGGGAGTCCTTCTGTATGGTCCTCCAGGCACCGGCAAGACACTGCTGGCCAAAGCTATCGCGCGGGAATCCGGGGTGAACTTCATTCCGATCCAGGGGCCGGAGCTTTTTTCTCAGTGGCTCGGTGAGTCTGAGGAAAGCGTTCGGCACATCTTTAACGTGGCGAGACGGGCTTCACCGTGCATTGTCTTTTTTGATCAGCTCGACGCCGTGCTTTCGAAGCGTGGCGATAGCGATCAGGAGGGTTCCCGCGCACCGCAGCGCGTGGTCAATCAACTGCTGGCCGAGTTGGACGGGATGGAGCAGCTTGGAGATGTCATCGTCATCGGCGCCACCAATCGCATGGCCATGGTGGATCCGGCTGCCCTCCGCCCGGGGCGCTTCGGTGTCCACCTCTTTGTGGGACTCCCCGATGAGAACGACCGTGCCGAGATCCTACGAATTCATCTGCGCGACGCGGCCCTCGAAGGTGACCTGACTATCGGTGGTCTCATCCGTTACCTGTTGCCCGTGACCGATGGACTCTCCGGTGCGGACCTCGCATTCATGTGCCAGACGGCGAAACTGGACGCAATGCAAGAAGTGGAATTTCAATCAGCTCCGCGCCTGGCTCCTCGGCATTTTGACGCCGTTCTCCCGGAGCTTGCCAGAGAAGAGAGATCGGACGGCACCGAGGCGGCGGCACTCAAGTAGCACCACCGTCGAGAGTGAATGCCGGATTCATTGGCTTTTTCGAAGCGTGACCGCACTCCCGGTAGAAATGCAAGGACGGGATCGCATAACCAGGATCCCGTTCCAAAACCTGGGCCGCCGCGGCTCCAGTGGCTAGACCAGTTGCTCCTGAATCTGACTTTGAACAGTGATCGCGTATTTCATGAATTCGCCCCGGAGCTGCTTGCTCCGGCGACTGAAGGACGCGCTCAAGGCTGGCCAGATCATCCACCTCAATCATGAGTGTCCGTTCGGGCCAGCCAACCAGTGCGTCACTGAAGACTCGAAAATTCTTCACCTCCGGCTGAGCAAGCAGGAACGGCTTGACTTGCTCCGAGAGGAACCGGTCCAGCTCCTCTTCCTGCCTCGGACCAATGTCGCAGCGAACCGTATAGAACACAGACATGGTTCAACTCCCTCTATCAAGTGAGTTACGGCGACCGCACGGTTTCTAAAGTAGTGATAGATGCGACTTGGACAAGGGCCAAAAAATTTGGTGAACTGCAATTCAGAGCGAGGATCGTAGCGAGACAAGCGGCATACGGGACTCCGTGCTGTTGGATCCCGGGGGTGTTCGGAACTCGTGGAATGCGCACCGCCCGGGTTCGTGCCGGGACTTGACGGATCGGGCGAGCTCAGCATTGGCGCGGCTGCGTCACAGCCTCGTCCCTCTATATCGGTGTACTTGCCTCAGTCCCTAAATCAGAAATTCTGAGACGGTGTCCACGAACTGTGCCGGCGCGGTGGTCATCCCCTCATGTGCCTGGCCCTCGAGGAGCGCGATTCGGACATCCGGGAGAACCGCGGCGAGGGCGTCCGTGACGTAGAGGTCCCGCGGACTCTCCGTTCCAATGAGCAGAGAGACTGGCATGCTCAGTGACTGATACTTCGCCGCGTCAAACGAGTACCTGACAAGCGCGCGCAAGTCGTTGAGGGTCGCTCTGGCATCCGCCACCCACACATCCCAGAATGGCGAAACGCTGATCTCCTCCACTTCAGCCGGTGGAACCTGGAGCACGTCCAGCATAAAGGTCCGCACCACGCCGTCCCAGTCCTCTCGTTTGGCGATCGCCTCGAGCTGGGCAATGCGTTCTGCTGATATCAGGTGCGGCCAGGGATGCTCATAGAGGACGAGCTTACGGACGCCCTCAGGATGGAGTGCCGCCGCTCCGAGCGCGCACACCGCTCCGTACGAGTGACCGAGCAGGAACGCGGGCACCCCAATGTGTCGGAGGACTGCCACAACGTCGGCCGCTTCATCCTCCACCACATGGCCCGTGGTGGAGCTGGTCTCGCCGCGGCCACGTCGGGCCAGGGCATAAATAGAATAGCGATCCTGGAGCAGGGGCTTGACCTCCTGCCAGTTCGTCACCTGATCACTAAAGCCTCCGTGGACCAGGACAAGTGGTGGCCCACTGCCATAGGCGTCAAACGAAACGGTTGCACCGCTGGGCGTCATGATGCGTTCCATGAATCCTCCGGTTACGTATCGTTGTTCACCCCAGTATAGGCACGAAATGCCACGTATCACATTCCGAATTTGGCACTAACCTAACCTCTTTGTTCGCCATCGGCTGACGTCGAGATTGGCCGCATCGTTCACTGCCACCCGATGTTCTAGTCTTGGGGTGTCCCGCGGGGATGCGGTGTCAAGCCACGGTCAAAGCGGAGTAGGACGATGTATATTGTCGGGCGACGCTACACTGGGGCTTCCGCCCTGGTAGACGCCATGGTTCAGAAGGAGAAGGAAGTCGGGGAGCTGATCAGCACTGTGCCGGGGTTCGTGGCCTAGCACACCGCTCGGACGGGCGGTGGGGACTCCGCGGCAACGGTGATCATCTGCGAAGATAAAGTCGGGACGGACGAGTCAACTCGCCGAGCGGGTGAGCGCCATATGGCCGGAGCCGTCATTCCCCGCCGGAGGTCATTGATGGCGAGACCTACGTAAACCTCTGATACGAGCCGGGGCCTGGGCAAGAGCGGCACGTCAGCGTGAGCCATTCACCAAAACCGTCAGGGTAGGGGGCACCTCAAAATGAGCATCTCTGCTTCTCCCGATTGGTGAGCCGACTCCTACATATTCTCGCACCGTGGCAACAGCAATCAACCCATGCCCGCGTCCAGAATGCGCTGCGCGGCTTATCTTCTGAAACCTTACGCGGCCGCGGTCTCTGCTGCGCCCGTCATACCCTCCAGAACGTAACAACGCTCCGGGGGGATGCGCAGGAATACGCGCTGCCCCTCATCAAGCAGGGTGAATGGCTCCCCCTTTACGCGTACGAGGCGGCCGTCAAGATTGAGCTGATACTCAATGGTGTCACCAAGATATTGAGCCGTTTCAACGGTGCCCAGAATGACATTGTCCTTCTCATTCGGAGGGGTCCCGCTCAGTAGCACTCCCTCCGGCCGAAACCCGACCATCACGTTGCTGCCTTCCTCTGCCCAGACGGGCAAAGGCGCTATAAGCTGTCCCCACGCCGTGTCAATCAGTCCGGCGCCCCCGGGAGGGCCCAGGCGAGCAACCTTGCCGTCAAGCAGATTCGTTCGTCCAAGGAAGTTCGCAACAAACGAAGAATTCGGTTCCAGATAGACCTCGCGAGGTGCGCCGGACTGAACAATGACACCGTCACTCATAAGCGCCACGGTGTCTGACATGGCCAGGGCCTCGAGTTGATCGTGCGTGACGTAGAGTGTCGTAATCTCAAGTCGATGCACAAGTGACTTGATCTCATGACGCATGTCTTCGCGCAATTTCGCGTCGAGATTGGAAAGAGGTTCATCAAGAAGTAGAACCGTTGGCTCGTGCACCAGTGATCGGGCCAGGGCAACGCGCTGCTGCTGACCGCCCGAAA
>JBJXFJ010000077.1:0-5285 GCA_046154735.1 Chloroflexota bacterium | reverse complement strand
TTTCGGGAATGTTGCGCCCGTTCAAGATCGAATTCCGGGTATCGCTGATGAGCTCGTCCAGGCCGTAGCCAACCTGCACTGATTGCATCGCCATTCTCGATTCCTCCATGCTGCTCGATCGGTCTCGGTCGATTATAGGCCTGTCATCTATCGCGGCTCATCAATCGGTCCAAGGGTGCTTGGGATCACTGACTGAAGACTTGGACCGCGGCCATTTCAAACCGCTACTGAGCGTGCACTCGGTCCCGCGTCACTAGCTCTCCAAGAAGTCCTTCACAAAATCATCTGCGGGATAGTTACGAAGGTTATCTGCCGTACCAACCTGCACGATCCGCCCCTCGCGCATGATGGCGATGCGATCCGCCATGGCAAATGCGTCAGCCATGATGTGCGTCACCAGGATCGTTGTTGTAGCAAGCTCCTTGTGGAGTTGCAAAATTTCCTTACGCACCTTCACCCGGCTCGGGGGATCCAGATTTGCCATGGGCTCATCCATCAGGAAAACCTGGGGCGACGTTGTGATCGCACGCGAGAGTGCAACGCGCTGCTGCTGACCGGCTGAAAGCTCACCCGGGACACGGCTATACAGCTCTTCACCAATGCCGACGCGGCGAGTGATCTCCTGAGCCCGGTTAACGATCTGCTCGGAGACCCACTTCCGGATCTTCAGCGGGAAGCTAATATTGCTATAGCCTTTCTCATCCAGAACCTTCATATGCGGCCACAGCGCATAGTTCTGGAAAATCATCTGAACGTTTCGCTTCCCCACGGCAATTTCATTGGCCCAGACATCGCCGAGGTAGATGTGACCTGAGTCAAGCTGCTCCAGCCCAGCAACTAACCGTAGAAGTGTGGTCTTTCCGCAGCCGGACGGACCAACCAGAACCATGAATTCGCCGGGATATACCTTGAGCGTGACGTTGCTAATAGCAACCACGTCGCCAAACTTCTTATTCAGGGCCTCGAGGCGTACTTCAATCACCGTGCAGCGCGCTCCCTGACGTATTTGATCTGTCTTGCAATCCTAATCCATTCTCCATCAAGTGCACGCCTATTGCACCTGACAATCTTCACGCTGCACTCTGACTTGAGATACCTTGAGTGCCTATGATGGATGCCATGTTCCCTGCGATGACCGCGCCGAACCGATCAACCCCTTGACCACGCCGGCATTTGGAGGTGATTCGGGGGCGCGGCTGCCCGTGCCCAGCCCGCGGTATCACTGGCAAGCCCACCTCCCATTTTTCTACGGATGGGTCATTGTCGGCGTGGCGCTCATCATGGGTTTTACATTCGCTGCCCAGAATTGGGCCATCGGTGTGTTTGTCTTGCCGATGGAAGAAGAATTGGGCTGGCCACGATCCTTCATCTATGGCGCGCTCACGCTTCGAGGGCTTCTGGCGGCATTCATCGCACCCGCCGTGGGCGGCTATCTGGACATGCGTCACGGCGCGCGGATCATCTCTCTTGCTGGCGGCCTGATCTGCAGTGTCTCCCTGGCACTGACCGCCTTCGTCACCACGGAATGGCAATTCATTCTCTTGTTCGGTGTCTTCGGCGGAATCGCCACCGTCGGAGGTGGCCTCCTCATCATTCAGGCCATCGTGCCCAAATGGTTTCTGCGTAAGCGCGGCACCGTGATGGCCTATGCCACCATGGGGTCAGCCATCGCCGCGTTCTCTGTGCCGCCGCTCGTCAACTTCTGGATTGAGGGCTTCGGCTGGCGCGGTGCCTGGTTAGCCATGGGCGCAATGACTCTTCTGCTGGGCGGCTTACCAGCCTTGCTACTTCGGCGGCAGCCAGAAGACGTTGGACTTCTCCCGGATGGAGACGCGCCCCACCTGCACGAGGACGGCAGCCCTCGTCGAGTGGAAGATGTGAGCTGGACATCCCGTGACGCCACTCGAAGCTGGACGATGTGGGTGCTCGTGTTTGGCATTTCCATTGGCAGCCTCTCCATTGGTGGCCTGCCCTCCAACTTGGTGCCGCTATTTGTGGAGAAGGGGTTCCCCCGAGAGGTGGCCGTGCTTGGATTCAGCGCCTATGGGCTATTCTCAATCGCGGCTCGCTTCTTCTGGGGACCTGTGGCTAATCGCTTCCACGTTCGGTCCGTGCTCATCGTCATCGCATGCTACTGCGCGCTCATCATGCCGGTGGGGATCATCGTCACCGGGAATGTGACGTTTATTTTTTCCGCGCTGGTTGGATTTGGCATTGGTGGCTATGTCGCATTCCACCAATTAGTCTGGGCGGCGTATTTTGGACGGGCGAATCTTGGCGCCATCGGGGGTATTGCACGTCCCTTTAGCGCCATCGTAAACGCCGCTGGACCGTTCACATTCGCTCTGCTTTACGATCAAACGCGCAGCTACGACGTGGGTCTACTCGTTGCCATGGTCTCATGGGTCCTATGTGCCGGAGCACTGCTCATCGCGCGGCCTCGGCCACACACTCACACAGTCAGAAGTTAATTTGCCGGATTTGGGGACTTCATCTGGCTGGGCCGAGCATTGCCACGAGAAAGCCAATGCTGCTCAAGATTCGCGGAAAGCGCTGAGCTCACATGGCACAGCACTTGTTCCCTTGCGTAGGTGGCCATATAGCTTTGGAAGACCGAGAGCGGCTCCTGGGCTACACGGATCGCCTTTCGATTTCCGGACACGCTCACTAAGCCAGATGAGGAGAGTCGCTCACAGACCTGAGTGATCGCCTGATCCATTCCACCAAACGGAACGACATCGTCACACAGGAGTCGGCCTCCATCGCTAACCACTGGGAATGGCTGATCAAACAAGATTCCCCGGCGAGCCATCCGGTCACCAACAAGCCGTGGCAAGCGCAGATTAGCCGCACCGGGAATGATGCCCTCTTTGCGTGCCGGCAGGCTGAAAAATGTGCCTTGTTCGGCAAGCACGTGATCCATGACAAGCAGAAGCTGACAACCGCCACCTATAGCAAAGGTTTCAACCGCGGCAATCCATGGCTTCTCCTGACCCGTCTCCCCCTCCCATGGACGGTGTGTCTCAGGCGCATGTCCACGATAGATCTTATTGACCAGACCGAGATCGCGGGTCATGTAGAAGAGAAATGGAATTCGGCCCTCGTAGAGCCGTGTCAGGTTCAATCCGGAGTTGAATACGCGTCGACCGCGATATTTCGAATGCTGCACTGGAGCCCCGCGCAGGACACAGACATCAATCTCCGGATCCATGATAACGAGATCCACGCCGATCTCAAGTGATCGATTTGTGTCATTGTCCTCGGCGTTCAGGAAGTCAGTGTTTCGAAGCTCAACGACGCCGACGTTTCCCTCACGGGAGACATCGGCGAGCTCAAGAGCACTCCGGCCGTCTGCCCGAAACTGCTCCAGCATTGCTTGTGCTTCCGGCAAAGGACGGAGCATGCTCTGCACGAGGTGCGCACCCGACGCCGGATGAGAAAGAATTTGCCAGAGGAAATTCCCCTGGTCGATCTCGAAGGTCTCTTTATCTCTCAGGGCACGTTGGCCTTCGAGTTGCATCCGGGCCACACTGGGGGTGAGGCCGGGAAATCGGATCGCCGCGCGAGCTACGAGCTCATCAACCCGAACACATTCGCTCAGGTTCCCGGTGAGCGCAGCATATGCGTCACCCGAACGGTCACGTAGAAATCGCAGGCGGCAGTCTCTGAGCTCCTTGCTGATGGTCTCCGCGGCCAGGAGCTCTGCCTTCGTGCGGAGTCGCCGGGGAGGCAATCGATCGTAGAGTGCCTCGCCACGGTGAATGAACGTGCCCTCACGCAGCCAATGCGCATCGATCGCTCGATCCGGTTCAGCAGATTCCGCTCGTGGGGGTGCAGCCTCCAGCCAGCCCTGGGCATCATGCTCAGCAAGCCCCGCGCCAATGAGGACTCCGAGGATCTGCTCAACCTGCATCCGCGTCTCCCATTGCCATTTTAAGTCATCAACCAGGTGCCCAGGACTGCCCCGGGCTGAAGGGGCCAAGTAGGACCTGTCCAAAACTCTCGGGGGCAGACGTTGAGATGACGAGCACTGGTGCCCCAGCCGGACGCAATCCATGCTTGTTGATCCCAGTAACTCCCGGTAGGATTCCAATGCACCGTGTGTGTGGGCAGTCTGGCGGATCCACGAAACGTCGGCTGATTTCCGCTGGTGTCCGGATGTGCCACCGGTGGCACGTTGTTCGGTCACGGGTACAATTGCGAAAAGTCGAGTCGGAATCTGGAGGGCTCATGGCACGTGAATACAAGGTGATCTCTGGCGATACGCACGTTGAGATCAATTCAAATCGATGGACTAATCGCGTCCCCGAGAAGTACCGAGATCGCGCGCCGCGCGTCGTACGTCTGGAGAATGGCGGCGACGGCTGGCTTGTGGAAGGTCAGGCTGTGCGGGAAATCCCGTTTGACCTCTATGGCGGGAAGGGGCGCGCAAATTGGCTGCCATACGGTCAGAGCTATGAGAGCACTCCAGGCACGGGCAGCCCGGAGCAACGCATCAAGGAACAGGATGATGATGGCCTGGATGCCGAAATCCTCTTCCCAGGACAGGTTTCGGGTCCGCGCTTCTGGCGAAACATCAAGGACGACAACGCGTACAAGGCCGTCGTTCGCGCCTATAACGATTACCTCCTGGAAGAGTATTGCGCCGTGGATCCAGATAGGCTGCTAGGCCTGGGTGTACTCCCGTGGACCGGCGTGGATGACATGATTACTGAGATGGAGCACGTGGCCAAGAAGGGTGCCAAGGGCGTGCTGGTGGGCACATTCCCGAGTGGCAAAGGGGTCCCCACGCCGGAGGATGACCGATTCTGGAAGCATGCTTTGGACATGAAGATGCCAATCACAATCCATGTGGATTTTGATCGGAGCGGCCCGCGCGCAGGCTCGCTACTGGCCTACCCCAAAGAGAACAAGGTCATCCGTGACAGTGTTGGCCCGTTGGGCGATGTGGCTGCGCAAACTGCCAAATTTGCCCAGGTGGGCGCGGTGAACGCCGTTCAAATGGTGCTAGACGGACTCTTTGATCGCTTCCCTGAACTGCGAATTTTCATCGCGGAAACCAACGCCGGCTGGCTGCCCTGGTTCCTGCACATGGCGGATCAGCGCTTTGACAGGCACAAGGGCTGGTCCGCAGATCTGCTGGGTTGGAAACCGTACGCGCGGGATGTGCCTCCTAGCGCGTATATTCGCGAGCATTTCCTCTGGGGATTTCAGTGTGACCCCCCGGCCGTAGAGATGCGTCACAACATCGGCCTTAAGAATCTAATCTGGGCAACGGATTTCCC
>JBJXFJ010000058.1:0-4484 GCA_046154735.1 Chloroflexota bacterium | reverse complement strand
GAGCTCTCCCTGGTTGTGGAGGAGCTCCAAACTGCCGAGGAGGAGCTCCGCATTCAGGATGAGCGGCTCGCAACGAGTGAGCTGCTCGCGGTCCAGCAGTGGCACCGCTATCAGGAGCTCTTTCAATGCGCGCCCGATCCCTACCTGGTGACCGATGAGAACGGAACGATTCAGGAGGCCAACTGGGCTGCCGCCCGCCGGCTGGGCCTTCAAGCCGTCTTCCTCGTTGGTAAGCCGCTGGCAACATTCATCCTTCCCGAGGACCGCCGTGAATTCCGTACGCTCATCGCCACCCACGGAGAGGGTCCCCGTCCAACCGCGTGCGAGGTCCGATTTCAGTCTCGAGACGGCCACACATTCGTCGGCCAGGTCTCGCTTGACCGCACGCACGATACGGAGACTGAGGCTGACCTCTTCCGATGGATGATCCGCGATGTGACCGAAAGCAAGCGACTGACCGGGGAGCTTCAATCATTTAATAGCGAGCTGGAGCGTCGCGTAGCAAAACGGACCGCGGAGCTCGAGTTAGCATTTCACCGGCAGGATGAGCTGCTGAGGCAGAGTCAAGCCGCTGAGGAGCGCTATCGAAGCTTGTTTACGAGCGCCTCAGACGCGGTAATTCTGGTGAATGCACGCGGCATCATCCAGGACGCCAATCCGGCGGCCGCGGCGCTCCTCGCATTGTCCATTGATGGGCTCTCGGGAATGAGCGCGGACGAGATACTTTCCACGCCTAGCGAGATTCTCGGACATGGCAGCGAGGAGACCTGGAGAAAAGAGATCGAGGTCCGTCGGTCAGACGGGCGCAATGTTCCCGTGGATGCGAGCGCCACGGTGGTTCACCTGCCAGACGAGGTGGTGACGCTCAT
Source organism: Chloroflexota bacterium (assembly GCA_046154735.1). GTDB lineage: Bacteria > Chloroflexota > UBA6077 > UBA6077 > JACCZL01 > CAVXYC01. The sequence goes on along the minus strand of JBJXFJ010000058.1, from coordinate 3,615 downwards.
TGCTTTGCGAGACATCTCTGAACGACGTGCCCTGGCTCAGCTCCAAGACGAATTCCTGGCGATGGCCGCGCACGAGCTCAAGACGCCCCTGACTTCAATCAAGGGATTTGCGCAGCTCCTCCAGCGCGGCGGATCCAGCAGTGAGCGTGCCGCAAGGGTGATTGTGAGCCAGGTAGATCACCTAGACCAGCTCATTGGCGATTTGCTTGACGTGACCCGACTTGAATCCAGTCAAATTCGAATTGAACCCGCCGAAGTGGATCTGCTCGAGATCATCACTCAGGCAGCGACCAAGGCCCAGTCCCTCACCTCCACTCAGGTGATTGAGTGTCAGATCCCCGGTCGTTCGATCGTTGGCAGTTGGGACGCCTACCGGATTGATCAGGTCCTGGCTAACCTTCTCTCCAACGCGGTCAAATATGCGCCGAAGAGTCAGCGTATTGTGGTTGAATGCGTGGACTTGGACGATGAGGTCTGTGTATCTGTCACTGACTTTGGCCCAGGGATTGATACGGTGGCGCTGCCCAAGCTTTTCAGTCGCTTCTATCGGATCGATAATCCCACCCGCCGAGGCGTGGCCGGACTAGGCGTTGGGCTCTATATCAATCGGCTAACTGTGCAAGCGCACGGCGGTAAGATGAACGTACGCTCCAGCCCGGGGAAGGGCAGTACATTCTCCTTCACCTTGCCGAAGTCCGATTCAGCCGAGCCGCGACCGTCAGCGAGCGGTTCCTGAGGCGAATTCCTCCGTTCGAGCTCGAGGGCCGCTGCCTCCGAGCCGTATCCCGTCAAGGTGCGGGTCCTCCCCCGGAATTCCCGGTCACCGGCAACCGCGATCACCTCGGCCTCCGAGCCGCATCCCGTGAGGGTGCGGGTCCCTCGCGATATCCCCCGCCCCTTGACAGAGTCATCTGCCTCGGGAACCGCACCCTCACGGGATGCGGCTCGGATCCGGTGGCGCTGGACCCCGCCTCCGAATCGCTCGCTGACGTTCGCGGCTCGGAGGTGGGCGTGGTGGCTACGCCTCGGGCACAATAACCCGCAGGGCGCCCGGAAGTACCCGGATCTCCACCGGCTGCGCATCCAGCAGCTCGCCATCGATCTGAACAATCTGGAGCGGCTCCGTGGCGATGCGGATGTTTCGCGCTTGCCAGCGAGCCAGCCCATCCCCGGCGGGAGCGCCCATCAAAATGCTAGAAGCCAGATCATAGAGCGCGCCCGGGTCAGGCCCGCGGATGACAAACACATCCAGGAAGCCATCATCGGGCACTGCGCCACCGGCCAGCGCCACGCCGGGCTGGCCTAGCCCGGCCACATTGGCCACAATGCAAGTGACGCCATTAATCTCCACCTCCGCGCCATCAAGCGTGAGCTGGTATGTGGTCGCGCGCATGTCGCGCACCGCCAGAATACCGGAGAGCACGTAAGCCATGAGACCTAGCTTCTCCTTATTTGCGCGATGCGCGCCAGCCACCATGTGGGCCGCCCAGCCAACGCTCAGCGCAATGACAAAGCGCCTCGCGCCGAGCGCGCCAACGTCCAGCGATCGCGCCCGCGCTCCAACTCCACAGGCCAAAGCGCAGGCCGCGGTGAGATCGGCGGGGATTCCCAGATCCATGGCTAGCACGTTGGCCGTCCCGCCTGGGAGAATGGCCAGCGGTACTCGAGTGTCCACTAGCACATGCGCCACCTCCGCCACGGTGCCATCACCGCCATAAACCGCCACCACATCCGCGCCTTCAGCCAGGGCGCGCTCAGCGAGCCTTTGGGCATCCCCCTCACCGCGAGTGAGCCAGGCGTCCCATTCCACGCCACACTCGCGCAGGACCCGATTGAGCACGCCTAACACGGGTTTGTCCTGTCCAGCGGCCGGATTGAGAATGACCCGCACGCGCCGCGGGCTGACGCGCGTCAGATCCGTCACAGGGAGATCACCCGGGTCTTAACTGGCTTGGGATGTCAGGTCGCCCACGCCCCGGACCAGCGTAACTGTGCTCAAAGACCCACGCGGCAAGCTGCGTACGTGAAGTCAGCGTAAGCTTGATGAGTGCCTGCTGGACATGATCGGCCACCCTCTCGCGCGAGAGGCCAAGCTGTGCTGTAGTGGCATCATTGAAGCGCCCATCCGCCACTATCCGGGCCACCTCGAGCTGTCGCCGACCGAGTAGACTGGTTGCCCGCTCGGGTAGCAGGCTGAGCGAAATGGGCGATGCGCGTCTAGACCTCGAGCCGTTCGGAGCAAGGTGCTCAATTTGCATGGCTGAGCGCATCACCAGCGACTGGTTCAAGCGATCCAACCGCACCAGGAGCTCGACTTGCTCGCGCTGGAGGCCAAGTGACCAGTCACATAGCGCCTCCAGTCGCTCCGATGCCGGATGGCAATCCTCTGGCCGTCTGACGCGCTGCTTTGCAATTGCCATGGTGCACTCCCGAGATCAATGAATGAACGACCCAGGCGGGCCTTCTCAGTGTACTCCACTCAGTTGCGCCCGGATATGCCACGCCCAGAGCCGTGGCCATCGAGCCGGCGCGGTCCGCTACCTACTTCATCCAGATCGCCCGCCGAACGCCGATGCGGAAGGACACCCTGGACGCGAGTGACACCCCGGCCTCCGCCACCGCGAGGCTCGAGCCCAGGACTCAGCGCAAGTCCAGGGCAGCGTGGACCACTTCACGAGCAGAAGCCGGACCGCCAAGTCGCCAACGCTGCCAAGGAGTGATGTGACCAATCTCGCCGCGAACTCCTTGCCCTAGTCCCTGGCAATGATCCGGACAAACCGATTGCGTCAGCGTCCCTGAAATCGCTTCCATTTGTCGAGTCAGACAGTGAAACTGAGCTCCCCGAAGTTCGACACTGCGACTCTGTGGCGTCTGCACGGTACTGCACTTGGCTGTACGGACTTTCAATCTTTGTTGGCAGAGCAACTTCAACTAACGCACTGCGCTACCGGCTCCCACGAAGGACGGCCACTCGCCGCACTCGTCGATTACCGTCACGGGAATCGTCACCGGCCCTGGCTGCGTGCGCCGGACAGTTACAGTCAACCGCCGTGTGCCTGGCGGAGGTGTATAAGTGAATGTGCCCTTTTGGCCAGTTGGCCCGCCACTAATGTCAATGAGCGCGGTCGCCGAATTGACTGCATTAGATGATGGGCGAAATCGGACCTGCTTGATTGAACCACAGCCCGCAGTCAAGGTCGCATGGATTGGGGCTGGCCCCCCGGTATCTGTGGGAGACCCATCCGGTACCACCACCACCCTGGGAGGCGCCCCTGAACTAGTTGCAAACGCAGTAGGAAGCCGCAGATTCACCATCGTCGGCTTCACATAACTGAGGCCAAGCGCCCCACCGGCTGCGATGGCCGTATGCTTAAGTACACGACGGCGAGATAATCGCGCCGTCTCGGCGGCACCTGATTGATCAGTCGGAAGCATAAGCGCAACGCTCCTAGAATTTGGACCCGACCGAGATTCCTGCATCTGCGTGAGCGCTCGGTGGTCCTCGCGTGCACTGACGCAAGAATGGGGCCGAGCACTGATCCCAGCTTGAATTGCGCTCCACGGGACTTAAGTCTGCCAGAGGTACCTACCCGCCAGTATCAATGGCCGCTCACA
>JBJXFJ010000048.1:0-9586 GCA_046154735.1 Chloroflexota bacterium | reverse complement strand
ACTACTGGAAACTGGACTCGGGTGCTCTCTGATCCGCTCCTTCTCAAGGCTATCGGGAATACGCTCCAGATCGGTATCGGCGCCACCATTGTTTCGGTCACGCTCTTTACTGTCATTGCCTATGTATCACTACGGACTAAGTTTTACGGACGCCGCCTGCTGGATTTCCTCACTTGGCTGCCCAGTACGATCCCGGGCATCGTGACCAGCCTTGGCTTGCTCTGGCTCTTCTTGAGCACGCCAATATTTCGCCCACTGTACGGCACCGTCTGGATCCTGATCATCGCCATGGGCATTTCCGGCATCACCATTGGCGTGCAGCTCATCCGCGCAAGCCTCATGCAACTTGGAAATGAGCTGGAGGAAGCCTCCTGGGCCGCGGGTGCTGGCTGGAGTCTTACGATGCGGCGCGTCTTGATGCCACTCATGGCGCCGACCATTGCGATTGTGGGACTCCAGAGTTTCGCCGGCGCTGTTTCCGCGGTTTCGCTGATTGCGCTGCTCGGTTCCGCCTCCAATAAGCCGCTTTCCCTGCTCCAGCTCGAGTATCTGGATACAGGCTTATTTGAGCCAGCATCGGCCATTGGCATCATCATCTTCCTGATGGCCGTTGTTGCTGCCGTGCTCGCTCGAGTCATCAGCAACCGTGTTGGGCTCGCTCGATTTGGCACGACCACCGGTCGGTAGACAGACGGATGACGACAGACGGATGACGACAGACGGAAGACGAAGGGACCGAAATCCATGATTCCGCTTCATCCGTCCTCGGTCCTCCGTCCTCGAAGGGACATTCACCGATGAAATTTAACATCAGTTTTCCCCAGGACAACGTGATGGCTGACCCGGGCGCGGTGCGCGCGTTTGCTCAGACCGCGGATGATCTCGGGTTCGATCACATCACGGTCTCGGATCACGTGTTGGGCGCCAATCCGGCCAGTCGGCCTAACTGGACGGGCCGATACACGTTGGATGATCCGTTTCGCGAGCCGATGGTGATGTTGGGCTTTATGGCCGCGTGCACCACCCGGGTGCGATTGGGCACATCCATTGTGATTCTGCCCCAGCGGCAGACGGCTCTAGTGGCCAAGCAAATGACGGAGCTGGACATGCTCAGCAACGGTCGCGCCATGCTCGGGGTGGGGGTTGGTTGGAATGAGCTAGAGTTCGTGGGGCTGAACGAGGACTTTCACACTCGCGGAAGGCGCATGGAAGAGCAGGTGGCGGTGCTCCGCGCGCTCTGGACTGAGCGATCGACGATCTTCCACGGTGAATTCCACATCATTGATGATGCCGGCTTGAACACCATGCCCATCCAGCGACCCATCCCCATCTGGATGGGTGGGAGCGCTGAGCGTGTATTGAAGCGCATTGCACGGATCGCGGACGGATGGCTGCCCAGTAGTGGGAGCGTGGCTGACTTCACCGCGCAGCATGCGCAGTTCCGTGAGTGGGCACGCGAAGCCGGGCGTGATCCGGACACGATTGCGGTGGTCCCACGTCTCACGCTCAAACGCGGCGCTGAGTCCACTTGGGCCGAGATTGTGGAAGGCTGGCGCGCGACGGGGGCCACCCACCTGGGCGTCAGCACGAACAATAGCGCGGCGTCCTCCGCGGACGAGCACATTGGCCTGGTCCGGGCGTTTGCTGAGGCGGTGAAGGTCTAGCCGGCGCTGCGACAGGTAGCGGCCGGGGTGATGCCGTGGGTGTTGCCACCTTCTGCAAGTAGCGAGGGAGGGATGATGTTGGGCGCCGAGCCCGGATTACTCACCGGTCAGGAGGCATTCGAGTCATGGGGATGGTGCAAGACGGGACAGCATGACGATATCTGAGAGCTCACTTCTCACCCTCACACCAGGGCAGTTGATTGCTCAGCTCCGGGACGATCTCGGCTTGGTAGACGACGAGATTGCTCGCGCAGTAGGCGCCGACCGGCGTTCACTGGAGGCGTGGGTTGCGGGGACGAGTTACCCCCAGCGAGCCCGTCGTCAGCGTTTGGCGGAGCTTGGTACGCTGCGCAGCCATCTCCTTCAAGATTTTCAGGAAGTTGACGCTGTGCGTGCCTGGGTCCAGGCACCCAATGGATACCTGCGAGGCATTCGCCACGTGGAGGCGATCGTGGCAGGCCGCATCGACGCGGTGGAAGCTGCCGCGGAAGCCCTGGCTTCGGGCGTTTTCATCTGAGTCAAGAATGATCGCGCCGTTGGCGGCTCGTTCTACAGCAATGGGAGTGCGGCACACGCATGCAGCTCACTGAACATGCAGAGTATCCAATACGGTTGAGTTAAGAATTAAGAGTGCAAAGTGAGGACGGACGGTGGAGGAGCCGAGCAAACACGCGTTCGCGCTGGCTGCTCACACACTTCACCGGTAACTCTTCACTCGTAACTAAACCGTATTGGGCAGAGTACCTGTCCTACGGAAGGCTTTGCTCATACTAAGTGACCCGTGAGTGAATGAGAGATCCATCGGCCTAGCGATCATTCCCAGTGCTGTCTTGATGGTTTCGACGACAGCGCGTTGCCTCAGTACCACGCATTACTGAGACGACGCGCTCTCTATCGCTCCCAGAATGCCAGTGCTACACGCGGGCAAACCCCAGATCGCCGTGACGCTCGAGGAGCGTCTCGAAGTCGTCGATTTCAGACGCGATGTCGATTGGCCGCAGGCGGTAGAGATCGCCGTGGTGCGGAGCATATGGCTCAATGCCGTCCTGGAGCTGTTGCGCCATGCGCAGAAGGATTCGACGGGCAGCGATGATCGCGATGTCGGTGGTGCCGAGGTGCTCGCGCCAGCGCTCGGGAATTGCGCCCATTCCATCGGTCATCGCCATATCCTGCTCTCGGCCGGAGGCAATGCCCGTGAAGTTCTTGGTTCGTTGCATTTCACGATCGATAAGATAGTCATTGTCGCGATTCCGCCTGGGTCGCCAGCCATCGATGAGCGTCCGGCTTCCGGGAAGCTTGAAGACGGTCCGATCCAAACGGTCCGGACTTGACAACCGGCGCAGTCGCTCTTGTTCGTCCATCGGGCGATCCGGGTGGCCGGAGTACTGGAAGACCATGTTGTGCTCGTCATCGATCGGTACCCAGCAGCGGCCGCCGTATGGGGGCACCGGACTCGGTATGAGACTCCAGAATGGCAGCATGAACTGCGTGCAACGCCAGTAGTACTGACCATCCGCGTTCTGCCGACGTGAGCCATAGATAAATCCGTAATCGGTCTCTTTTACGGTCAAGCGCGGCGCGCCATCGACCCAGCGCGAGACGGTGCCATCACCCGTCATGCGGAACGGCTGGCGGAGCTGCGGCGGCAGGTAATCCTCACCGAACCAACGGTGGTTAAAGGTAATGTGGGCAGAGTCGATCTCGCCTTCCGCCGCTTGCATGTAGTTGGATTCCTGGATCCAGCTCCGCACTACGCGATGGTCATCCGGCACTCGCGCCCACTCGAACTGTGGCAGCTCGGGCTGCAGCTCCTTCGGGCCCATGTACACCCAGATGAGACCGCCAAACTCCCGTGCCGGATAGTGTTTTATCTTCAGGCGATCCTTGAAGTCGCTCTCGGCCGGCTCCGTGGGCATGCTCACGGTATTGCCGTCCACATCGAACTTCCAGCCGTGGTAGGCACAGGTGAGGCCAGCTTCCTCGTTGCGCCCGAACCAGAGGTCGGCCAGGCGATGGGGGCAATGCCGATCCAGGATGCCGACCCGTCCATTGGTATCGCGGAAGGCCACCAGGCGCTCGCCGAGAATCTGCAGTCGCCAGGGCTCACTATCCGGACTCGGCAGATCGGAGGCCAGCATGGCCGGCAGCCAGAAGCGGCGGAACAGCTCACCCATGGGCGTGCCTGGACCAGTGCGACAGAGCAGCTCGTTCTCTTCTCGACTCAGCATGGCGGGGCCTCCTGAGGTGTCCGGTGTAAGTTCACGGATGGTTTAAGTGTGTTTATCCTACGTCCGACGGCCCTGGATGTCTATGATATCCACCTGGGCGCACCCCACCGTAGTGAATTCTTTGACATGGTGCGGGAGAGTCAGTACGGTCTCTGTTACTGCCCGTGTGTTCGCAAAACCGGGTCGGAATTCACTCAGGCCGAGGTACTCAGATGGTTCACTGGGCACGACGAGCCATGTCCGTTGTCTCAACTTTGACACTTGCCAGCTTCGTGGTTGCATGTAGCTCGCCTGCTCCAGCGCCGGCCAAGCCCGCACCGGCTACCGCGGTCCCGCCGCCAACCACAACCGCCCCGGCAGCGGCCACCGCGGCGCCCGCCGCAAAGACTGACGCCGCCGCGCCGGCGAGCGCCCAGCCGGTCAAGCCCAAAGTGGACCGGCTCATCATGGCCGTGCAGGCGCCAGGCAGAGAGTCGAACGATCTGCGCCATCATGGGATGCCAGACGTTTGGGAGCTGCGCCCGATGTACGAGTATCTGATTGGCGTGGATCCCCAAACTGGCAAGCTGATCCCACAGCTCGCCACGGAATGGGAGATCAACCCCAGTGGGCCCTCGGTGCGGTTCAAGCTGCGCCGCGGCGTCCAATTCCACGATGGCGCTGGGGAGTTTACGGCTCAGGACGTGGTGTTCTCGCGTGAGCAGCTCATCCTGCCTGATTCGCTGCATGGCCAGAAGGCCTATTACGAGGAAGTCACCAAGCAGATTGAGATCGTCAATGATTACGAGGTCATCTTCCACTTGAGTCGGCCGGACGCGAATTTCATTCGGGCCCACTCTGAGAATGAAGGTGGATTCGAGATTCGTAGTAAGGCCTCCTTCGATAAGAACGGCCCTCCAACAATGCAGACCAGGCCCATTGCCGGAACTGGCCCTTACCAGTACAAAGATCGACAACAAGGGCAGTTCATTCGATTTGAGCGGGTGCCCTGGCAGCACTGGCGCGTGACTCCCGACTTCCCCGAGTTCGAGTTCCGGTTCTCCAAGGAGCCATCCACTCGTATGGCTGGACTCCTGGCCGGAGAGGTACACGTAACCAGTCTCCCAGAGGATTTGCTCAAACAAGCGGAGGGACGCGGCCAGAAAATTATCACCGCTACCGTTCCGGGCGTGCGCAACGTGCTGCACACCTACGGTGGGATTGTGAAGGATTGGAAGGATCCTTCTCAGGGCACGCTTGACTCGCCGCTGGCTGACGTGCGGGTGCGGAAGGCGCTGGATAAGGCAATCAATCGGGACGAGCTGAACAAGGCGTTCCTGGGTGGCAAGGGCGAGAGCTACGCGCCGGTGCATTACCATCCGAAACTCCCAGGTTGGAGGCCAGACTGGCAGACTCGGTTTGCGGATGAATATGGCTATGATCCGGCGGCTGCCCGAGGCATCCTCGCTGAAGCGGGGTATGGCCCGGCGAATCCGCTGAAGACCAATATCATCCTGACCGCGGTGGGTGGCCTGGAGGGGTACGAAGGGGACGTGCTTGAGTCAATCGGCGAATTCTGGCGCAAGGTCGGCGTGGATGTGACGCTCGATTCCTCGGATGCCAATAGCATCGATGGTCAAGCCCGAGCGCGGGCGTACAACAACCATTTCCGTATGCGGAATACCAGCTCCAGCCTATACCTGGCGCTCTGGGTCTTCTATACCGTGAGTTACCAGGGCACTGTTCAAGCGCTGTACCCGTTCAATCCTGAGATTGACCGCCTGTTCGGTCAACTCCGGGCCAGTCTTGATGAGCAACAGCAGCAACGGATCTACCAGGAAATTGGTGAGATCATGTTCACCCACCACACCAACATCCCACTGTTCTGGACGACGGCGCAGGGCATCGTGAACCCGAACATTGTGGCCAGCTACACGCTGCCGGGCTCCATCTCTGGAACCTGGACCCATGTGGAATACATCAAGGCCGTACCTGCCTCGTAGTGTGAATGAACGCTGAGAGAGCCGCTGCGCCGCGGAGACTGAATGCTCCCGGGGCAAGCGGCTCACGGGTTCCGCGGAAGGAGCAGGTTTCTCGCACCTTCCGCGGGCTGTCAGTGGGGGCCAACCACCTCGTTGAGCGTGAGAGTTGGCACGCTATCCTCGGAATTCACGGGCAAGCCAGCGCTCTGCCAGCCTGCTGTCCCCCCAGCCAGGCTCATGGCCAGTGGCACGTCGACTTGCTTGAGAAACTGTGCCGCGCGATGTGAACGCATTCCACTCTGGCATACCACCAGGATTGGGCCCTCACTTGGAATTTCGGCGAGACGCGAAGCCAATTGAGATTGCGGAATGTGATGGGCGCCTGGAATATGCATCCGTCGCCATTCCTCATCCTCGCGAATGTCGAGAACCCACCAATCACCGCGCTGGGTCGGACCCACCGCGTTATCCAGGGAGACGTCATGCACCTGAGGTAAGGGGTGGCGCAGCATCGCCCAGCTCAGCGTAGCTGCACCCTGGTTCGTTGCAATGATAGCCTGCATATTGAGCGGCTTCGCAGGCCGCGATGCTGTGAGCTGGCGAACGAATTCGGCTTCATCCTCACATTGGAGCATCGGGTTGAAGCGGCGTTCAAAGCCAATTGTTGAACTGGGTCGACCGCACATGCCCCGACCGCACGAGCCCTCGAAGTGGGCGGGGAACACCTCAACATAGTCCTCAAGTCTCAGAAGCCGCGCGCAGCTTTCATATTGCTGGGCTGCCGCATCGGGGCCCCCAAAGTCTGGTCGACCCACGTCCCCCACGAACAAGCAGTCTCCGGTCAACACCATGGATGGCTCCGGACTCCTGGGTGGGTTGGTGATGACCAGCGAGACTGCCTCCGGTCGGTGACCAGGAGTGTGTATCACGGTCAGAAGTACTTCCCCCAGGCTCAACACCTGACCATCTTCTAGCGAGTCGAAATGGAAGCGCACATCGGCGTCTTTCCCCAGCATCACCGGGGCTCCAGTCTCCGCGGCCAAGAGGCGATTGCCTGAAACATGGTCCGCGTGCAGATGCGTGTCGATGATGTACCGTACTGTTAGCTCTCGATCGCGAATCACCTCGAGATACGGCGCAAGGTCCAATGCGGGGTCCACCACCGCGCACTCATGCGAATTACGTGACGCGATCAGGTACGATGAGCATCCACAATCCTCATTGAGAAACTGTTTGAAATACATGTGCCGGGCTCCTGCTTTGCCGTTTCAAATGAAGCTTGTACCACGTCAGATCCGCCGTGCCCATGATTTGTCGCGGACGACCAGGCTCATTTCGCTGCCCTTCCCGGGGCAGCGCAGGGGGCGTGTTGTCTGTCCCGTGGCTGCTAGTGTCGCTCATCTCGATCCTCGATTCAGTGGCTCCAGACTGCGCACCAGACTTTACCGCAGGGGCCGCCGACCCAATGATCACCTGGGCTGAATGATGCCCACACTGTGACGATGAAGGAGCTTGACATGCCGAACGCGGTACTGACGCTTTCCACGGTGCTGGCCACGGCTCCCTGGACGCGGGCGCTCAAGGATGGCGTTGTTCAGTCAGACCGAGTGCAGCTTAACTTTGTGGATATTCCTCGGGTGAATGACGCGTATCCCAGCATGGTGCGGGACCAGGCGTATGACCTGTGCCAGATGTCTCCCACAACGTATCTATTGGCGCGCTCCCTGGGTAAGCCGATTACCGCACTGCCGGTGTTCTTGGATCGGCACTTTCATCATGGCGTGATGGCCTATAACGTTGCCTCCGGTATCCGGATGCCTAAGGATTTGGAGGGGCGGAGCGCCGGTGTGGGCTCGTGGACCATTACAACGGGGGTCTACGGCCGCGTTGTGCTCCAAACTGACTACGGCGTGGATCTCAATTCCATTCGCTACCTCTCGTTCGAAGATCCCCATGTGGCGGAGTATGCAGAGCCAGCAATCGTTGCGCGTGCGCCAGTCGGCAAGAAGCTCAATGACATGCTTATCGCGGGTGAGATTGATGCTGGTATAGCCGGCGGACTTCCCCAGACAGACGATGTGAAGCTCCTGATCCCTGACCCAGGCCCCGTGGAAGAAGCCTGGTATCGGCGTACCGGAAACTACCCGCTGGTCTCCACTGTGGTGGTGCGGGATGAACTGCTCGCGGAGTACCCCTGGTTAGCTGGTGAGTTGTTCCGACTCTTCGAGGCCTCGCGCGATACCTATCTCGGAGCGCTCAAGGCCGGCACTGCGAATACCTCTGCAGATGAGCGCATTCTCTGGCAGGCCTCGGTGATCGGCGGGGATCCATTGCCGTACGGTGTATCGGCGAATCGCCACTCGATCGATCTCCTGGTTCAGGCATTGTGTGAGCAGGAGATTCTTCCGAGCGCCCTCGCGGCGGAAGAGCTTTTCGCGGTCGTATAGCCGGGAGACAGCTCACGATGAATCGTCGAATCCGCCCGACTCGGCGCGGCCACTGCCGCGAGGCTCGCCGGTGATGTAACGGTGGCAGGACTCCCAGCAGAGGTGAGCTTGGCCTTAGAGGTCAGGATCGTGGTCGGGTACGGGCAGATGTCAAAAATGACATACCAGATGACGTTGTATTGGGGCCGCCCGAAGCTGTCGCAGCGGCTCGGAATTTGAAGATTCCTCGAGAGTTGCAGAGGTAGACATGCGCATTACCAATGTTGAAACCATCGTAGTCTCCATGCCAATGGTGATGGACGGTGGGGTCGTTCCAACCCAGGGCGGGACTCCGCGCACCAGCATGGAGACGCTGCTCGTCCGCGTAGACACTGATGAAGGCGTCACGGGCTGGGGCGAGGGATTCGGCCATCGAATTTTCACGGCTACCAGAGCCGCGCTGGACTCTTTCATCGGCCCAATGTGCATCGGCCGTGATCCCACCGCCATCAGCCAGCTCATGGATGACCTGCAGCGGAATCTCCACGGTGTGGGACGCAATGGCCCGGCGATGTATGCTCTCTCAGCCATTGACATCGCGCTGTGGGACATTGCCGGTAAGCTGGCCGGTCTCCCGATTTACCGCCTACTCGGTGGCTCCACTCGCATAGAGCTGACGGCGTACGCCAGCCTCCTGCGGTATGGCGACCCGGCGGCCGTGACGCATCATGTTGAGCGGGCGCTGAAACGTGGCTATCGACACATCAAGCTCCATGAAATTACTCTGGAGCCGATCAAGGCGGCGCGCGCGGCCGCTGGTCCCAGCGTGCCGATCATGGTGGACTGCAATTGCCCGTGGTCAGTTACCGAGGCGATCGGCATGGCGCGTCGGCTTGCGGAGGTGGATCTGACCTGGCTGGAAGAGCCGGTCTGGCCACCAGAGGACCACGCCGGGCTGGCGCGGGTGCAGACCCAGGGCGGGATTCCCACCGCCGCCGGGGAGAATGCCATGCTGGCCGACTTCAGAAGCCTTTTTGAATCGAGTGCGATCACCTTTGCCCAACCGAGCGTTACCAAGGTTGGCGGGGTAAGTCAGATGATCAAGGTGATGGCGCTCGCAAATGCATTCGGCGTCAGCGTGGTCCCACATTCAGCGTATTTCGGCCCGGGGCTGTTGGCCTCAATTCACTGCATCGCCGCTCTGCCAGGTGGCGGTCTGGTGGAGCGATACGATGCGGACTTCGCGGAGAACCCGCTGCACGAGGCGATCATGCCAAGTCCCGCAGGGAGCATTCCCGTGCCTCAGA
>JBJXFJ010000032.1:0-15755 GCA_046154735.1 Chloroflexota bacterium | reverse complement strand
CACCACCGGTGGAGGGAGAACCCCACAGACCAAGTGGGACGGAGCACTAGTCCACACGACGCACGGCCCGCACACGACTCTCCCTCGCTGGTTGCGAGCATGCCACGCAGTTCACTATGCTGACTTGTAGGCAATCAAGGTAATTGCGGCCGTCGACTGTCCCTGAGACGTCGAGGCCGTTTTTCTCGTTTGAGCCCGCGCGGGGGATATGTGATGACTGATCAGGCAGAACGTCCGCAGGGGGAGCGCGTATATGCGCCGTTTGACCCAAAGGACGTTGAGGAGCGCAGGTATCAGGCCTGGCTGGAGGCCGGTTACTTCAAGCCGCGCTGGACTCCGGGCAAAGCGCCGTTTGTCATGACCATGCCGCCGCCCAATGTTACGGGAGAGCTGCACATTGGGCATGCCCTCACAATTGCCATTGAGGATGCGCTGGTGCGCTGGCACCGCATGATGGGTGAGCCCACGCTGTGGGTACCAGGACGCGACCACGCGGGCATCGCCGGGCAGCTTGTGGTGGAGCGACAACTTGCGCAGCAGGCGAACCTCACTCGCCACGATCTGGGTCGCGAGAAATTCCTGGACCAGGTCTGGGAGTGGATGAATGACTATGGCCGGCGTATCGAGTTTCAGCTTCATCGCCTGGGCACCTCGGCCGATTGGGATCGCGCGGGGTTCACGATGGACGTGGGGCCCTCGCGAGCGGTCCGCACGGCATTCGTTCGGCTTTACGAGAAGGGGCTGATTTATCGCGGCCACCGGATTACTAACTGGTGTCCGCGCTGCTCCACGGCGCTTTCCGATCTTGAAGTGGAGCACGTGGAGCGCGACGGTCAGCTCACGTATGTGCGCTATCCTCTAGTGGACGAGCCCGGACGGGAAGGCGGCTTCATATCAATTGCCACGACTCGGCCTGAGACCATTCTGGCGGATAGTGGTATTGCCGTACACCCCGAGGATGAACGCTACGCGGCCATGATCGGCCGACGCGCGATAGTTCCGCATGTTGGCCGAGAGATCCCCATCGTGGCTGACTCCGTGGTGGATCCCGCGTTTGGTACCGGCGCGGTGAAAGTAACCCCGGGCCACGACCCAACTGACTTTGACATCGGCCAGCGCCACGCGCTGCCAGTGCTGATGGTGATGAATCTTGACGGCACGATGAATGAGGCGGCCGGGGAATTGGCCGGATTGGCCGTTGCCGAGGCTCGCGACCGTTTTGTCTCGATCCTGGAGCGTGAAGGCAGCGTCGTCCGCGTGGAACCCCACCGGCATGCTGTAGGTCATTGCCAGCGATGCCATACGGTGGTGGAGCCGATTGTCACCGATCAGTGGTATGTGCGCATGGAGCCGCTGGCCAAGCCGGCAATTGAGGCCGTGCGTGATGGGCGCATCCGCATTGTCCCAGACTATTTTGCCAAGGAATACTTTAACTGGATGGAGAACATCCGCGATTGGTGCATTAGCCGACAGCTCTGGTGGGGGCACCGCATTCCGGTCTGGTACTGCCCAGACTGTGAGGGGCTGACGGTGGCGGTGGCGGATCCGGCCAAGTGCTCCATTTGCGGCGGCGGAAACCTGGAGCAGGATCTGGATGTGCTGGATACCTGGTTTTCCTCCGGGCTCTGGCCGTTCTCCACACTGGGTTGGCCAGATGATACGGAGGACATGCAGCGCTATTACCCGACAAGCGTGATGGAGACCGGACATGACATCCTCTTCTTCTGGGTGGCGCGCATGATCGTCATGGGGCTGGAGTGCGCGGGGCAGGTGCCTTTCCGCGATGTTTTCCTGCATGGCATGGTCCGGGTGGATGGCGAGAAGATGAGCAAAGTGCGCGGCAACGTGCAAGACCCGCTGGACATCATTGACCGCTACGGCACGGATGCGCTCCGTCTGGGCCTGGTGATGGGTACCACACCCGGCAAAGACGTAACTATCTCGGAGTCCAAGTTCGATTTTCAGCGCGACTTTGTGAACAAGATGTGGAACATTGGCCGCTTTGTCTGTGCCAATGTCCCAGCGGAGGTGCGTACAGGTCTCTCCGAGGGACTGTCTGGTTCCCTCGCGGATCGGTGGATTCGCAGCCGCGCCGCGGCGGTTGTAGCGGATGTTGCGCGGCTGCTTCAGGAGTTCCAACTGGGCGAGGCGTCACGCATTGCTGAGGAGTTTCTCTGGGAGGAGTTTGCGAGCTGGTATATCGAGATCGCGAAGATTCAGCTCCGTGCAAGCACTTCCGATCTGGAGAAGGCGCCCACGCTGGCAACATTGCGGGATGTGTTCACTACCTGCCTTAAGCTGCTTCATCCGTTTGCGCCCTATATCACTGATGAGCTCTGGCAGCAGCTCCGCGAGGGGCAGGATTCCATGGAGCCATCCATCATGATCAGTGAGTGGCCAATCCCCGGCGTACGCGATGGCACCGCGGAATCGGAGTTTCAGCGCGTAGCTGATCTGATCCAGGGCATTCGACGCTTGAGATCAGAGTATCGCGTGGATTGGTCGCGTCGCGCGCCAGTGACGATTGAGGCGCTGGATGCACCCCAGCTTTTCCGTGAGCAGAGCGCGGTGATTGCCGCGTTAGCTCGGCTGGATCCGATTGAGATCGTTGAGCATGCGGAAGTTGAGCCGTCCAACGCGCTCACCGTGGTGGCGGGTGGCGTGCGCGCGTTTGTGGCGGCGTCCGGCCTCTTTGACGTTGCCGGGGAGGTCAATCGTCTCACCAGTGGCATTGCTTCAACAAGCCAGGCCGTTGCACGCAAGGAGGCGCTCCTCAGCCGCGATGGATTTGTGGCCAAGGCGCCCGCGGCTGTAGTTGAGCGCGAGCGACGCGATCTGGAGCAGCTTCGTTCTGAACTGGCGCTGATGGAAGACCAGCTCCAGCATCTCCAGGGGTTGGCGAGTGGATAGTCGCCCCTTTGCCATGGCCGCGCCGGTCGTGGCATTGCTCGGGTTACTCGGCCTGCTGCTAGGTTTAGCGCCTGTGGCGCCCATTGTTATTGTTTTGAGCGCGGTGGTAGGCGCACTTGCCGAGCTCAGCGGGCGTTTCATGCTGGGCTGGGATGATGTCAAATCGCGCCTGGGCTGGACATTGTGGATTCTGCCGGCTGCTGCCACCCTGGCGGCAGCCCTGGCGGTTGTTCAGCTTGATCCCAGGCTCGCCCGCGTTGTTCCCGTGGTCGGCGCCATTGTGGTTGGCGCGGTCATCGTGCTCCAGCGGATCGAGGTTGAGAATCGGCCCACCGGCAGCGGCTATCGCGTCGTTTTCCACATCCTGGCCTATCTCACCGCGTTTGTGCTGTTCACACTGATCTATCAAACGAAGGAACGTGGGCTCATTACGGGGACAGGCATAGCGGCGGCGTCCGGTCTGCTTGCTATGGCGTTGCTGCGCGAGGTGAGCAATGAGCGGCGGCGTACCCTGCTGTTTGCCTGTCTCATTGGTCTGGTGGCGGGAGAAATCACCTGGGCAGCCAACTACTGGGTGGTGCTTGCGTTGGTGGGCGGAGCCCTGTTGCTGCTGGTCTTCTATCTACTTATTGGTATCTCTCAGGCAATCCTGGCACGGAGTCTCGATCGTCGGGTGCTGGTGGAATACATGCTGTTCGGTCTGATCGGCTTTGCAATCATTTTTTCCACCGGTCCGTGGCGCACGTAGGTTAGAGCCACCAGGCTGGACTTACGTGCGCTGCCGCTACCAGATACGCTGAGGTTCAAAAGCATCTTGCGTCTATCCGGACGCCGGCTGAATGATCAGAATGCGTCACTCAATGCCGAGATACGCCTTCTGGACCGCCTCATTTTGCCGTAGCTCAGTTGCACTTCCCTGAAGGACGATGTGTCCAGATTCAAGCACATACCCTCGGTGGGCGATTTCGAGTGCCATGAGTGCATTTTGCTCGACAAGCAGGATAGTGCCGCCCAGCTTGTGAATTTCTCGCAGCGTGTCAAAGATCGTCTCAACGAGAATTGGCGCCAGGCCCATAGACGGCTCATCTAGCAGAAGGATGCGCGGCCCAGACATCAGTGCGCGGCCGATGGCAAGCATCTGCTGTTCTCCTCCGGAGAGCGTGCCGCCGCGCTGTGTGAGGCGCTCTTTCAAACGCGGAAAGAGTGTGAGCACGCGGTCCAGATCCGCGGCAATCGCGCCGCGGTCGCGCCGCGCGAAGGCGCCCATATCCAAATTTTCGCGCACGGTCATTCGGGAAAAGATGCGTCGCCCCTCGGGTACCTGGCAGATGCCGAGCGAGACGATCTCATGGGGTGGACGACCGTGAATCGCCTCGCCGCCGAATCGGACCTCGCCTGCACGAGGGCGCAGTAAGCCGGAAATCGTTCGAAGAGTGCTGGACTTCCCGGCTCCATTTGCTCCGATGAGCGTCACAATCTCATTTTCATTCACTTCAATAGAGACACCGTGGAGCGCCTGGATGTTGCCGTAGAAACTATGGATCCCTAGAAGCTCAAGCGATAGCATCGTTGGAGCTTGCTGCCGCGGCTCCGCGGCCAAGATATGCCTCAATCACGCGTGGATTCCGCTGGATTTCAACGGGCGTGCCCTCGGCGATCTTTTCCCCGTGGTCCAGAACGCAAACCTTGTCGGAGATGTTCATGACAACTCTCATGTGATGCTCAATCAGCAGAATCGTGAGACCCATGTCCACGCGGATACGCTGAATGAGATCGGTTAGCGCGGCCGTCTCGGATGGGTTCATACCCGCGGTTGGTTCATCCAGGAGGAGTAGTCGGGGTTGGGTGGCCAGTGCTCGTGCAATCTCCAGCCGACGTTGATTGCCATACGGGAGATTGCGAGCCCAGGTTTCGGAACGATCGTCAATGCCCACCTCGGCAAGCAGTGCATGGGCGCGATCACGCGCCTCACGCTCCTCCCGCTGGACGCCCGGCGTCCGGAGAATGGCTCCTAGGGGCGATGCGTGCAATCGGCTATGCATGCCGACAAGCACGTTGTCCAGGGCGCTCATGTTTCCGAAGAGGCGGATGTTTTGAAAGGTGCGGGCAATGCCCAGGCGCGTGATCTGGTGGGGCTGGAGCCCGATGAGCGAACGGTCGCAGAAGCGGATTGTGCCGGCTTCGGGTCGATACCAGCCCGCCACGCAGTTAAAGAACGAGGTCTTACCGGCGCCGTTGGGACCGATCACGCTCACGATCGATCCTTCATCGATCTCGAGGTCAACCCCATCCACCGCGACTAGCCCGCCGAACCGCTTCACGACCTGACGTGCACTCAACATGGCAGGCTATCGGTTTCGCGGGGCCACCGCTGGGTCCATGGCACTAGGCGCAGGCGCCCCGGGTGCATCCGTGGGTGGCAGGAGCTCTTGTCGACGCTGAACACTGGGGAACAGGCCCTGGGGACGGATGGCCATGAGAAGCACCAGCACAAGTCCGAAGAGCAACAGTTTTGAGCTCGACAGGTCAGCCTTGGCGAGCTGGTCGCTCAGAACCGGGATATTCACGAATCCGGCAAATGTGCGGATCCAGGAAGTGGCCGCGTCGGTCACGATAAAGTTGAAGATACCCATGACAACGGCGCCAATAATGACACCCCAGATATTGCCAATCCCGCCGAGGATAATCATCGATAGCACGATGATGGAGATGCTGAAGTCGAACTGAAATGGGTCAATGAACTGAAGCATCGACGCATACATGGAGCCCGCGAATCCTGAGAACGAGGCGCCCAGTGCAAACGCCAGCAGTTTGGTGCGCACCAGATCAATACCCATGCTGGCTGCTGCCGATTCATCCTCACGCATAGCCATCCAGGCACGCCCAAGCCGTGAGTCGTGGAGTCGAGTGATGACGAAGACGGAAACCAGCATGACCGCCAGTATCAGGTAGTACCACTGCACCTGGTCAGACGCCAGCAGCTCTTGCTCGCCGAAATGTGGTCGACCAATTGGATTCATTCCGCGTGAGCCATTGGTCCAGCGATCGAGATTCAAGAACGCGCGCGGAACGATCTCACCGAATGCCAGTGTAACGATGGCCAGGTAATCGCCTCGCAGCCGCAGAGTTGGTGCGCCCAAGATCACACCGAAGACCGCCGCCACGACCCAACTCAAGATCAGGGCGACCCAAAAGTCCGTGCGAAATGGCAACGGACTCTGTGGAGCGGTCAAGAACGCCACGGTATAGCCGCCAATTGCGAAGAAGGCCGCGTAACCCAGGTCAAGAAGGCCCGCATAACCCACGACAATGTTGAGGCCGAGTGCCAGGATGACATAAATGAGGATTGGGTTCATGCTCCCCAGACGCTGCCAGTGAAAGGCTTGATCCAGCGCCGGATAGACGAGCGCAAAGGCGAGGAACCCGAGGAAGAGCAGGCCGTTCCGACGCTGCTCGCTGAGTAAGATCGGCCTCTGCGCCATTGCCGCGGATTGAACCGCAACGGGTGCTGTGGGTTCAGGCACGCTCAGTGGTTTCTTCGCCAAGGAGACCCGTGGGACGGAAGACGAGGATCAGGATGAGAATGCCGAAGACAACGGCCTGGGTCCAGCGTGGATCGAGTACAAAATCGCTCCGCGCTGCCACGAGTCCAATGATGAACCCTCCCAGCACGGCGCCAGTAATATTGCCGATACCACCCAGAACCGCGGCCGTGAACGCCATAAGTCCGCCGCGAAAGCCCTGGAAGAACCAGGCGGTGTTGTTATACAAGCCAAAGATGAGCCCCGCGGCACCGGCCAACGCCCCGCCGATGAGAAACGTGAGTGCTATCGTCTGGTTGATATTGATCCCCATGAGCGCGGCGGCCTCGCGGTCCTGGGCCGTGGCGCGCATGGCTTTGCCCAGTCGCGTGCGCGTGATGAACAGATGCAGCCCATATGTCAGCGGGATGCTTAACGCGATAACGAACAGATCCTTCACTGTGAATGAGACGAGTGAGTTAATGCCCAGGACATCGCGGACAATGTCGATGTTGGGGACGAGATTGGGGAAATCAACGGGCGAGGCGCCCTTCCAGTACAGGCCGACGTTGACCAGGATAAATGAGACGCCGATTGCTGAGATGAGCGGTGCTAGGCGGGGAGCATTGCGCAATCGGCGATAGGCAAATCGCTCAATTGCCGCGTTCAGCAGAGCGCATACGAGAATGCTTGAGATGAGAGCGAGCACAACAAGAAGCACAATAAGCGGGCCGCTTAGTTGACTCGCTCGGGCCACGCCAAAGGCTGCCGGAACCGCGGTAATTACGGTGAGCGCGGTCATCGTCCCAATCATGAAGACGTCGCCATGTGCAAAGTTAATCAGCTCAATGATGCCGTAGACGAGTGTATAGCCCAGCGAGATCAGCGCGAGGATGGCTCCGTTGGAGATGCCGATCAATATGATTTGCAGCGTTAGCTCAGGACCCTGCCATGGAAAAATGAGGGCCGCGACGAGAACCGTCACAAGCAACGTCGTTGTGCTCACGACTTCAGCATCCTTGATCTCGGTTTCAGGCACAAGGAATGCGAGTGCGATTCACACTCGCATTCCTCGTTTCTCGCCGTAACCTTACTGCGGGGCCTGAAGCGTTACCGCGTTCTCATCGTCGAATTTGCCGTTCTTGACCTGGCGGCCGCTCATGGTCGTGAGGGTGGTATCGCCATTCCGATCAAAGGACCATCGAGTGCCCAGAACGCCGTCATAATCGCGTGTGTTGAAGACCGCTTCACGAATGCGATTGCGGTCTTTCACTCCGGCTCGTCTGATGGCATCCAGCGTCACCTTCATGGCTTCATAACCGTATGAGGCATATGCCTCCGGCTCGGCGTTGTACTTGGCCTTGTAGGCTCGGTACCACTCAGCACCTCGGCCGGTGAGCTTTGTGGCCGGGACACCGCCGAAGGTAATGTAGGTGCCCTCGCCGGCATCGCCCGCGTCATCGATAAATGCCTGCTCATAGATGCCATCGGGACCCATGAACTTGACGTTATTGCCAAGCGTGGCGCGAATGTCCTTGATGAGCTTGCCTGCCTGGTTCTGCGTGATTCCGCCAAAGTACACGAGATCTGGATTGGTCCCTCGGATTTTGGTGGCCAGTGCGCGGTAGTCGGACGCTTTCGAATCGATGCCTTCCGGTCCGCCCACCACATTGATACCCAGTTTCTGCGCGGTCGTGGCAAAGACGACCGCGATGCCGTGGCCATAGAGCTCAGTGTCATCCAGGACGTACACGCGCTGGACGCCCAGTGTCTTGGCCCAGTTCGCGGCCACTGATCCCTGCAGGTCATCTGCCGGCACCACGCGTGAGTAATTGCGCGTTCCGTTGGGGTAGTAGACGTCGGGCTCGTTGGGCTCCACGCCCTCTACCTTCTTGGTCAATCCGGGATAGGTGTTCGCCGGTGAAATCATCACCAGATTGGCGCGATTGAGAATCGGAATAGCCACCTTCGCGGCTCCGGAATTGAAGGTGCCGATGTAGGCCATCACATCCGGGTCATTCACCGCGCGGTTGGCATTCTCAGCCTCTTTTCCCGCGTCCCAGGCGCCACGCGCTGGCGTGGCGTCGTCGAGGTCCTCGTATTCAATGGTGGCGCCGTCAATCCGCATGTTGACCTCGTCTAGTGCCATGCGCATCGCGTTGACCATGGTGTCAGTCTGCCCCTTCGAGCTACCGGTGCGTGGAAGGCTGGAGACGATCTTGATTCGGCCCGTAAGCTGGCTGGCGCTGGCTGCCGGTGATGCCACTGGAGATGCGGCCGGGGACGCCGCCGGTTTTGCCGCAGGGCTGGCCGCGGCTGCAGCCGGCGCGGCGGGGCTGGCTGCACCCGCGGGCTTCGCGGCCTCAGTGGGCTTTGCCGGTGCCGTGGTCGGCGATGGCGCGGCCGGCGAGCACGCGGAGACCAATACGGCCAGCGTAGTACTCATGAGCGAAACCATAGTTAGCCGTTTCGCGCTAAGCATAGACAGATTCCTCCAAATGACGTGCTCTCTCTTGAACGCAATTGTTGTACCGAGAAGATTCGAGTATTGCTAGACGATTCTCGGTCATTTTCGACGATTGTGATGAAAATGTGTCAACATATCATCACTTGGCATTTCATGGGCTTTGCACAGTCACCCAGCCCGCTCGATTGAGCCTAATTTCTCGAGTCCAGCGCCAATCTATCATAGGCCCATATGTCTCGCCAGTGTGTTCACCGCACAATCCCAACTTCGAGCGAGCGGCCGGCCGAGTTCGAACTGTTTTGGCGGAATACGTCAGTTCTGGTGCTCCATCGGTATAATGGCGTTGGCCTACTCACGAGGCACGCGCGCTTGATCGTTCGCAGTGCTCGCCGCTCGCCTCGCTTTCTTGGCCTATTTCCTGCACTCACGTTGCGGATCAATCATTCCGCAAGGTCTGAGGTGAGGGTCGAATGACCGCGTATCAATCCGAAGACCGGATGCGTATCAAGCGGATACGCGCCGACAAAGCCATCCAGCTTGCGATGCAAAATCGCTGGGCTGAGGCTACTGAAGTGAATCGTCAGATCATCGAGCTTTTTCCCGATGATGTGGACAGCCATAACCGACTTGGGAAAGCGTTGATGGAGCTGGGACGATATCCTGAGTCCCGTGACGCGTATCGTCAGGCGACCAAGCTTGACCCATCGAATACGATCGCCGCACGAAATCTTCAGCGGTTAGAACAACTTACCGACGGAGAGACCGAGGCGGCGCCGCCGACGCCGGTTGACCCGCGGCTCTTCATTGAGGAAGCCGGCAAGACGGTTGTTACCGTGCTGACGGATCTGGCTGCGCGACCAATTCTGGTACGTCTGACTGCTGGAGATCCCTTAACTATTGAGCTTGACGGCAACATTGTCAAAATGGTGGATCATGGCGGGGAATTGGTTGGTCTGGTTGAGCCAAAGTTAGCTCAGCGCGTAGTGCGTCTCACTCAAATGGGAAACCGCTTCTCAGCCGCTGTGACAGCTGCCGACGAGCAATCCGTTCGGGTCATCATTCGTGAGGTTTTCCGTGACTCTTCCATGGGGAATCGAGCTTCATTCCCGATGGCTATCGCCCCCGATCAGTTCCGGGGCTACGTGAAGGATTCACTCCTTCGATACGATATTGACGACGATGATGACGGGCTGGACGAGGCGGACTCTGAGCCCGGCGCTGACGTGGACTCGGATGCGGACCCTGCGTCAGACGTAGAAGTCTCGCTGGATGATCCCGCTGTTGCGGCGGCCGAAATGGCGGACGACGATGATGAGGAAGACTGAGTAAAATGGTCAGCCTCAGTCTGTTCGGAGTCGCGCCAGTGAATTTGGTGGCTTACTCGGAGCGGGAGAAGAGAATCGAACTCTCACGTCTAGCTTGGGAAGCTAGCAGGCTACCACTACATCACTCCCGCATTGTGATCATTATACGAGCGCCGAACTGAGGGCGCAATTCCAGCGCATTGACCCTTTGAGGGCACTTTATCCCCCAAAGGGTCCGTGCGCGCTTCGGAGCAGGGACTCTTCGTTTTCCGGCAGAGTGTCGGTGCAAGCGGGCTGCAACCTGTGCTGAACCTGCTGGTCTGTGACTTCGAAACGCCCGTGGCGTTTGGTGTCCGTCCATGAAAGTTTTTGTCAGGCAGGTGGGCAGATCGATACACTGAAAGTTGGTGCAGCTACGCTGAATCGTGCGTGGCTGCCTTGGCTCGCTGGAGTGTGCGCAGTGCTTCCCACGACTCGATTCCGAATTTTGACGTTACTTGTTCACGCGTCATTCCTGTTGATTGGCTGTGACGTGTTACGTGGAACGACTCCGGCCTCCCCGACCAGTCTTCCACCGACTCTCACTCCGCCGCCAACGGCGGTTCCGCAGCCCCCGGTGCCTGTAGTTACTCCTCGCTCTGCCTCGCTCGGCTTTGAGTCAGTGGTGGACGTGTATAAGAAGGTTTCGCCGGGTGTCGTGCTCGTCACGAGTAGCGTTGTTCGGCCGGACTTCTTTCAGCAGCCCACCCCGCCGCAGCAAGGAACGGGGTCCGGATTCATCATCGATACCCAGGGACACATCGTGACCAATAATCACGTGGTGGAAGACGCGAACCGACTCGAGGTGTCACTGCCGGATAATTCGGTGGTTCCGGCCACATTGATTGGGCGCGACCCCTGGTTTGACCTTGCGGTGATCAAAGTGAATGTCACGGCAGAGCGTCTGCACCAGGTGGTACTGGGGGACTCCGACGCTCTGGAGATTGGCGAGCTGCTCATTGCTATCGGGAATCCGTTTGGGCTAGAGCGGACGGTAACAACGGGTATCGTCAGCGCGCGGCGCGCCACGGTAGATTCACCGAACGGAGCAGGTGTACTGGTGGACGCGGTACAGACCGACGCCTCCATCAACCCTGGCAATTCAGGTGGACCATTACTCAACGCGCGCGGTGAGGTTATTGGTGTGAACACCCTGGCTCGGCTGGGGCCAGGGGGCGGTCAGGCGGGAATAAATTTTGCGATTCCGGTCAACGGAGTGAAGCGAATCGTTCCGGAGCTTATTGCCAATGGCACGTATAAGCACCCATTCCTTGGAGTAGGCGCGGTGGCTATCACCGAGTCCATCGCGGATGAGCTCAAGCTCTCTGTTCGAGAGGGCCTCATGGTGCAGTCTGTGACGCCAGGGAGCGGGGCGGCCTCAGCCGGTATCAAGCCTTCAGTGCAACCCCGACAGGTGCGCAGCCGTGAGGTGGGTATCGGTGGTGACATCATCGTGGCCGTGGACGGCCAGCCGATGCGTCGTTCGCCGGATCTGCTTGTCTATCTAGAGCGGAATCGTCGGCCCGGAGACAATGTGACGGTGACCGTCAACCGCGAAGGACAGACGCAGGATCTTCAAGTGCGTGTGGGAGAACGGCCGCTGCCGCAGCGTTAGTCCCTTTCGCTCCATCATGATGCGGGCGCATACTAAGCTCGGGCCAACGCGGGCCGGAGAACGACTTCCGCGTCGCTGAGGGAGGAATGGATCATGGCTGAGAGCCGACAGGAGCTCGTCGATAAACTAGCACTAGCAAACAAGGTGCTGGGTACGTTGGATATTACCCACGAGGCGCTAGGACACGTGAGCTGCCGCCTTGAGGGCGGCGAGACAATGCTCATCAAAGGGAAGGGGCCGGGTGAGGTGGGCCTGCGCTACACCGAACCCCGCGACATCCTAGAGGTTGACTACAAGGCTGACAAGGTCCACGGTGCCGAAGATCTGCAGCCGCCAAGTGAGAGCTTCATCCACATCTGGATGTATAAGTCACGGTCCGATGTGAATAGCGTGGTGCACATGCATCCTGAAGAGGCCGTGATCCTGACGGTCTGTGACAAACCGGTGATTCCAATCTATGGGGCCTTTGGCGGCGGCGCAAAATTGGCTATTCAGGGTGTGCCCGTGTATCCCAAGAGCCTCACTGTTAACAATGACGAGCTTGGCCAAGAGCTTGCCCAGACAATCGGCGAGTGCAACGTGTGCCTCATGCGCGGCCACGGCATCACGGCCGTTGGCAATAGCATCGAGCAAGCGACGCTTAATTGTATCCATCTTGTGGAACTGACCCGCATGCTCTACAAAGCCTACTTGATTGGTGATCCGCGGCCAATTTCAGACGCCGATATCCAGGAGAGCGCGGCTCGGCTCGGCGCAAGCGGTCGAACCCGTGGAAGTGCCGGTGGCTTGACCGGCATGATGGCCACCTGGAACTTTTACGTGCGGCTGGCTTCAGAGCGATCGAACGGGCGCTTCTAACCTGAACTACCGGTGACATCCGCGCTCACACGCTAGCGCGAGTCACGAAACAGACGAAGGCCGGTGCTTAAGCACCGGCCTTTGCCTGTCTATGAGCCCGCGAATCCCGCCGTTGATTTTGCTAGGCGGTGACGGCTTGCTTGGCTCCGGACGCTGCCGATGTGACGGCGTCCAGATGGAAGAACTCGATGCAGTTGCCGGCGACCATCGCGTAGCGGTCTTCCTCCGGGATGCCGGCAAAGTTTCGCTCCAACACTTTGTTGGAATTAGGATACTCAGACTCCTGGTGAGGGAAATCAGTTGCCCAGATCAGATTCTTAAGGCCGATGTTGTGACGCATCTCCACGGCCGGTGGGTCACACTGAAATCCCCAGAGGAAATGCTCGCGACTATAGGTGCTGGGCGACACATCTCGTGCGTAAGGCTTCCATCCCAACAGATCGGCGGACCAGCCCTTGTGCCGATCAAAGCGCTGATCCGCCATGTGCAGGAACCAGGGCAGCCACCCGGCGTTGGTTTCCGCGATGAAAATGCGCAGTTCAGGAAAGCGATCAAAGAGTCCGTCGAGCACCATCTGAACGGCGTTCACCGCGCCCACCTGGGCAAATTTGGCAGTCTGCGCAGCCACATCGCCCAACGGCCCAACGCTATCACGGATGACCTTGTTCTCCTTGGGATAGGCCAGCAGCGAGCCTGCGCGCGGGCCGCTCCGATCAAAATCCACATGGATTGTAATCGGCATGTTCATGTCCAGGGCGTGCTTCCAGAAGCGGTCATCCTCCGGTGTGGGGACCCCCTTGCCACTCGGGAATGTGCCCACCAGCACGCCCCTGGCACCCTTCTTGGCCACGTGCTCCATTTCGGTGATCATGTCATCCACGCCGGTCCACGGGAGTACGCCCAGGCCTAACAGCCTATCTGGATCCACGGAGCAGTAGTCTTCCAGGAGGTAGTCGTTATAGGCGCGAACGACGGCCTTATAGGCGTTATCGTCTTTGATGTTTCGCCAGAAACGTGGACCTGAGACCTGCCCAGGAAAAAGGATTTCCGCGTCCAGGCCGTCATCGTCCTGCTCTTTGATGCGCTGCTCAGGACTGCCCGTTCCCGGCGTTGTCTCGTAACTTTGACCGTATGGAAGCCAATTTGCGCGGCCTTTGCCGCCATACAGATCAAACGGAATCTCCCGAACGGCCTGCCCTTCCACGAGCCAGCCATCCCCCCCATTTTCCAGTCGAACCACTCGTGGAGCGCGATCGCGATATTTCTCGGGGACGCGATTGGTCCAGCGATTTGAATTGATCTCAACGTGCGTATCACCAGAGATCACCTTGTATTCACGTGCCATGAGCCCTCCAGATTCCTAACTCGACTTTTCGCAATTGTACCCGTGACCACAGAACGTGCCACCGCTGGCACATCAGGACGACGGCGGAGATCTACCGACGTTTCCTGCCTTGACACCCGTTGCACTGGAATCCTACCGAGACTTTCTGTGATCAACAAGCATGGAGTGCATCCGGGGCGCGACCGCAGCGTAAGCACGCCGCACTCCAAATGATGCCGGGCTCACCATGGCCTAAGTGCTGGGCACGGCCCTGCCTTCGGCTATCGGGCGCTTAGTTTTTGAACCCGTGCGGTCCGGTCCGCTCCTTGCTGGCACACGTCGACGGATGCGGTTAGGTGCTCTAGGTTGATGATTTACAATGGCAAAGGGAGACGCGGATGCAGGTTGAGCAAATCCTCGGAGTCCTACTTGCGGCCGGGCTCCCTGAGCATGAGGTCCAGGGCTGGCTGGACGCTGAGCCTCCACAAGCGGAAGCGAGTGAACCAAGTCGTGCGCTCGATCACCATTGGCAGCGCGCGGGCATGTTCATTCAACGTGGCGAGGCCCTCTACGATCAGTTGCCTCCCCGATGTCGCCGCACGGAGGCAGAGCGCCTGGCCGCGGAGTCCATCAGCAGGATACTTAGAGACTGCCGCATACACTTTTTACGCGACCGTGCTGGGGAGGTTTACGCGGCGCTCACCGGCAACCTGAGCGAACTCGTGCGAGTTGACGATCTCGTGGCTCGCGCGGCAATCCGATTTCCTGGGCTCACCCCCAGTGCTGCCCGGGTGCGGCTCGAGGGCCAGCGTGCCCTGAGAGACAAAGAAGCGTTCGAGATTGATCAGGGGTTTTTCCTCTGGCAGATCCTGTCTCATCCGCAGTCGGGCGCTCACCTGGTGCAAAGCATGCTCCGTCCTCTGCCAGAAGCGTTATTGCTGCAAGATCAATTCCGAGCCAACCACCGGGTGGCACTTGATCTCGCCGATGTCACTCGCGAGGGCAAAGTGGGTATCGTTGAGCATCGAAATCCCGACTTTTTGAACGCCGAAGATGATGCCACCAATCGATCACTTGAGCTCGCGGTGGATCTCGTGCTACTGGATTCAGAGATTGAGGTCTGCGTATTGCGCGGAGCACCAGTCCAGCACGCGAAATATCGCGGTCGTCGCGTCTTTAACTCCGGCTTGAACCTGACTCGGCTCTACGAGGGTGGGCTTCCGTTTCTGTTCTACATGACTCGTGATCTGGGCCTCGTGAGCAAGATCTATCGCGGGCATGCACCCGAGACGTATCGTCCGCTCGAGGGAGAGACCGGTCATGAGAAGCCCTGGATCGCCGCGGTTGAGACGTTTGCTATTGGTGGTGGCTGCCAGCTATTGCTGGTGATGGATCGCGTGTTGGCTGAACGGGACGCATACTTCAGCCTCCCAGCGCGTAAGGAAGGCATCATTCCCGGTGCGGCCAATTTGCGCTTGCCACGCGTTGTTGGTGACCGGATGGCGCGCCGTGGAATCTTCTTTGATCAGCCGTTCCCGGCCGATAGCGATGAAGGCCGACTCCTGTGTGACGAACTCGTTCCGATAGGCGGAATGGATCAGGCGATCACTCGGGTCTGTGCGTCGCTCGCCTCATCAGGCTTGGTGAGCGCGGCTGGAAACCGGAAGGCAATTCGGGTAGGCCAGGAGCCGCTCACTGTCTTTCAAGCTTATATGGC
>JBJXFJ010000029.1:0-2728 GCA_046154735.1 Chloroflexota bacterium | reverse complement strand
CAGCGGCTCACGCGTTCCAGGCACAAGGGGCCGCGTTACAGCGACCTGCCGTCAACTCGATTGTGCAACGCCCTGGTTCTGATCAGTCGTTGTCGTTCCTTCGATTCTCATTCCGATCGTTGTCATTGTCATCGTCATCATCGTTATCATTGCCCGGGTTGTCCGTTTCGATCGTCGTTGTGGCGCCCGAGGGGTTCAGGCCGCCTTCGCAGTCCGGTCCATTTTTCAGATAAGGCTCGATGTTGAAATCGGCTGGGCGTCCGGCTGCATTGTATGCTTCGAGAAGTGCACGGGCCGCCGCGCGATCGATCTGCGGCTGCCCATAGAGCGGCGCGTTAAGCCCGAAGAGGGAGGCGTACTGACCATCATCCATCCCTCCCCCCGGCCAGCCTGACGAGCAATCGGCCTTAGCTGGCGTCAATGGCACTCCAATCCAGAGTGCCGCGATCAATAATCCGCCGGAGATCACCAAGAGCCGTAGTCGTCCCATCACAATTGCTCCCCCATTTCTCTGCTCCTGCACCGGCTGTACGTGAGCGCCGTTATCAGGTTCTACTTAACAATAAACGTTCAAAGTGGCGAGTCGGCTTGATTTTTCTGAGCGTTTCCTGACATTGCGAATTGGTTATCAGGCGACGGTAATTCTGGAGTGAATGTGGCCACAGCCACGCCTTTCGCAGTAGCGCTGCCTGTCCCAGGTTTGCTCCAGCCCCGAACCCTGGCCTATGCTGGTGCGCGGTCGGCAGCTCATGCCCTCTAGTCTGACAACGAGGACGACACCACCCAGTGAATTTCGAAGGTACGATCCCAATCAAAGCCGCGCCGGCAAAGGTCTGGGACCTTTTGCTTGATGTTGAACGCTTCTCAGCCTGCGTCCCGGGCGTGGAGGAAGTGATCCAGATCGATGAAACGACGTTTGACGGGGTGATTCTGGCAAGCGTCGGCCCCATGTCCGGTAAATTCTCGTTTCGCGCGCAGATCGTTGAGAGCAGCCCACCGAGTGAAATGGTGACTGAGCTGAACGGCACCGATTCAGTGACAAAGAGCGCAGTCACAGCCTCAACGCGTATGCGGCTGACGCCAACGGCGGATGATGGGACCGAACTGGCTTACACCTCAACCGTGGACATTCGCGGCCGTCTGGCTATTCTTGGTGACATGGTGATGCGCGCCACCGCAACGCTGATTCTCGAAGAGCTTGGAAATCGGATGCGGCGCGCGCTCGAAGTGGAGACCGGCGGAGCGTAGCTCGGCGATCGTCGACCTCTGAATGGGGGCCGCGGGCCTCTGATAAGCTCTGAGTTTGGACTCGCATCACCTAATAGGGTAGTACCGGCTCAGGTGGAAAACGCCCACTTTGGACGGGGCCCTCAATGTTCCTGGGGCGGTACAACGGACATATCGCCACGCTGAAGTCATAACGGACGGATCTAGCGTGAGCGAAACTTCCAGTCAGGTGAGGGCAAGCCATGCTCAAAGCCGAGCAAAATGAACGCTTGACACGCGTTGGTCCGGGCACACCCATGGGTGCACTGATGCGTCGCTACTGGCAACCAATTGCCGCCAAGCAAGAGCTTGTGGAGAAGCGTACAAAGGCCGTTCGCCTGATGGGCGAGGACCTGGTGCTCTATCGGGATCGGCAGGGCGGACTTGGGTTGATCACTCGTTACTGCCCGCATCGACGGGTGGACATGACGCACTGCGGCATACCTGAGAATAGCGGCCTGCGGTGCGCCTACCATGGCTGGATGTTCGACAGTACCGGGCAATGCGTGGAGCAGCCTTTTGAAGAGGTCGCCAATCCGGACGCGCACTTCAAGGAGCGTACGAAGATCGCAGGCTATCCCGTCCAGGAGCTGGGTGGCTTGATCTGGGCGTACCTTGGCCCATTACCCGCTCCACTCCTACCGCGGTGGCATCCGCTAGTGATGGAACATGCAGTTCGGGATATTGCCATCACCCAACTGCCGTGCAACTGGCTTCAGTGTCAGGAGAACTCCCTGGATCCCGTGCATGTGGAATGGATGCACCGATACTTCGGCTATTGGGTGAATGAGCAGAAGCTCGGAAACTTTGCGGTAACTGAGGGCGTTGGAAACGCCCAACGCCACCTCAAGATCGGTTTCGACGAGTTTGACTACGGCATCATCAAACGGCGAGTGCTGGAGGGGTACACGGAGGAGGATGACGATTGGAAGCACGGACACCCGGTGCTCTTCCCCAATACGCTGGTTGTGGGCAATAGTTTCCAAGTAACCATGCAGTTCCGTGTGCCCGTTGATGACGAGAATACTCTACACATTTCGCTCTATACCTGGGGGGCCGCGCCAGGTCGGGGTGCGCCGGTCCAGGCCGCGCCGCCCTACCGAAACGTGAAGCTTTTTGACGATCAGGGCAACTGGGTGACGGACAAGATCTTCAACCAGGACTACATGGCCTGGATTACGCAGGGCTCCATTGCCCAGCGGCATCTCGAGCGACTCGGAGCCTCTGACGCGGGGATTATCTTGTTCCGCCAGCAGATTGAGCGCGAGATCCGCAAGGTTGAGACCGGTCAGGATCCGATGAACACGTTCCGCGATGCAGCCGCGAACGTGCGGCTTGACTTACCGATCGAGCATATCAAGTTTGGTGCGCCCACCCCACCGCCACAATACTTCCCCGGTGAAGAAGGCTATAGTCGTGACGCGGAGCTAATTGAGGCGGTTCTTGAAACCTGGAGGGTGCC
>JBJXFJ010000028.1:0-13317 GCA_046154735.1 Chloroflexota bacterium | reverse complement strand
CTGCGAAATTGCTCCAAACAGCATCGGCCAGTCCCAAATCGGGGCGGATTTGGGTGCGAAAATGTGATGAAAATGGAATTTGGTGGTACCAATGCTGGCCGGTCGCCCGTCGCGATCTCCCGGTCAGTGACGAACTAACCGAGTGATGTCTCGCCCGATTCCGTCGTCCCGGATCTATGCGTTCCCCACGGATCCGGTCACTTGATGGGCCACAGCCTCCGGCGTGGACAACCGCAACGTTTCCACAGCGGTTCGATGTCCTTCGGACTGTCGTTCGACGAGGTTGGGGCAGGCCGGGCACCCAAGAATCGAGGTGTTTGCGCCATTCATATCGAGCGGGCATCTGAGCCTCAATCGAACGAATTCTCGCAGGAACGTAGGAACCAAGCGGCTCATGGTCTCGCCCAGATCACAGCAGATGTGGGTAACGCGAAGGGCTTGGTTGGGGGGAACATCCGGAGCGGCGCTCCCGCACGCCGCACGCCAAAGTTCTTAGGTGCACACGGCCCCGTATTCGGGAATGAAAAGGAGCCGCCATCAGTGTAGATGGCGACCCTCAGAACGATCGAGTTGTGCGGAGTTAGTATGAGGG
The DNA here is from genome assembly GCA_046154735.1 of Chloroflexota bacterium. Taxonomy (GTDB): domain Bacteria; phylum Chloroflexota; class UBA6077; order UBA6077; family JACCZL01; genus CAVXYC01. Next base: position 12,725 of record JBJXFJ010000028.1, on the reverse strand, counting down.
AATCATCCAGACTTCCCACTCGCAGTTACCATCAATATCGAAGACGTAGCGGGAAGCGCTGGGCACGCTGGTGAGGCGGATCTCGCCGACGCGGCCGAATGTGACAAAGGCATCGCTGGCGAAGACACTGATGATGCCACCGGTATCGCGATTCTTCAGCTTTCCAACAAAGCTGCAGGATGATGTGTTCTTCTGGAGATCAAGATCCCACCGAACGGTGTAGTTCCCACCATTCAGCCGAAATGAATCGGAATCACGATCTCCGGTGCCTTCTCGTTTGATGGTTCCTTCGCCGTTGATTGGTGTGGATGTTGCTGTAGGAAAGGGCGTGACGGTTGGCAAAGGCGTGACCGTGGGCAGGGGCGTGAAGGTAGGGAGTGGGGTCAATGTTGGGACGGTCGTGGGCGCAACGAATTGCGGCACTGCCGCCGGACTAGCCACCGCTTGGAGACCCTGCGTGATCTGACCGAGCGTTGCCCAGGTTGGGCGCTCAAAGCTCATCCGCGCACCATCGCCCGGCACGAGCCACTGGCCGTTGGCTGGAACCGCGGCAATTTCTGCATCTGTGGACGGGAAGATCGGGATTCCAACGCGAACAAATACGCCTGGACTGATTCTCAGAACCAACCAGGTTTCGCCCGTACTGTCGCGTACGAATGTGTAATCTTGAAATGCCACCGGAACGGTCTGCGCGGATGCCTGACCGCCGAGGAAAGAACACACCGCAATGATGCCCACGATGCTAAATATCGCCAGCCGCCTGCGCATAATCGCTCCTCCATAAACATCAGGCCACGCCCAGAAACTGGCAGGACAGGACATTCAGGTATGCATGTTGGATTGCGGCTCATGCGCAAGCCAACGATTGGATCAAAATATCGATTGCGGCCACATCCTACGCTCTCGTGATTCCTCGTGCAAGTGCCCGTATGCGCCCCGCGGTCCAATCACTATGTAGTACACCCCTGTTACAACGCCTGATAGTACTCACGGACCTGCGGGTAGCCCGCTATCGCGGAGCGGATACTGGCGACCGATATGAAGACGCAGAGATGGACGAGTCCAGGAGGAGAGAGAGAGAGTGGGTGCATGCTACCGGGTGGTGGCTGCGCCGACGTCGTGCTCATTCCAAACGGGCGTATCCGCTTGAGAGTTTTCCGGTGGAGTCGGGCTTCTAGCCCGACAGTCTGGGCCATTGAACCGGACACTGTCAGACTAGAAGCCCAACTCCACCGAACCACCTCCGCCCTTTCGTGTTAGACCTCGGTGACCACGGGCAAGATCATGGGTCGGCGCCGTGTGCGCTCGTAGATGAAGCCACTGAGGACCTCGCGAACTCGATTGGCAAGGATGCCGCTCTCATGGGCCGACCGCAACGCCTTGTCGAGAGACTTGGAAAGCGTCACTCGAGCATCCTCGAGTACTCCATCCTGGGCTGGGTCAATGAACCCTCGAGAAATAAAGTCTGGGCCACTGAGCAGATCGCCACTCTCGCGATCAACGACGATTGAGGCAATAAGTACTCCGTCACTGGCCAGCCGATGCCGGTCCCTCAAGACTACGCGGGTCACATCACCAATCGTCAATCCGTCAACCAGGACAGCGCCCGCGGTGACGTGAGACGTGACCCGCCCCTCACCTTCCTCGAACTCCACTACATCGCCAATTTCCGTAAGGAGCACATTCCGAGATGGTAGGCCGGCTTCCATGGCCAGCTCGCGATACAGCACGAGCATTCTGAACTCGCCATGGAGAGGAATGGTGTAGCGCGGACGAAGCAAGTCAATCATCTGCCGCAGTTCTTCACGCGATGCATGCCCGGACACATGAATCTTGTCGTTGATCGCCCGATAGATCACATTGGCGCCACGGCGAAAGAGGTTGTCGATCGAGTGAGCGACGGTATCTTCATTCCCGGGAATTGGACTGGCGGAATAAATCACTGTATCAGTGGGCTGGACTTTCACAAGCGGATGCTCGCCCGCGGCCATCCGGCTGAGGACTGAGGTTGGTTCACCCTGGCTACCCGTGGTCAAAAGTACCAGCTTATCCGGCGCCACGGATGCAACTTGCTTGAGCTCCACCATGGATCCGTCTGGAATATTGAGGTAGCCAATTTTTGCAGCTACCTTAAGGTTCTCTTCCATACTTCGACCGGCGACGGAAGTCCGCCTCCCAAGTCGGTGCGCGGATTGAATCACGCGCTGGAGTCGGCCAAGATTGGAGGCGAACGTTGTCACGATGACGCGCCCGCTCGCTTCACGGATGAGCTGTTCGATCGACTCGTCCACCGTCCGCTCAGAGGGGGTCCAGCCGGGCTGCTCAACGCGCGTGCAGTCTGAAAAGAGCGCCAGAATTCCTTCGTCTCCAAGCTGACGCAGCCGATCCATATCGGTCGTCTTGCCATCCGGCGGGTCTGGATCGAATTTGAAATCGCCGGTGAAAAAGACGGTACCCACCGGCGTGCGGAGCACAAAACCAACTGCTCCAGGAACACTATGGTTGACCTCAAACACTTCGGCTTGAATGGCTCCCAGTGTGATGCGGTCGCCATCGTCAAACGCTTCAAGACGCACGCGTCCGAGTAGTCCATGCTCCTGGAGCTTGACGGTAATCAGTCCGAGGGAGAGGCGCGTCCCGTAAATTGCCAGCGGCTCAGGATTCTCCATCTGCATGAGCAGATAGGGTAATCCGCCGATGTGGTCTTCATGGCCGTGAGTGATGAGCACGCCGCGGAGACGATCGACGTGCTCGAGCAAGTACGTGTAGTCGGGGATAACGAGGTCTACGCCATGGAGACGCTCATCGGGAAATTTGACGCCGGCGTCGATGAGCACCAGGTCGTCGCGGCACTCGAACAGTGTCGAGTTTTTGCCAATCTCGCCAACGCCGCCTAGCGGGATGGCGCGAAGGAGGTCAGGCGCCAATGGAAATCCTCACTCTCGGTGACTTTTCAGTTTCCTGAATGATAATGGACAGAGAACGTAAGGACCGAAGGCGGAGGACGGACAATTGAAGACGATGGTTGTGACGAGGGAGGAGGCGGTCTCCTGACTTCTGTAAGGGCAGTGCTAAGTCGAGCTTTCGACGGGACGGTGGAGCTTGGGTCCTTGTGCCTGGAGCTTCTGGCCCCGTGATTGCGATCGGCGACTCCAGCGTCCAAGGTGAACGGGTCATGCCCCTTCGCTACTCCGCGGGCTCGTCCGAGCTGGACAGTGAAATGCCCTGCTGATTTCCGTCCTCCAGCTTGACACCTTCTTAGACACGTTTCTACACTGTGAACGGTGGTAGACCTGTGAAGTGTCCCTATTGCGGATCGCGAGGCACGCGCGTCGTTGACAAACGTGATTCTGAAGACAACGCGGTCACCCGGCGTCGGCGTGGGTGCTTGAAGTGTAGCGGTCGATTTACCACGTATGAGCGGCCCGAGATCGGTGTGCTTATGGTGGTGAAGAAGGATGGTCGCCGGCAGGAGTTCGATCGCATGAAACTGCGCTCGAGTCTTCAGAAGGCCTGCACGAAGCGTCCCATTAGCTCCGAGACCATTGAGCGCATCATTGATCAGATTGAGGCCGAGATCCGAGCTCGAGATTCGCTCGAGATTTTGAGTAGCGCCATTGGTGACCTGGTGGTTGAGAAGCTCAAGAGTGTCGATCAGGTTGCCTACATTCGCTTTGCCTCCGTGTATCGCGCCTTCGCGGACATCTCGTCCTTTGAGGACGAGTTGAGAAAGCTTCTCAAGGCTTAAGCGCCAGCATCGGCGACTCGAGTCAACCAATACCCGATCTATTTCTCAACCGCGTTGGCCCACGCCCCCGGGCAGAATGGCTTCGGAGGAGCGGTGGATGATCGCAGTTATGGTAGGTAAACCAATCCGAACGATTCCCTTCTGGGCTGTCCTGATGTTCTTGGGCCTGTTGCTCGATGGTGTGGCCGTGACCTCACTGTTTGTGCTGCGCAGCAGCGGCCCGGCAGGCTTGGATGCCTTCACACGTGCTGTGCTGGTCATCACTCTTGTGCTAGGGACCATTGTTTTCACGGTGGGACTGGCGTTCCCAATGGTGGTCTTGATCTCACGCGCGGGAAGGGTTGATGGAGCTGCGCTCGGATCACATCGGGTCATCCTAGGAACAACTCTGCTGGTTGTCCTCGTGAGTAACTTGCTCCCCACTGTATATGGCCTCTCAACTTCCGTGGAGCAGCTTCGCACGCTGCATGGATTTCTCCTGGCGGCGCTCAGTGTGGAGCTGACCTTGATCGGAGCGAGCTATCTTCGGCTCATACATTCCGGCCAGACCACGTGGAAGCAGCTCGGGTTTGATCGCCAGCGCATTGGGCCTGATATTGTGCGCGGGCTGGGCTATGGCGTGCTGGCGTTCATAGTGAGCGCCGTTCTCCAGGCAGTGCTCGATGCGGCGGGCGTACGACAAACTCAGCTGCGCGAGCTGGCCTGGATCCGTGAGCTTGATCTCAGTGGATTTCTGCTGGTGCTGGTGCTCGGAGCTGTGGGCGCTCCGCTCGCCGAGGAGCTGTACTTTCGCGGCTACGTTTTTGCGTCGTATCTCCGTGAAAAGGGCCCAGTGCTCGCCTACGTGCTCAGCGGTGTGGTGTTTGCCAGTCTCCATCTGAACAAAGAGGCATTGCTGCCCATCTTCATTCTGGGGATGATGCTCGCCTGGATGTATCGGCGATCAAATAGCGTCATTCCCCCGATGGTCGCTCATGCGTTGAATAACGGTGTCGCGTTTCTCATCTTCTACTTTGGCCCCACGCTGGGACAGTAGTGCTCCGTCCTCGATAGACCTGACTAGGGGCAGAGGCTAAATTGGGAGGCCGATGGCTCGCGCGACGTCATCGAGGTTTTCAGCTATGAGCGTTGGTTTGATCTCCGCGAGCATCGCCTGCTCGCGCGTGGAGATACCCGTGAGGACAAGGATCGTGGGCGATCCGGCACGATGTCCTCCAACAATGTCGGTATCAAGCCGGTCTCCAATGGCCACGGCTTCTTCTGGCTTCAATCCCAGTTTGGCTAGGGCCATGGTCATCATTGTCGGTTCGGGTTTGCCAATGATGATTGGTGCCACGCCCGTGGCGGCCCGGATAGCTGCCTGAAATGAACCGGCGCCCGGGATAAGGCCATCTTCCGCTGGCAGCGTGGTGTCCGGGTTAGACCCCACAAATGTGGCGCCGGCAAGTACACCACGGATGGCCACAGTGAGCTTGTGGTAGTCAAAGTCGTGGTCGAGTCCAACAACCACGTAGTCAACCCCGGATTCCGTGATCTCAAATCCCGCTCCCCATACGGCTTGACGCAGTCCATCCTCGCCAATGACAAAGGCGCGGCCTCCCTGCGGTGACCGGGCGCGCAGGTACGCGCCGGTGGCAATGGCGCTTGTGAGCACATCATCGGGTGAGGCGCCGATGCCCATTGAGCTCAACCGGTCCGCAAATTGTCCGGGGGTGGCCGATGAGTTGTTTGTGATGAATTGCAGTGGCCAACCAGCTCGCTTGAGTCGTTCGAAGAAGCGGGGGGCCTCCGGGATGACATTTCGCCCCTCATACACCACGCCGTCTAGGTCCAGGAGCACGCCACGGATTCCGGTCAGTGCTGTGTTCATCGCATCTTCCAGTGGGGTAGAACCCAGGCGAGGCCGGCTATCGCGGCAATCTGCAGAAGCGTCATCCAGGCGATCCGCAGGGTGGTATCCAGCCAGAACGGCTCCGGATAGAGGATGAGCAGATAGTCTGTACGAGGATCGAGCTGCCAGAGATCGTTGGAGAACGAGAGCATGTGAAATTGAAGAAACAGGCTGTTGAAATCAAGCATACTCAGCGCGCCGATGAGCCCGGCGAGCACAAGCGTTGCGCCAACCCCGGTGAACATCAGGGCTTGAATGATTCCCATGGCATCCCGTCGAAACACGAGCAGTGCCAGGACGATCCCGCCAAATAGAATGGCTCCGGCCACGGGCTGAAGGCGGAAGAACAGGGTCATGAGAGACCGCACGTCTGCCATGTGCTCAACTTCCCGATCGTTAAATAGTGGGCGCTGGCCGGTGGGCGTCTGGGCGATGACCTGCATCTCGGTGCGATTGCCTTTAAAGAACTCAATAAACTCTCGACCAATGCGTTCAAGCTCGGCAGATGAGATGCCCGTGCGCTCCTCGGCTTGGTAGCGAGCAAAGCCGGTGGTATAGGTGGTGAGATCAAGCGTTACCCAGCGCAGATTCATCGAGATCAAGAACGCGGGGAGAGCAAGGGCCCACACGCACATCAGAACAACTCGAATGACCGTGGCAGGCGTGCCGGTGAGGGTGGCTGGATCTGAAAGCAGGCCCATCGAGTTACGCATTGAGCCCGCAGGCAGCTTGTGGGTCACTTGATGCGCCGACGGCCATTCCCCGGGGTGGGACAGGCGTTTCTGCCTCTCCCGTGACCCAGGGCCTGTTCAAAGTGGAGTTGTCGGCGGGACGGGGTAGCACGGGGCCTTGTGCCCTGTGCCTAGAACTCTTGGTCCCTGGATCGCGATCAGCGGCTCCCGCGTCCCAGGCACAGGGCACAAGGCCCCGTGCTACCCCGTCCCGCCGACAACTCCACTTTGAACAGGCCCTGCCCGTCTCCGCAGGTGCTTGCTCACGGGACAGGCAGGGACGCCTGTCCCACCGGATGGCCCTGTTCATGACAACTGACCCACTAGGAGTGATTGCCGCCGTGCGGCGAGTGCATCCAGACGTGGGTAAACAAACCAGACCATACTCAGCCCAAAGCATATGCCAGTCAGGATTCGAAGGAGCGGCGTGCTTTCCCGCCAGCCAAAAATTTGGGTGAAGCCATCGAAAGCAATTGGGAGCAGAAGTAGAGCAAAACCCATCGGGGAAAGCGCCGATATCCGTGAGCGCTGCAATCCGTACACGGTGCCGGTTAGCGCAATGGCCAGGTAGATCGCCAGGTCGCGCTCGCAATACGCCAGCTTATAGCCCGTCTCTGGTGATCCAAGAAATCCGCGTGGATCAGCGCCTGGTATGAGCCCTGCTATCTCTGAAAGTTCGTAGGTTGGTTGAGCGCCAAAGATGAAGAAGGAGCGATGCGCCCATTGATGACAGACGAGGCTGTAAAGGTCATAGATGTGTTCCGCTGGAGCAACGACACCGAGAGTAATCAACACCGGCGCGAGCACGGGTAAGAGCGCAAAAATCCAGGCGGCCAAGGTCACCAGAGGTACCCAGTGCTGTGCAGCCCAGTTCCGCTGGAGCATCCGAGAGGGAGTCATGTTCGTGTTTGCGCCAGCATTCGTTCAACGTCGTACGCGGTGAACGGCCAGTTCAGGGTACTCGAGGGCGCAATCTGGAGAACCGGAATGAGCAGGCCATAGGCGCGCTCGAGATCCGCGGTTGAGCGGACGTTGACCTCTTCAATGCTGATCTGGCCCGTGGCTTCAAAGGTTCTCAGGATGTCCCGGGCCTCATGACACAGGTGACATTCGGGAGTGCTATACAGGATGGCCACGGGCACATGAGTCAATGCTTGAAACTCCGGTTCGCCCTTCATCGTTGCCACCCCGAAGTATAGGCAGGATCCCCGGCCGCGTGACTTGAGGGCGCTTCAGCAGCCGACGGACTTGTCGACCGGCTGCTGATTCAAGCGCTGGCGAAGTCGATCACGAGCGCCCGTGGGCAAATGGACCGGCGGGGACTGCTTCAGTCCGCGGACAGTTTGCTCAAGTCCGCGAGACAGCGTGCGGCAATCGGTGCACTGTGCGAGATGCCGCTCCAGTCGTTGAACGGTTGTGGGGTCGAGCGAGCCGTCCAGTAAGTCGTTGAGCTGATCTCGAATATCCGCGCAGGTCAACTCGACTACGGAGGTTGCGGTGCGCTTGTCCGGACCCGGTGCTGGCTCATCACGCTCACGTGGCGACACGCTGTACCTCATTGGCAGGATTCCACTCTGAACCGACCGTGGCGGTGCGTTGTGACCGAAATGTGATCCGGTCAATCGGTCTGCAGACTTGTCCATTATAGGCTACTCCGGCGATCGGAGGGTGGTGGGGCTCACGCCGCGTCTAGCCGAGTGAGTGAACCGTCCGAGGCCCAGACCACGGGATGGCCGTCTACAACAGTTTCCAGATGCACGGTTCGACCCCATAATTTTTCAACGTGGCGAAGCGTCATATCGGCGTACCGTTGATCAAGCTCCTGACCCTCAAACTGATGTCGTAAATAGAGCTCCCCATTCTTTCGATAGTCGCCATCTTCCACTACCAGGTAGGGTCGACCGAAGTTGGTCATGCTGGCCACGATTGCATCGCGCACGATGTGCCAGTCCTTCTCAACGATCACCCAGCGATCACCCTCCTTGCGGTACAGGTAGAGATCAAGGTCTTCAACCAGTTTCCTACTCAGATAGTTCCGCAGGAATGAAGCATCGCTCTCAACTTCACGGACGTCAAACATCTTTTCGCGACCGCTGCCAGGCTGAATCCCGTGCCTTTGCTGCTCATCTGTGGGCGAGTCCCATGTCCGCTCGATCTCCTCAAACATGCGCATGCCCACCAAGTATGGGTTGATGCTGCGCCCGGATGACGCGAGGACACCGGAATGAAGCTCCGCAAACTGCATGAATTCATCATCGGTGAGCGCAAGCTCGCGCATGATCTTTGCATGCCAGTACGCTGCCCACCCCTCATTCATAATCTTCGTCTGCATCTGCGGGACGAAGTATTCCTGTTCCGCGCGCACAATCTCGATGACATCACGCTGCCAGTCGGTGAGCTCTCTGCCGTGATCCGCGATGAACCGCAGCAGGTCCTTCTCCGGACGCACGGGGAACTTTTTCTGAGGTACGGGCATCTCAGGTCGATGCTCATTGCCCAGGTAAAAGAGATCATCGAATTGCGTGGTAGGCTGCTTGATCTCCGTCGTTGACTCGATGCCTCTTCGGGAGAACGGGTCGATATGCTCTTCAATGCAGAGCACGGCGTCCAGGAACCGCTCAACCTCCTCTTTCCCGTGGCGAAATTCATATTGACTAATTCGCTCGGCATTGACGCGCACCGATTCAAGCATCTTCCGATTGGTTCGCTCAAAATACGCGTTATGCTTGAAGAAGTCCGAGTGGCCAAGCACGTGGGCAATGACGAGCTTGTTCTGGAGCACGCTGTTGTTTTCGAGCAGAAAGGCCGCGGCCGGATTTGCGTTGATCACCAGCTCATAGATCTTACTGAGGCCATAGTCATACATCGTTTTGATCTGCTGATAGGTTCGGCCGTGCGTCCAGTGCGAGAATCGGCCCGGCAGGCCGTAGGCGCCAAACTCATACATGATGGATGCTGGCACCAGCTCAAAGTGGACGGGAAATGGATCCAAGCCGAAGTTCCGCGCGGATTGCCAGATCCCGTCAAACGCCGCCTCTAACTGCTCAATTTGAGTGGGCTCCGCGGTCATCAGGCTACTCCGGTCAGTGCTTCCCGAGGGGAGAAGAACGATCGCAGGGCTGGATAGACCTCATCCTTTGAGGCAATCGTGACACGGATGAAGCGCTCATCGTGAATGGCATCGAACGCGCTCATGAGCGTGCTGGACGAGCGCCGGCCACCTTCCTGAATTTCGCCATAGCCAAAGGCGGCCGATTTCTCGAGCAGTCCCTTCACCAGCTCTAGACAGCGCTGATTGTCCATTTCACCCCAGTTATCCCCATCTGAAAAATGGAAGGGATAGATGTTCCAGTGGTCCGGTGAGTAACGCTCGTTCACAATGTCTGTAGCCAGTTGATAGGCCGAGGACACCTTGGTGCCGCCAGACTCTCCAAGATTGAAGAACGTCTCTTCGTCCACCTCTTTGGCATCCGTGTGGTGCGTGATGAATACAATTTGAACGGTCTCGTACCTGGTACGGAGAAAACGCACCATCCAAAAATAGAAGCTGCGTGTGATGTACTTCTCAAATTCGCCCATGCTACCGGAGACGTCCCGCATGGCAAGGACAACGGCGCTGGATTCCGGCCGCGGTCTGCGCTCCCACGTGCGGAAGCGCAGATCGTCATTGGAGATGTCTCGCAGGTGAGGGTCACCGTGAACAGCGTTGCGCCTAATGTTCTCCAGCAACGTCCGGCGCTTATCCAGATTGGACATCACACCTTTACGGCGAATTTCATCGAAGCGAACTTCATCAGAAATGATCTCCTGATGGCTCTTGGGCTTTAGGTAGGGGAGGCCGAGATCTTCGAAGAGAAGGTCCGCAAGCTCATCAACCGTGATTTCTGCCTCGTAGTAATCAACGCCCGGGATTTCGCCAGCTTTCCTTCCGCGCCCTGGTTGCGCCGGCTGCCCGTCCTGGCCAACGACGTCGCCCACTTTGGAGTCGCCATTGCCCTGGCCCGTGTGTTGCCGTTTGCCATCGTCGAACCGGAACTTTGGGAGATCTAAGGACCGAAGCGGAATCTTCATGATTCGCCTGCCATCCGAAGTGATGATTGACTCGTCTCCTACGATGCCCCCGAGATTGCCCTTGATCGCTTCCTTCACTTTTTGATTGTGGCGTGCCTGGTCAATGGGGCCTTTTCGGTGAAGGCTCCAGTCGTTCTGCGAAAGTGAGAGCGTGCCGGTCATGATGGCGATCCTATCGGTTCAGAATTGTGCCGACATATTTGAGCAGCTCATTTGCACACACGGTGCAATACCCCTCTTCCGCAACAAGTCGGTTGACCACATCATTGATACGCCGAAGTTGCTCTGAGTCTGGCGTCTTGGTGGACGTAGTGATCTTCACTACATCCTTGAGGTCGGCAAAGAGCTTCTTTTCAATAGCTTCACGTAGCCGCTCATGAGAGGTGTAGTCAAACTTCTGACCGCGCCGTGCGAGCGATGAGATCTTGATCAGAATTTCTTCGCGGAAGGTACGCTTGCCATTTTCCGAGACGCCGATCTGTTCCTCAATGGAGCGCATGAGCTGCTCATCGGGCCGCACTTCCTCATCAGTGATGGGATCGCGGAGCTTCGCGTCGTTACAGAAGGCCTCAACGTTATCAAGGTAATTGTCGAGCAGCGTGCGCGCTGATTCTTCGAACGAGTAGACGAATGCCTTCTGAACATCTTTCTTGGCAATCTCGTCATATTCATGGCGCGCTTCTGCAATGAGATTCAGCAGCTCGTCGCGCCGCTCTCGAGAGAGACTTGGGTGATGCTCCAATCCGTCTCGGAGCGCGCGCAGCGCATCAATGGGGTTGATGCAGGTAGCGTTCTCCTGAGCCAGCGCTCGGGAAAGGGCATTAATAACGTAGCGTGGTGAGATTCCGTCCATTCCTTCGCGAACGGCCTCATCCTGAAGCTCCTTCACATCCTTCTGGCTGAAGTTGTCAACATCATCGCCGTCGTACAATTTCAGCTTCTTCATCAAGCTCACGCCCTCTTTTTTGGAAGGCTCAAGACGGCTGAGAATGGCAAAGAGACTGGCCGCGTAGAGGGTGTTCGGGGCGATGTGCACATTGTTGAGCGTGCCCTGACGTATCAGCTTGTCATAAATGCGAATCTCATCGGAAACGCGTAGGTTGTAGGGGACCTTGATCAGGATGATCCGGTCATGCAGTGCTTCGGATCGCTTGTTGCCAACAAACGTGTTGTATTCAGTCTCGTTTGTGTGTGAGACGATGACCTCATCCGCGTAGATCATGGCGAATCGGCCGGTCTTGATGTTCTGCTCCTGTGAGAGCGTGAGAAGGTTATAGAGAAACTTCTCATCACACTTGAGCATCTCAATGAACTCCATCATGCCGCGATTGGCAATGTTGAGCTCACCATCAAACCGGTAGGCGCGCGGATCAGATTCTGAGCCATAATCGCCGATGGTCGAGAGATCAATGCTCCCCGTGAGCTCGGAAATGTCCTGGCTTTTCGGATCGCTTGGCGCAAACGTGCCAATGGCCACGCGAGCTTTCTCAGAGAACGCGATACGCTCCACCAGCACGTCCTCCGCCCGCCCGTCATACTTATCCTTGAGCATGGACCGACATGCCGGGCAGAGGTCGCCCTCAATGTAAAGCCCGTGCTCACGCTCGATTTCCGTACGAAGCTCCTCAGGGATGAGGTGGAGCGGGTCCTCATGCATGGGGCAGTCCTTGATGGCGTAGGCCGCGCCGGCTTCCGTTCGCGAGTATCGCTCGAGACCACGTTTAAGCATGCTTACCATCGTGGATTTTCCGCCACCCACGGGGCCCATCAGCAGAAGGATGCGCTTCCGGACCTCCAGTCGCTTGGAGGCAGAGTTAAAGTAGTCCACAAGGTGCTGAATTGGACGGTCGATGCCGAAAAGCTCATCGTCGAAGAACTTGTAGGTGCGATCACCTGACGCTTTCGTCTCAATCCCAGCGCCCATGATCATGTCGTAAACGCGCGCGTGGGAAAGTCGCGCCAGGCCCGGAGTCTCTAGAACTCGCTCAAAGTACTCGCCGAACGGTCCTTGCCAGGCGATGCTCTGCTCCGCGGTCCTGTGCTGCTCGAGCTTTTGTGCGAGATTCATTGCCGATCCTCCACTGCTCCCCAGCCTTGCGGGGTACCTGACACTTAGATGCAGTCAGCAGTAAAAAGGATTCAGGCGACTGGCAATGATAATTGTCACCCCAGGCCAACAGAGCCGCATCCCGTGAGGGTGCGGTTCCTCCCCGCGGCCTCCCCGCCACCCGGTATCGATTGTCACCACCGGCTCCGAGCCGCGACCGTCAGCGAGCGGGTCCTG
>JBJXFJ010000024.1:0-12139 GCA_046154735.1 Chloroflexota bacterium | reverse complement strand
TGCAAGATAGTACCAAACCGCTGACGACACCACTCGCAGGGATGTGAGCAAGTGTTCAGATTCCACGGGACGAATGTTCACCGCAGAGACTCGGAGACGCAGAGAGAACAGAGAAGTAACTCTGCGTTCCTGAGTCTCTGCGGTGAACATCCCCCTTGACGTGAACGGTTGCGGATGTGAGTGTCAACCTGGACGCCGAGAACCGCACTTCTGGGAGCGCCGTTTCCCGGCTATACTCACCACGTGCTTGAATCTGCTGATATCCAGAAACTCATCCCGCATCGCTACCCGATCTTGCTGGTTGACCGAGTGCTTGAATTGGAGCTCGGTCAGCGCATCGTGGCGATCAAGAATGTGAGCGGCAATGAACCGTTCTTTCAGGGGCACTTCCCGGGAAACCCGATCATGCCTGGAGTCTTGATCGTCGAGGCATTGGCTCAGGCGGGGGTCATACTTCTCTTGTCTGATGATGCAAACAAGGGAAAGCTCCCACTGTTCGCCGGGATTGATAACCTCAAGTTTCGGCGCAAGGTTCTGCCTGGTGATACGCTACGGCTTGAGCTCAACGTCATTTCACAACGTGGACCGGTCGGTCGTGGACATGTGCGCGCCTCCGTTGATGATCAGCTTGCCGCGGAGGGAGATCTGAAATTCGTTATGGTGGACGCGGCCACGACGTAGCCGGCGCATCGAGACAATGGTGCCGCGTCACACGGAATCGCCTCTGCAGCAGGTGCCCTCACCTCTGTTCAGCGTGAGCAGTGTCCGTCAACAGCTCCGATTGGGCCTGCTGCGGGAGTTGGGCCGGCTTGCCTCACCCCGTCCCGTTGGTGCAGTGCCCAAGGATGCCCGAGTGCTCGTGATTCGGCCGGACCACATCGGTGATGTGCTGCTTACCACACCGGCTCTAGCCTTATTGCGCGCCGCGCTCCCGGCCGCGTACCTCGCTGTCCTGGTTGGCCCCTGGAGCGCTGAGATTGCTCGTCGCGGACCTCCATTGCAGGCGCTGAGCACTTGCGAGTTTCCAGGCTTCACGCGACGGAATGCCAGGTGGATTGGCCAACCGTATCTGGAGCTTCGCCGGGCGGAGTCGCTGAGACGGCAGCGTTTTGATGTGGCCATAGTGGCACGCCCAGATCACTGGTGGGGAGCATTGCTGGCCATGCTCGCGGGTATTCCCCATCGTATTGGTTTCAACGTCCCTGAGTGTGCCCCATTCCTAACCGATGCGCTTGAGTTGCCCGGTGGAGCGCATACCGCCGAGCTTTCCTTGCTCCTGGCTAACCGTCTTTGCGAGCTCGCTGGTGTGGAATCCCCGAAGTCGGAGGGGCGGCCGATCTTCAACGTTGCCGATCATGAGCGACGTGAAGCGCTTGATGCGATTCAGGCCTGCTTCGGTGCGGCCAGCGGTCCATTAATGGTGTTGCACCCGGGGGCCGGGGCAGAGCTCAAGTTGTGGCCGCCCGAGCGCTGGGCACAGGTGCTTGATCAGGCGCGGAAGCGCTGGCAGGCTCGTACACTCATCGTGGCGCCCCGCGGTGAACAGGCACTAGCGGACGCCATAGTTCGCTCGTCAGAAACGAAGGTGCAATGTATTCCCACTGATCGGGGACTGGGTTTCCTGGCCGCCGTCCTAGAGCACGCTCAGGTCGTCCTTGGGTCTGATAGTGGGCCGCTGCATCTGGCCACCGCGCTAGGCGTGCCCACCGTCCGACTGTTCGGGCCGACCGATCCAGCAGAGTTTGGGCCCTGGCCGGTGGGCGATCAGCAGGTGGCGCTGCGCGCGCTGGTCCCGTGCAGCCCCTGCGGTCACGTGCAGGCGCCGCCGTGTGGAGCCGTGATTCACCCGCGCTGCATGATGGAGCACTCTCCCGCATCTGTGCTGGAGGCCATCTCCTGGATACTCGATGCGCCAGAGTCGGGTTTTACTCCCAGCGGGACGGACCTTTGCACATAGGCATTGATGCCAGCCGGGCACTTGTGGCGCTGCCCACCGGCACCGAGCAGTACAGTCGTGAGATCATCCAGCATCTCGCGGCGATCGCATCTTCAGATCGGATCACGCTCTATGTGAATCGGTGGCGAGACCACGATTGGCAGGCGCCAGTGGGAGTTGGTGTTCGAGAGTTGCCGGCGAGACGAGGCTGGACGCACGCTCGACTCTCATGGGAAATGGTTCAGGCTGCCCCCGAGGTTCTCTTTGTTCCGGCGCACTCCGTGCCTGCCTGGCATCCCCGTGCCACGGTGGTCACGGTTCATGACCTAGGGTATCGGCACGTACCGGATGCCCATGCCGGGATATCCCGCCTGTATCGGGTCTGGTCCACTCGCTTCAGTGCTCGCGTGGCCACGCGGGTCATTGCCGTGTCAGAAGCCACGAAGCGTGACCTGATTGAGCTTGAGGGAGTTCCGGCCGATCGGATTCGGGTGGTGTATCACGGGGTAGACGCCTGTCTTCGTCGCGTGGAAGATAGGAGTCGCTGGCGTGAAGTGCGACAGCGCTATGCTTTGCCTGAGCGGTACTTCCTCTATGTGGGCACACTTCAGCCGCGCAAGAATCTACAGCGCCTCATTCAGGCGCACCGCGCATTGCGGGAAGCACAACCAGATGCGCCCGCGCTTGTCCTGGCGGGGCAGACGGGCTGGCTGGCAGATCCAATTCTCAGGGAGGCACGTCACGGGGTATCTTCGGATGCCGTGATCCTGCCCGGCTATGTGCCTCGGGAGGACCTGGCCACGCTGATGTCTGCCGCTGTTGCCTTCGTCTATCCCTCGCTCTATGAGGGCTTTGGCATGCCGGTTCTGGAGGCGATGGCCTGCGGAGCTCCGGTGCTTACCTCCACGACATCATCGTTGCCCGAGGTCTCAGGGAAAGCTGCGCTGCTCGTTGACCCCCTTGATCCTAGAGCGCTTTCCGACGGCCTGAAACAGCTCGCCGACAATCCAGATGTGCGTGCCCGCCTGGCAGCTCAAGGCTTGGAGCGTGCACGAGAGTTCACCTGGGAGCGCGCCGCGCGCCAGACGCTCTCAGTCTTGCGGGAGGCGGTATATGAAGTCCGGTAAACATCGCCCGCGCCGCAATCCAACGCGCTGCCCATGATTTGAAAGTATGTAAATGAAGCGCATCCTGGCCATCAAGCTCGCGGATCTGGGAGATCTTCTGACGATCACCCCGGCGTTGCGCGCGCTTCGTAATGGATGCCCTGATGCGTTTCTGAGCGCACTGGTCACCCCCTCAAGTGCGTCGTTGTTGCAGGAATCCGATATTGTGGATGAGGTGATCCCATTCGATAAGTTTGCGTTTGATCGCAAGCGCGACGCGTATCGAGGATTGCCTCGTGCGCTGGACCTGGCGCGGCAGCTCCGAGATCGCAAGGTGGATACCCTGGTGTTGTTTCATCACCTGGCAACGGGCTGGGGCCGAGCCAAGTACGCGGCACTGGCACTCGCCAGCGGTGCACCGGAGCGCGTCGGGCTTGATAATGGGACGGGCTGGTTTCTCACCCGACGAGCAACCGATAGGGGATTTGGGGTGCGGCATGAGGTGGATTACTGGCTTGATGTCGCGGCATTAGTTGGTGGTCGCAATACTCATCCATATCCCGAGCTGGTACTTCGTGCCGAGCACACGGACTGGGCGCGCCAGCGCTGGGCTGGGCTGGGGATGTCACGGCCCGCGGCCGTCATTCACCCGGGGTCCGGCACGTTTAGCACGGCTCGCCGATGGCCCGTAGAACGATTCGCCGAAGTCGCCAGGAGACTGCGAGCTGAACTAGGCCTGGATATCGTTGCGCTTGCCGGCCCCGCACCCGCCGAGCGTGACCTGGCGGAAGCACTGCAGGCGGCCGTGGATAGTGCGCAGGTTGTGGCCGATGTGCCGTCACCAAGGCATCTTGCGGCGTTCTTGCAGCACGCGGCCGTTGTCATAGGGAATGACAGCGGTGTGCTTCACTTAGCCTCGGTGGTGAAGCGTCCGATCGTCGCGGTGTTCGGTCCCACGAATGACCGGGCCTGGGGGCCGTATCCGCCCGATATTCCCCGCCATCAGGTAGTGCGGGAGACACTGGCGTGCCGACCGTGCGTTCACCGAGCCTTTTCGTTTGGCACGCCCGAGGGCTGTCCCGCACGTACCTGCCTCCAGCTCATTCGCCCAGACGCCGTGATTCAGGCCGTGTATCGGGCACTTGAAACGAATGTGCCTCAAATTACAATATCTCTGTGAGCCAGATACCTGAAGCGACTCGGTGCGCGCGTCACCCATCGGTGGAGACGTATCTGCGCTGCAGCCGCTGTGACACACCCATTTGCCCGAGCTGCCTGGTGCACACGCCCGTGGGCGCGCGGTGCCGGAGCTGTGCCGGATTGCGTCGCTTACCCACGTATCAGGCGGGAACCAGCATTCTCGTTCGGGCGTTTTTTGCCGCTCTCGGTGCCGGCATCATAGGCAATATATTGATCGACGTGGTCCGCGGCTTTGGGTTCATTCTCACAATTCTGCTTGGACTCCTCATCGCGGAGGCGGTTGGTTGGGCCACCAATCGCCGGCGCGGACCATATTTAGGCTGGACGGCCGCGGCTGGAACAGTCATCGGCATGGTCCTCGGACGTGGCGTGCTCACGTACGTTGTGCTGGGTGCGTTCACACCCGAGCTCCGTATTCAAGCATCGTTCGCGGCCATGGCATCAATCGGTCTTATGAGCTGGATCATGATTCTCGCGGCGGCCGGCATCGCCTATTACCGGCTGCGTCTATGAATGATCGAGCAGCTCGGCTGCATGCACTGCTCAGCGGTTTCGCGGGCCGGCGGGTGCTGGTAGTTGGTGACGTCATGCTTGATGAGTACCTGATTGGCGCACCAAGTCGAGTGTCACGCGAGGCGCCGGTGCTCGTGTTGGAGCAGCAACGACGATTTGTTCGGCCGGGTGGCGGCGCGAACCCCGCGGTGAATTTACAGTCATTGGGAGCAATGCCTCGGCTCATTGGCGTCATTGGTGACGATGACGTTGGGGCGGAGCTGGGTCGTGCCCTGAGCGCTCTCGGCATGAGCGATGCGGACCTGGTGACGGATCACGGTGCCGAGTCGACTCGGAAAACGCGAATCCTTGCTGAAACGGCCAGCTCCAACGGCCAGCAGCTCCTTCGGGTGGATCGGCTTGGCCGCGCACCGAGCCCCACTGCACAGCTCGCGATCGAAGCGAGCATCCACGCGCTCGCCGAAGAAGTGGACGCCATCCTCATTTCAGACTACAAAGGCGGCGCGATAAGCCCGAGCACGGTGGACGCGGCCAGGAGGGCGGCCCGCTCTCATGGGAAACTACTGAGCGTCGATTCTCAGGGTGAGCTCGACCGATTTCATGGCTTTGATCTGGTGAAGTGTAACCGCCCGGACGCCGAGGCATTTCTGGGACGGGCGCTTGAATCGAATTCAGACTATGCGGATGCTGGTATGTCGCTCGCGCGAGAACTTGACATCGGCTGGTTGATGATCACCCTGGGTGCGGATGGAATTGCCGTGAGCTCTCCAGCGCAATTTGAGCATGTACCGGCGACAAATCGAACCGAGGTGTTTGATGTCGCGGGCGCAGGGGATACTGTGGTGGCGGTGGCAACACTTGCACTAGTCTGTGACGGCAGTGGCGGCGATGCCGCGGTGCTGGCCAACCTTGCCGCTGGCCAGGTGGTGCGCAAACTGGGCGTGGCAACAACGACCGTGCCAGAGCTGCGCGATCTACTCGCTGAACTCTGAGGAACCGGCTGCCGCGGCGGCGGCAGCCTCGCGCGGCTTCTTCTTACGCGCGGTGCGATTTGCGTCTTCGTACCGCCAGCACGTGCGTCGGGGCTGCATGCACTTCTCTTGCTCTTCGCCCGTGACAGGGGGAGTATTTTGCAAGCAGATCGACTGATACAGCAGCAATCCGTCCTCTCCGCGCTCGTCCTCGAGAAACCAACGTTCTCGATACAAAGGACAGGCCGTCTTATGCCGCCGCCAGTTTGGATTATCAGGGATTATGGCATGGTTCCCAGCGCGTGATACGGATGGATTCTACCACGAGCCCGACGAAAACGGGCCTCCCTTAATACGCACCTGCGAGCTTTTTTTGCCGGCTCCCTCAACGGCCTCCGAAGCTCGAGGGCCGCACCAATCAAGGCAGACAGGAGTTCGTCTTTTCAAGTATCCTCGCAATGTTGGATGAGGTCGTATGGATCCGCTCATTGGTCGAAACCTGGGGCCCTATGAGATCGAGTCTCGGCTCGGTGGTGGCGGCATGGGCGGGGTCTACTGTGGAGTGCACCGGCTCCTAAGGCAGCGCCGCGCGGTCAAAGTGATGGTGGCTAGCCTAGCCGGTGACCAGAATTTTGTCTCCCTGTTCCGGAGCGAGGCGCGACTGGCCGCGGAGCTGCGTCACCCAAACATCGTACAGATCTACGATGTGGCTGAGCAGGATGGCGTGCACTATATCGTCATGGAGCTGCTCGAGGGGCGCTCACTGCGGGACGTTGTCGACCTCCAGCATCCGCTGCCATTAGGCCGAGTGGTGGTTATCCTGCAGCAGCTTGGCGCGGCGCTCGATCATGCGCACCAGCACGGTGTCACGCATCACGACGTCAAACCCGCCAACATCTTCGTGAGTGCCGATGATCATGTCACACTGGTCGATTTTGGGATTGCTCGGGCTATGGACGGTGGTGTTTTTAGTCTTAACCACGCAATTGGGACACCTGCGTATATGGCGCCCGAGACATTCAATCCCCGGCTGGCGGGCCCCGAGGTTGATGCGCATCGGGCTGGCGTGAATACCGATCGCTATGCTCTGGGTGTCGTGGCGTATGAGCTGCTGACCGGCCAGGTGCCCTTCGCCGGCAGATCAAACATGGAGATGGCCTTTGACCAGGTGAATACACCACCACCACCGCCCCGCGTACTCCGTCCAGACGTCCCCGAGGCCGTGGAACAGGTGGTGCTGCAACAGCTCTCCAAGCGCCCGTCTGAGCGGTACAGCTCGACAAGCGCGTTCGCTACTGGTCTGGCCGAGGCTGTGACCCTAGTGACCGGCCTGGAGCACGGCCACCAGCAGAGTGCGGACAGCGATGAACCGACGCTGCATCCGTCGATACTTTCGGAATTGAAGCCACGCCGCTCGCCCGGCGACGCTGAATCCGATACACAGCCATTTGGCGTGTTGGGTGTGGCTGATCAAGGCACCACAGATGCGGCGGAAGACGCCGGCGAGCCCGCTGTCAATGCCGAGGCACTGCCCGATGTGCTCCCTGCCCTCCCTTCGGACGCTTCCTCTGCACCCGTGAGCCCGAGCCCGGAGAGCGTGCGCGGTCGATCCATCAGGCCACTCCAGCGTGCGATGTGGGTGCGCCGGGCGGGCATCGGGGTGGTGGGTCTTGCATTACTTATTGTGGTCATCCTGATTTCGCGACCCGCTGACGATCCCTCGCCTGCTCCTGCCGTTAGCACATCAGACGCGTTCAGTGCGGCATCAACGGTTTCAGTGAGCAACGTGCAGGCCACGCCCGGGATTGTAGCCACCACTGTCCCCGCCACCGCCGTACCCGCCGCTGCCGTACCATCCACCGTCACTGCTGTTCCGCGCACGGCTACTCCCGCCGCGCTCCAGCAACTTCAGATTGCCGAGTCCGCGCTGCACGCGGGTGATTTTCCTGGTGCGCTCAGACTGCTCGGTGCGCTTCATCAGAGTGATCCATCGACCATCGGACTGGCCGAGATACGCTATCGGGCGCACCTCGACTACGGCAGGCAGTTGCTGGGACGCGGCGATCTGGATGCAAGCTACGCCCAGTTTGACGAAGCGTTGGTGCTGCGCCGCGACGATCCAGCCGCGCTAGACGGACAGAAACTGGTTGTGCTCCAGAAACATTGGAGCCTCATGGAGTCCACCTGGGAAACGGATGACGTGGCCGCCATTGCTGCACTGGATGAGATCATGGCGCTGGACGCAGAGTATCGGGATGCACGCCAGAAGCTCTATGCGCTGCTCATTACCCAGGCGGATCGGCTCCTTGAAGCGGGCGATGGTGAGGGTGCCTTCCAGGTGCTCATGCGGGCAATGGAGGTTGCCCCGAATAGCGCAGAGGCACAGGTCCGCCTGGCCAGCTACACGCCCACCCCACTCCCGGCGCCCACACAGGCACCCCCTGCCCGCCCCGCACCCACGGAAAGGCCCGGAATTCTCCCCACGGCGATACCCGGGGTCTTCCCCACCGCACTGCCGGTGAGAGTTCCGATTTTTGGGGGATGAGCCGCGTATGTCGTCCAGGGCTGACCGCATCCCTGTATACTGCGCGTAGATTGAGACATATGTTCTGATTGGGGTGGGTGTGTCACGCGTGGTGCAAATCCTTCTCGCCCGGCACGGCGAGACAGAGTGGAATCTCTCGCGGCGGTTCCAGGGGCATCTCGATTCGCCGCTTACTGATCGCGGGCGGGAGCAGGCCGCCTTGCTGGCCGAGCGGTTGGCGAGAGAGCCAGTCTCCGCGGTGTATAGCAGTGATCTTGGCCGCGCAATGGACACGGCCCAGCCCATTTCCTTACGGCATGGGCTACCACTGGTTAGTAGCCCGCTGCTGCGCGAGATTGACTGCGGTCACTGGACCGGTCAGGCTAAGGAAGAGCTCGCCCTGCGCCATCCCGAGGCGATTGAACGGTACCGAATTGCCCCATCCTTGCACCGCATGCCCGGTGGTGAATCGCTCGCCGACGTTCAGGCGCGTGGTTCGCAGTTTCTGCGTGACCTGCAGCCGGGAGAGCCCGGCTCATACATCGTGCTGATTACTCACCACATTGTGGTGGAGACGCTCCTGGCACGTGCGCTGGGCCTGAGCCTCGCGGACCTGTGGCTCACCATTCCGGCGGGGAATTGCTTCTTGAGTGAGCTGACGCTCATCGACGACGATCTGAAACCCGTAACGGTCTATGATGGCACTCATCTTGGCGCGGCCGCGCAGCCCTCCTTTGAGGGTGAGCGGGTGGCGTGAGAGTGATTGATGTTGGGGACGTATCCCGCTGGCCTTTGCCGAAGTTGCCCAAGTCTCGGACCGAGGATGGTGGGGATATGTTCCGCACTCCAAGCACGCGCTCCCAGGATCGCTGGGGGCGGATGAGGCGGTATGCCGCTTGATGCCCTTCAGGTTGGTGCTCAGGTCAGGGCGCTCAGCGCGCACCTTGAGTCTCGGCGCGAGTTCCATCGGAACCGCCTACCTGTTGCGCGCGAGGTGCTGCTCCGCCAGGCGCAGGATTGGGAGCGGTTAGCCGTGCTGGCGCAGCGATCGACGAGTCGCCTGGCCACGCCGATCGAGCCGTTGGACGCTATCCTTGATGCCCCCGGAGCGCCTGCCAGCTATACGGTCCTGGCAACGGATGGCTCGCAAATTGAACCGGACCATCACGGGATTGCCGAGTATTTCCTCATCAATCTAGGCACAGTCTCGATCCGCTACGGCCCTGCCCCGGATGCGCGGCTCGAGACGAATGCGCAGCTCTTTTTTGAGGACAAGGATCGGTTCATCACTGATGGCTCGAGCGGATCTCGGCGGGTGCCTGTGCAGGATGGTCATCTGGCGGCGCTGCGCAGCGTGATGGAGCTCGGCGCGGTCGTGCAGTTGGCTGGGCTGGTGGCCGACGACGGTAGCCCGAGATTGGCGCTTCAGGACGGCACATTGCTGCTCTGGGTGCTAGAACAGCGGCCGAACGATTTCATTCGTGATCAACTCCTGCGTCCATACGTTGGGCATCTCCAGCGCTTGCGGGAGCAGCGGACGCCGGTGGCCAGCTATATCAGCCGTCCGCGTAGCACTGAGGTCAGCGGCCTTCTGCGCGAAGCCACCTGCCGGGGTGAGATCAGTGGCTGCGGGCCGTGCCGGAGTATGGGCGATGCCTGCGCGCTCGAGGCGCTGCATGATCGGGAGTTATTTCACGATCTCGAGATCGGGCAGCGTTCAGCGCGCTTCGCGGTGACCCTCAATCCAGACCTTGCCGGCTACTATGAGGACCATCGGGTGCACTTCTTCTTCCTACGGGTGGACGAGGATGAGATTGCCCGCGTGGAAGTTCCCGAATGGATCGCCAGTGATGAGTCAGCGTTGGGTCTGGTCCAGTCGGTCATTCTCGATCAATGCCAGCGTGGATTGGGCTACCCGGTCGCTATTGCCCGGGCTCATGAAAAGGCAATTGTCACGGGGGCGGATCGATCCGTCCTGCGCTCAATGATTGAGGCAACGCTGGCACAGGCCGGTATTCAAGTCAGCAGCTCAGCGAAGCAATCCAGCAAGCGGATTCATGCCGTATGAGCGGCTGGCAGGGTGAGATTGTGGAATCTCGCTCCACAGAGCTCGTAGCCCAGTCATATGAGCAAGGGGCCGCGCCGCCGTTTGGCAGCTTGCTGTGTTCCACGGTGGCGGAGGGCCTGACGCTCTACGCCGTTGTCTACCAGGTGTGCACCACGGGGATCGACCCCGGCTCGCGTCCCGTGGTGCGGGGGCAGCCCGGCCTGCGCGATAAGGCCATCTACGATGCAAACCCGGATCTGAGCCAGGTACTTCGGACAGATATTGCCGCGCTGCTTGTCGGCTATCACGAGGGCCCGCTGCTCCGTCAAGTGATTCCGCCGCTCCCACCACCACTCCACTGGACGGCTTATGAATGTGAACCTGAGGTCTGTCGTGAGTTTGGTACTGACACCGCCTATCTGCGTACGCTGGTTGATGCGACACAGGCGCCCGCGGACGAGCTCATCGGCGCGCATGTGCGCCTGATGGATGCGTATGCGGAGCCGGGTGACGCGTACCTTCTGCGCGCCGGTCGTGAGCTCGCGGAGCTGCTGAGATCCGATTACCCGCGCCTGCGGTCCATCGTAGAGCGCGTGCGGCCCCGTGGTCTGGGGGTGGAAGACCGCCACCGGAGGAATGCTCAAGCTCAACAAAACCACGGGTACGGGATCTCCAGATGACGCACCTACAACCGAACATCCATGACCGTCTCGGAGTCGTCGTTGCGGGCTCGCTCGCCGAAGGACTGAAGGCGCGGCTGGATACGGATGCGTCTGTGGAGGACATGCGCGTGGGCAAGTTCGTGCGCATCTCCGGGGAGAAGCATGACTTCTTCTGTCTGGTGACAGATGTTGAGTTAGGGGCGGCGAATCAGCAGATCGCGGAGCAGCCGCCGGATCCGGATGATGGGTTTCTGCGTCAGATTCTGGTGGGCACGGCCACGTATGGCACCATCGCCATTCAACCGATGATGATGTTTGACCGCTCACTATTGGCCAGTGGCGAGATGGACGTGGACTCTGCTCGCGCGGTGAAGACTGTGCCGGTCCATTTCTCGGCGGTTCATCTTGCGGCTGAGGAGGACTTCAAGCGGGTCTTTGGCGTAGAGGACCGAGACCACCCGAACCATTTTGAGATCGGTCAACCGCTGGATATGGACGTGCCGGTCTGTATAGACCTGAAGCAGTTCGTTGAGCGGTCAAACGGCGTCTTCGGGAAATCAGGCACGGGCAAGAGCTTCCTCACGCGGCTCCTCCTGGCGGGAATTGTGCGCTCAAGAGCAGCGGTCAACTTGATCTTCGATATGCATAGTGAATACGGTTGGTCCAGCCAGAGCGAGTCCGGCGATCGCCGGTTGGTAAAGGGACTCTGGCAGCTCTTTGGTTCGCAGGTGTCGGTATTCACGGTCGACGAGCGCTCCACGCAGCGTCGTGAGGTCCGTCCGACACCGGTGCGGATTGGTCTGGACGAGATCGATGTGGAAGACATTGTGCTACTCCAGGATGAGCTGAAGCTCAATCCCACGGCCGTGGAGCACTCGCACATATTGATAGATGAGTTCAAAGGGCAGTGGATCACACGGCTACTGGAGATGGAGACCGAGGATCTGCGTGTGCTCTGCGAGCGGCGCGGTGCAAACATGCAGGCGGTGTCAGCCCTGAAGCGGAAGCTGGGCGAAGTGCAGAGGCTGGACTTTGTAGTGCCCCATGTGGATGTCTCGGCGGTGGACAGGATCGTCCAGTGTCTCGAGCAAGGTACGCACGTGGTGCTGGAGTTCGGTCACCACCGAGGCTTGTTGCCCTATATGCTGGTGGCTAATGTGCTCACGCGTCGAATCCACCA
>JBJXFJ010000016.1:0-7875 GCA_046154735.1 Chloroflexota bacterium | reverse complement strand
TGATGACACTTTTCAGCATATCTCCGAGCAGAATTCCCTGCGTGCACTTGCAGGCATCGTCGTAATGTGCAATTCGACGCTGGAAACGCTGATAGACAAAGTTATTGTTGTTCGGATCGCGTGCTGGCTCTGATGTCGGTGCTCCCCAAAGCTCGAGATTGAGCAGCGGTAACAGGCTCTCAGACCCGTCGCGATTCGGGAACGCGTCAGCGTATGTCACAGTGGTGGAAAACGCGCGATAGAAGTTCACCGGCATGCCTTGCCAGGTATCGGGAGCCGTGCGTCGTGTGAAGTCCGTGATTTTATTGGCGTAGTCGGCAGAGCCTGGCGGCGGTGTCGAGTCGACCACTGATGGATTCGCCGACGGAAAAGTTGAGCCATTGACTTGAGTGTAAGGAAGTAGCCCGTCATCCAGAATATTCAGAATCTGGACGCCGTTTGGCGAGCTCTGCATTACCGCCCGTTGGAAGAACTGAACCTGTTGGCCACGGAACATGAACTCACGCGACACGGGAAATCCGAACGTTCGGGTGGCGCCACGACGCTGGAAAAAGTCCCAGAATTTGTCATTTGCAACGCGGAAGTTTGTCTCCGCAAAGAATCGCGCATCGCCCTGCGCTTGAGTATCGATCGTTGCAGAAGGAGAGATCGCAATTGCCAGCGCGGCGATGATGGAGCCGCTGAGAATGGCGGAGCGGACGAGGGGAAACGCGCTCAAGTGTACCTCCGGCGATAACTCAGCCCGATAGACTAACGGACCGCGCCGTGGCTAGTTTCGCCAGCCGCGCCATTATTAGCCGACTGAGCCATCCGGAGCAATGTTCCATATTCGTTTAGACGCTCCGGTAGCACCCCAATGGCTTTACAGAAGCACTCCAACGCACTAGAATTTGGTATCGGCGACGGACTGGCGGCACCCTGCCCCAGTCCGTTTGAGTTCCAGAAGAATCGCCGTTGCCCGAGATGAACGACCGGGCCCTCGGGAGCAAGTATGGCTGACCGCCACGTGTATCTAACACAGGATGGCTATGAGCGACTCGCGCAGGAGTTGACCGAGCTTCGATCCGTGAAGCGTCCGTCCATTGAAGAGCGCATCCGCCTTGCCAAGGAGTTTGCCGACACGGTTGACAATGCGGAGTTTGATAGCGTCAAACAGGAACAGGCCTTTGTTGAGGGCCGTATTCAGGAGCTTGAGCAGCTTCTGGCCGACGTTGAGATGATTGACGCACACCCAGTGGCCGACTTCGTAAAACTCGGTGCCCACGTTACCGTCGTCGGGACCGATGATGAGCAAGAGGTTTACACTATCGTCGGCTCGGCCGAAGCGGACCCAAAGCGGGGATTCGTCTCAAATGAGTCCCCGGTTGGTAGGGCATTGCTGGGTCGCAAAGTTGGCGACGTTGTCACCGTCATTGCCCCGGGCGGTAGTTTTACCGTTCGAATTGTTGCACTCGCTTAGGGACGTGACCCGCGGAAGTCGAGCGCTCAACATTCGGTTTACACACTCGTTGTTATCTCAGTTTTATTAGGGGGCAACGCCTCCATGGCGGAGCATTTGGAATCTTCAGGGATTGGGCATGATCGCCTACGGGATCAGCGCGTGGAGAAGCTGCGCGAGCTTCGCGATCAACTCGGGTACGAGCCATATCCGGCCCGCGTACCCCGCACCCACACAACTCGCGCGGTCCTGGACGGGTTTCTGGACGATGAGCAGACACCGGTCACGGTGGCGGGCCGTATCGTTGGCGGAATCCGGGGTATGGGGAAATCGACTTTTCTTCATATCCAGGACGGTGAAGGGCGACTTCAGCTCTACTTCAAGAGCGATGTGCTCGGTCCTGAGCTCTATAACGGCTTGCTCAAGCAGCTTGATATCGGCGATTTTGTCCATGCAACGGGAACTCCGTTTAAGACGCGGGCCGGTGAGATCACCGTGGGCGTGGCGGATTTTGGAATCGCCGCCAAAGCGCTCCGGCCGTTGCCTGAGAAATGGCACGGACTCTCCGACGTGGAGACACGCTATCGCCAGCGTTACCTAGACCTGACGGTCAATCGAGACGTTTACGATCTGTTCTTATTACGCGGGCGAGCCATTCAGTCGGTGCGGGAACACCTGCATGCTCTTGGTTTTCTTGAAGTGGAGACACCCGTTCTGCAGCCTTTGCCAGGAGGTGCGGCGGCCCGCCCCTTTGAGACGCATTACAACGCCCTGGACCGCATGTTGTATCTCCGCATCGCTCTGGAGCTTTACCTGAAGCGGTGCATCATTGGCGGGTATGAGCGCGTCTATGAGATTGGGCGCGTATTTCGCAATGAAGGCGTCTCTGCAAAGCACAATCCCGAATTTACGATGCTTGAGCTGTACCAGGCATACGCTGATTATCGGGACATCATGGAGTTGACCGAGACACTGGTGGCCGGCGTTGCTGAGCGCGTGCTCGGCTCAACGCAGGTTCAGCGGGATGAGGCGATTATCGAGCTCCGCCCGCCCTGGACGCGACTGTCATTGCGCGACGCAATCCTCGAGCACTCTGGAGTTGATTACGAGGCATATGATGAAGTCGACGAACTTCGGACAGCAGCTAAGAATGCAGGCTTGCCCGTTGATCCGACCTGGAATCGAGCCAAGGTGATCGATGAGCTGCTTTCGGTGTTTGTGGAGCCGAAACTCATCCAGCCTACCTTTCTCATAGGCTATCCGGTTGAGCTTTCGCCGTTAGCCAAGCGAAATCCTGATCGGTCGAATGAGGTGGAGCGCTTCGAGGGGTTTATTGGCGGAATGGAGATTGCGAATGCGTTTTCGGAGCTTAATGATCCCCTTGACCAAGCTGAGCGCTTTCGGGAGCAGGCCGCCATGCGGGCCGCCGGCGACGACGAAGCTCAGCTTATGGATCAGGATTTTCTGGAAGCCCTCGAATACGGCATGCCTCCAACCGGTGGACTCGGTATCGGCATTGACCGCCTGATTATGATTCTGACCGGGAAGCATTCAATCAGAGAAGTCGTATTGTTCCCACAGCTCCGCACGAGGGTCTGACAATGCTGGCCTTAGCGACCATTCGACAACGACCAGACGTTGTGCGCACCGCGATGACCAATCGCGGTGACGATCCGTCGTTAATTGATCGAATTCTAGAGATCGATCAAGCGAACCGCACCATTGTCCAGGAGCTGGAGGGGCTGCGGGCCCAGCAAAACCAGGCCAGTAAGTACCTCGCCAGCCAGAAGGAGAAGCCGCCGGCCATCCTCGAGGAGCTCCGTGCACTGAGAGATAGGGTGCGCGAGCTTGACATCCGAGCGGAGTCCTGCAAGGCCGAGCTTGACGTGCTGGTACTGCAAGTCCCGAATCTACCCGATCCCGAGGTGCCGATTGGGCCGGGGGAAGAAGCCAACGTGGTGATTGGTGAATGGGGGCAGCCGCGCGAATTCGATTTTGAACCGAAGCCGCACTGGGAGCTCGGGGAATCGCTGGGAATCATCGATTTCGAGCGCGGAGCCAAACTTACCGGGAGCCGCTTTTATCATCTGCGTGGTGAAGGTGCCCGCTTGCAGCGAGCCCTGATCACTTGGCTGCTTGATGTACATACACGCGAATACGGCTACCTGGAGATCTACCCGCCATATCTGGTGCGCGAATCAGTTATGCTGGGGAGTGGGCAATTGCCAAAGTTCCGTGACAACCTCTATCGGGATGCCGAGGAAGACCTCTGGCTCATTCCGACGGCGGAAGTTGTGTTAGTGAACTTACACAGCGACGAGATCTTGCCGAACGGAGCACTGCCTCTCAGTTATACGGCCTTCACAGCCTGCTTTCGTCGGGAGAAGATGTCCGCCGGGCGAGACGTACGTGGGATTAAGCGGGGCCACCAATTTGACAAGGTAGAGCTCGTCCGCGTGGTGGCACCTGAAGAGTCTGAACAAGCGCTGCTTGACATGGTGGGTCATGTTGAGCACCTGCTGGACAAGCTTGGGCTTCCCCGAAGACGTCTCGCGTTGTGCACCGGGGATCTGGGCTTCGGGATGCAACGCACCTTCGATCTCGAGATATGGTCGCCGGGAGTAGGCGAGTGGTTGGAAGTATCGAGTTGTTCCAACGCTGGGGATTTTCAGGCTCGCCGAGCGAATATCCGCTTTCGCCGGTCCGCTGGCGCCCGGCCTGAGCTCGTGCACACACTCAATGGCTCCGGACTCGGCATTCCGCGCACGCTGCTGGCCATTATGGAAACGTATCAGGAAGCCGACGGAAGCATCAGCGTGCCTGAGGTCCTGCGACCGTATATGGGCGGCACCGTCCGCATCTCACGAGACTAACACGATGCTCTACCCGAAGTACACGCTAACTTTGCGGTTTGATTCTGTGGCAGTCGCCGCGTCGCGTCAGGTTGTCGATATGCTGACTTTATTGACGCCGCAATTTGCTCTTGAATAGGATGCACACACGATGAATGCTGCTGAACCGATTCCGCGAAAGCGGTTGGAGGACTTGTCCAAGCTTGTTTCGCTCTGCAAGCGTCGGGGAATTATCTTTCCAAGCTCTGAAATCTATGGAGGCTTCGCCAGCGTTTGGGACTATGGACCCGTGGGCGCATTGCTGAAGGCCAACGTCAAAGCCGCCTGGTTACGGTCCATGGTCCAGATGCGCGACGATATCGTGCAGCTTGACTCGGCGATCCTGATGCATCCGCAAACCTGGGTCGCTTCAGGGCATGTGGAACATTTCAACGATCCACTTGTGGATTGCCTGAAGTGCAAGCAGCGCTTCCGGTCAGACGACATCTCGTCGGCGACGTGCCCAAGTTGTGGCGGAGAACTCACCCAGGCACGGCAATTTAATACGATGTTCAAGACCTTTGTGGGTCCGGTTGAGGAGGATGCCGCGGTTGCGTATCTTCGTCCGGAGACCGCGCAGGGTATTTTTGTCGACTTCAAGAATGTGCTCGACACCAGTCGAAAGAAGCTGCCCTTCGGCATCGCTCAAGTGGGTAAGGCCTTTCGCAACGAGATTACCACCGGAAACTTCATTTTCCGCGTGCGCGAGTTCGAGCAGATGGAGCTAGAATTTTTTGTAGCTCCTGGAACGGCATCGGACTGGTATGAGCACTGGTTAGGTGCACGACTCCAATGGTGGCAGGATCTCGGCATACGGGCGGACAGCCTCCGTCTCTATCACAAGAAGGGACCGGATCTCGCTCACTATTCGCGCGCCGGCGCGGATATCGAGTTTCTTTTTCCATTTGGCTGGGGTGAGCTTGAGGGCATAGCGGACCGAGGTGACTATGACCTGCTCCAACACGAGACCTCAAGTGGCGAAGATTTGAAATACTTTGATGAAGAGACTCGCAGTCGTATTCGGCCGGAGGTTATCGAACCCTCGGCTGGAGTGGACCGCGCCGTGCTCGCATTCTTGTCTGACGCCTTTGATGAGGAGCCCGATAAGGACGAGGTCCGAGTGGTCCTCCGTCTGCATCCACGCATTGCCCCGTACAAAGTTGCCGTGCTGCCGCTGCAGCGCAAAGAGCCTCTGGTCAATCTGGCACGCGATATCCAGGGACAGCTCAGAAGGCGATTTCAGACAATTTACGATGAGACGGGCAGCATCGGTCGTCGATATCGACGACAGGATGAGGTCGGAACCCCCTACTGCATCACGCCCGATTTTGAATCTCTCGAGCAGAACACCATCACTATTCGCGAGCGTGACAGTATGGCGCAGGTCCGATTGCCCATTGCTGAGCTCGAGTCCTGGCTGGCAGAGCGCGTTGACTAGAAGCTACGCATCAACGGAAGAACAAAGGAGTTCGACCAATGGTTCAATCTGAGGTAACCACCCCATTGAAGGCGACTGAACGGCAATGGGTCTTTCTGTTTGACGAGGGTGATGCGTCGCGGCGCGATCTCCTTGGCGGCAAGGGCGCCGGACTGGCTGGCATGGCGCGCGCCGGACTGCCGGTACCGCCGGGGTTTACGATTACGACGGAAGCCTGCAATGCGTTCTTCGCCAGTGGTGACCAGTTCCCATCCGGCATGTGGGATCAAGCGCTGGATGCCCTCAAAGTCGTTGAACAGCGGGCCGGAAAGGGATTTGGTGATTCCCGGAATCCCTTACTCGTGTCGGTCCGTTCCGGCGCTCGCATCTCTATGCCAGGGATGATGGACACCGTTCTTAATCTTGGCTTGAACCGTGAAACGCTCAATGGCCTCATTGCGCTTACCGGCAATGAGCGCTTTGGTTTCGATGCATACCGACGATTTATTCAGATGTTCGGCCGCATTGTGATGGACATCGATCCCACGCATTTCGACCATCATTTCGATGCTTATAAGGTGCGTGTTGGCGCGCAGCTTGACACGGAGCTCACCGCGGTCCACCTGGAGGAAATCTCGGACGAGTTCTTGAGGATTTTCGCTCGTGAGGCAGGCCGGGACTTCCCGAGTGATCCGTTTGAGCAACTTCGCTTGGCTATTGGCGCCGTATTCACATCCTGGATGGGTAAACGAGCCGTGGACTATCGGCGCGCTGAGAAGATCGCTGATGATTTGGGTACGGCCGTCAACGTGCAGACCATGGTGTTTGGCAACATGGGTGACGACTCTGGCACAGGAGTGGCCTTTACGCGCGATCCCAACACCGGTGAACGTGAGCTCTATGGCAACTTTCTGGCCGACGCTCAGGGTGAGGATGTAGTTGCCGGGATTCGTACGCCGCTTCCCCTGTCCGCCATGCGGGCCTCGCATCCTGATGTCTATGACGAGTTTGGACGCATCGCGGAGCTGCTCGAGCGGACCTACAAGGACATGCAGGACCTCGAATTCACAGTAGAGCGGCGCAAGCTCTATATGCTCCAGACTCGTTCAGGTAAGCGCAGCGGCAAGGCCGCGGTCAAGATTGCCACGGACATGGTGGCTGATGGGCTCATCACCAAGGAAGAGGCAATCCTCAAGATCGAGGGGCGCCACGTAGAGCAGTTTCTTCTGCCTCGTCTAGACGAGAAGGTGACGGCGATAGCTCGGAATGACGGACGCTTGTTGGCGGTGGCCGTGGGGGCAGCGCCTGGCGCGGCCGTGGGGGAAATTGTCTTTGATCCGGACCGCGCCGAGCACCGTGCTCGCGAAGGGGTGAGTGTGGTGCTGGTCCGTCCGGAAACATCGCCGGACGATGTGCACGGTATGATCGTTGCGGAAGGCGTGCTCACAGGCCGCGGTGGGACATCTAGCCACGCGGCCGTTGTGGCCCGTGGTCTTGGCAAGCCCTGTGTGGTCGGTGCAGAAACCATTCAAATCGACCTCCGTACTCGATCGCTCCGGGCGGCGGGACGTGTCTTAAGGGAAGGCGACCTCATCTCAATTGATGGCAGCACGGGTGAGGTATTTACTGGCGCCGTGCCCACAATCGTTCCAAATATCGACGAGGAGCCTGAACTTCAGCAGATCCTGAAATGGTCGGACGAGGTCCGCTCACTCGGAGTCTGGGCAAATGCGGATTATCCACGTGACGCCCAACGGGCGGTGCGGTTTGGGGCGGAGGGCATTGGGCTCTGCCGCACTGAACACATGTTCATGGAGATTGAGCGACTACCGATTGTCCGCCAGATGATCCTCTGCGCGGAGGCCGGCAAGTCTGATCCGGACGCGCGTCGAGAGTATCTGAGCGCGCTTGACCAGCTTCTGCAGTTTCAGCGTTCGGATTTTGAGGGGATTCTCCGGGCCATGTCCGGTCGATCAGTCATTATTCGGCTGATCGATCCCCCGCTCCATGAGTTTCTGCCCAAATACGAGGACCTTCTGGTAGACGTCTCAACCCGAAGAGCGCTCAAGGAGGAGAGCCCGGATCTCGAGGAAACCGAAGCTCTGCTCAAGACCGTGGAGGGGCTGCGT
>JBJXFJ010000001.1:0-11691 GCA_046154735.1 Chloroflexota bacterium | reverse complement strand
AGTGAGTGAACGCGTCGCCGGTGAGCGCCTTCTTCATGAACTGGACGTACTCACGAAGCCGGGCAACCGGGGCATCAATGGGGATGCCGTGGCCAAGATCGTTCCAGGGATGGTGCCCGGTGCTGATTCCCAGAATAGCCCGGCCATTGGCGAGCTCATCCAATGTCGCCGTGGCCATCGCGAGCTGAAACGCGGAACGCGTGTAGCAGTTTACGATAGCCGTTCCGAGCCGGATCCTCTGCGTCCGTTGGGAGGCCGCTGAGAGCAAAGCGAGGGAGTCATAGCCAATGTCCTCATTGGTCCAGAAGCTCTCAAAGCCGGCCTGCTCGGCCAGCGCGGCGCAATCAATGAAGTCACGGCTTGTCAGGCCGTACTCACGCCCCTCGTGCTTGATGTCGATTCCGATGACTCTCGCTGCGCCCATGAGTTTACTCCGTGAGATGCTTAGGCCGGATTATCTCCGGCCAGGTTCCGTTACCTCCATAGTCCCGCTTGCCTTTCGTTCATCCAGATGATCGGGAACAACGGGGAGATCAGGAAGGGGTTAGCTGAGAGTGATCTAAGCGAGCTGACTAAGCCGTGACCGCGGACCCCCGAAAGGGTTACTGCATAGGTTGAACGAAATGATCCCAGCGCTCCTCCGCGATGAGCATAGCCAACTCCAGATCTTCCTCGAGCATGTATCTCCCGGCAATGAGCTCATCTGCCGCCTCGCGTACACGATCGAGATAGTCGGTACGACTGGCATATCGCTCGGCGATTGATAGCCGAGGGTCATTTGATGCCTGACGTGCTTCCCGGGTCACCGGGAATGGGAATGTAGACCCATTCATGCTGATGATTTGACCAGGCCCCCCGGTTGAACGGTGGCGGGGGTTCCAACCTGTATAGGTGCAGACTGGCACCTCAAGATCGGGCGTGCGGAGCCCGCCAATCTCGTTGCCATCCGCATCGACCGCGGGAACCAAGGTGGGATAGCGCTCTCCTGCGATGGCGGGGTACTGTCCGATGCCGCGCTCTTGAAGCTCGCCCAGATCGAGTCGCTGAATGAAGGGTGCCAGATCTTGGTTCGGAGTCTCAACGCCAGGGATAGTCTCAAATGGGCGCAGTGCCTGACTGGCCGTAACCAGCGATCCATCAGCCAGGCGCGGGTACTTACTTGGCGGAGGCTCCACGCTCTCCACTACCCAATTCAATAAGTTGTCGAGTGCTGCGCGGAGGAGCGGCGCATAGTCCACCGCGTTGAAGTCGTGAGCGCCGCGGGATCCCTCGTTCGGATCGTGGTTCACCAGGGGAACAACCCCAAGTCCATGCTGGGTACTGGAGAAGTGATAGTTACGCACTTCAGGGGGCAGTGGGAGGTCGCGCTGCCCGTCTAAGCTGATATGCCCCAGGGCACCATCACCTCGCCAGTACTCGGCGGTTGTATTCGTCTCGATGATGCGTGGCACACTGCCAAGCGAGCGTTGTCGGCGAAGCAGACCATCGGTCCGGTCGGTTACAGAATCCGTGTACTCGTCATGCGCAAAGGGAAAGAGATGACCAAAACTGGGCGTGTTTTGTACTGATGGCTGCCCGTAGCGCTGATTGAACTCCCCGCGTCTGGCGCCGGCTACGTGGATGTGAAGTCCGTCAAATACCTGGTGTCCCGCTTCGTCCACATTGAGGCCAAGGTGCAGGAAATGACGCAGAAATCGTCCGCTCTGAGACATCCCGAAGCCGAGAACATGCTGGATTCGCCCTGCCGCCGGGTTGCCATCCATTGCCGAACCACCGCGGAGAAACGCCACGGTGTCTCGCACGGCAAGCAGCCCGGCTCCAACGACCGGTGAGATCCGAGATCGATAGACCAACTCATACACTTTGCCGGCTTCAAACCCGCCGGCGAGCCAGACGTGTGTGTCGTCAGCGACTGGAGTGCCCGCGATGTCGCGAGCAAATTGCCACTGATCGCGTGAAATCAAGCTTCGGGAGGCGCCAGGCCAGTTCCGCACGGTCAGCACAGCCGTGGGATCATTGAGATCCGCTGCCGGGTAGGGATGATGCACCCGATTGGCCAGGATCTTATGCGCTAAGCGTTCGTTTGGCTGAAACTCGACCAGCACGTTGCCGACAATGGGTGATCCGTCCTGTTCGGCCATTGGCGGATTCAGCCCCATTAACGCCGGGGACTGGACCACATCCCACTGCCAGCCGCACCAGGCCAGACTCCAGCCATGGCGCATGAGAAATCCGTCACCCGGGGGAATATCCGCGGTCGGGACCTCCTCAGCGGATGAATGATTGATCATACGTGGAACGAGTTTGCGGCCGCGGTTCGGCACCTCAAGGAGCAAATTGCCAGTGCCTCGCTCCGGGATTATCGGCTGGAGAAGGCAGAAGTCAGCCGTGAAGACCACGTACCCATTGTCGGTCCGTGGCGCATATTCAATGTCAACGATATGCTGATTCGATGCGTGGTCTGGATGGGCGCGGAAGTGAAGTAGACCATCGATTCGCTCATAGCTGCCGGCATTTCCAAATGCTTCACCGTTGCGGTAGGGCCCTCGCGAACGAACTTCGAAACCGGTGACCGCCACGTCCCTGCCCCCATCACGTTGTGAATCGCTAGCAGTTTAGCCTAGACGGCCGTTCTCGAGTACCGTGTTAGACGCATCCGAGTTATTCATGTGTCCGAGGCCTTCAGCGCAAGAGCAGGAGGCTGGCACCCATGGCCGAGTGATTTTCAACGGTGCTTGAGGAACGCGTGAAGGGTCAGACAAGAGTAGTCTGACCCTCCGTGTGTAACGAATGGAGTTTGACGAACTAGTCGTTGTCGTTGGAATCCAGATCGTCGTTGTCGTTGGAGTCCTCGTCGTCGTTGTCGTTGGAATCCTCGTTATCGTTGTCGTCACTTGATGTCTGGGCGCCACTCTGGTCCACTGGGGTTATCTGGGCCACGGGCTGGGGAATGGGGAATCCAGCGGCCACAAGGTCAGCGTTGTGTTGTATGGCCCAGATTTCTGCTGCACGCGCGCCCCACGTGGCGACGAAGAGAGTCTGGGTCTCTTGATGCTGGGTGAACAGTGTTGCCCCGTCATAGGCTGCGATATCGGTCGGTGTCGGCTGTGCTTGAACTGAGTTGATCGACGCAATGCCCAGGGTGAGCGCGGCGACACCTATCAGGAGTGCCAGGCGAAAGTATGTCATCAATAAGTCCTCTTCCTCGATGTTGAGTTCCGCAGGTTTCCACTACAGTGGAAATAACTCGCCGGCGAATGTCGGCTACACGAGCACTATGAATGCAGGATCCGTTCCACAGCGTACGGCGATCGCAACGCGTTGACATCTGAAATTAGGCCCGACTTGTGGTGCGCTTAGCACTGTTGACAGGTGTGGGTTGGACAGACCACCCGTGGGCTGATGTACAACAGGCCCCGCGGATGATCGAGCGCGGCCGGGCAGTGTGCCGGTGGGCGCTGGAGGTTGCGGGTGCTCGCACGCGTGTTTGTTCTATTGACGCTCTTTTGCGGCCTTCTCTCCATGGCATCATCGGCTCAGGCTGAGCCGGGTGCGCTGGCGCCGCCCTCTTACGAAGGGTTTGCCAATTGGACTCGTGGTCCGTCCTACTGCCTTGGGGCAAATCCGTCTTGCGGCAGAGATCCCTGGTGGCTCCAGTGGAATGAGCTTCAGAGTGGTGACCTGGCTCAATTCGCCCACACTCAGTCGCCATTGACCGTTGAGGCCCGCTACCTCGAAGCGCTCAATCTCCTCTGGGAATGGAATGAGGGGCAAGAATTGATCCGGAACGGTAGTGACTTCGGTGTCATTATTGAATCCGGAGTGTTTGATCGCGAGCCCACGGCGATCGCGTCGTATAACACGAGCCGTCGTCGTATCTCAATAAACCCAGGCTATGCACCCGCGGCAACGTGGATGCTTGCCGCGGTTCTCTCGCATGAGCTCCGACATATCTCCGATGCTCACCTGCGGGCGTTCCAGGGCCATGTGACCGAAGACTGCTTTGCCCGTGAAACCCGCGCCTATGAGACAGAAGCGCGCTTTATCCACTGGCTGAGCAGTTCCATGATGGGCGGGCCTCTGCCAATCCGAGAGCTGCGTCAGCAGACGCCGCCAGAAATGCGCGGGCTGAGTGATCTACTGATTCGAATTAGCAGCGCGCCGAATGCATCGGAGCTGGTGAGAAGAGATTACGCTGAGCTGTGTGTGCGCAACCCGTAGTAGGGCGCTCGCACGGATGCCTGTGGTAGGCTCGTTCCGTCTAGCTCCACAGGCACGGGGCGCAAATCAGGAGGGTGAAGTGAAGATAGCGATTCTGGATGACTGGAATCATTTTTACGATGATCAGCCTGGTCTGAGTCAACTGCGTGAGCTGGGTGACGTGACCATCTGGCATGACAAGGCGTCCAATGACGAGGCGCTCATTGAGCGACTCCGCGGCGTGAGCATAGTTGGCGCCAATCGCGAGCGCACGCGCTTCCCGGCGGCGCTTCTGGAATCGCTACCCGATGTTGAGCTGATCTCCCAGAGCGGGAGCGCGGGGCGCCACATTGATATCGATGCGGCAACCCGGCTCGGGATCGCCGTGGCGAGCGGCGGCGGTGCGGCCAACGGATCGGCGGC
Organism: Chloroflexota bacterium; assembly: GCA_046154735.1. Lineage (GTDB taxonomy): Bacteria > Chloroflexota > UBA6077 > UBA6077 > JACCZL01 > CAVXYC01. The sequence goes on along the minus strand of JBJXFJ010000001.1, from coordinate 7,068 downwards.
GGTGGCGGAGCTTGGTCTGGGATTGCTCCTTTCGCTAACCCGCAATATCCCCCGCAATGATCGGCGTGTGCGTGAGGGTGATTGGGCCGCGCCGGTGTCAGACGTGCTCTTTGGCAAGACGCTTGGGGTTATCGGACTGGGGAAAATCGGCCTGCATATGGCCCGCGCGTGCCAGGCTCTTGGAATGTCTACTGTGGCCTGGGGCCCCACGCTCACCGCGGAGCGCGCGTCGGCCGGTAACGTGGAGTATGTGGCGTTTGACGATCTCTTTCCACGCGCGGACGTGCTCTTCATATCCCCAATTCTGTCCGACCTCACCCGGGGAATCGTGGGCGCTGCCCAGCTTGCCGCGATGAAGCCAACAAGCTATCTCATTAATATCTCCCGCGGCCCCATTGTTCAGGAGGCCGCGCTGATCCAGGTGTTGCGGGAGAAACGCATTCGCGGCGCCGGATTGGATGTCTTTGATGAGGAGCCGTTGCCGGCCGATCATCCCCTCACCACACTCGACAATGTCGTATTGACGCCCCATATTGGCTGGGTCACCCAGGCCCACTTCACGGCGTTTGCGAACGGTGTGATTACCAACGCGGTGAATTATCTCCAGGGCAATCCGTCCGGGTTGGTGAATCCTGAAGCGTTGAACGTCAAGCGAGGCTCACGCAGCTAACAGGCGCAATCACACGAGCCGGCGCGATGCCGAGCTACAGAGCATGTATCACTGTGCACTGTCCAATGTGATCGGTGGGGTCCTCCCGACACCACCGATTACCTCTACCCAACACTCCATGATTGACAGCGCGCTATTCGCGATCACGCTGGCCCACCTGCTCGAGAATATTGCGCTTGGCAAAGAAGGGCCCAGTGGGATGCTCCGTGGTGCGGGCGTGGTGCCAGGCTTCCAGCGCCTCGGTCCATTTCACGTCTGTGGGCAACATCGCCAGGCAGGATCGCAGGGTGTAGAAGTCCGGTCGATCCGCGCCAGGCGGGAGCGTTCCGTGGTCACGTAGGGCCTTTGCCGCGGCTATGAGGCGTCGACGCACTCGGATCAGCGCAGCGTCGGCTGTGCCGAGATGCTCTTTTGTTCGATCCATGATAGGGCCCATGCTAGTTATCACAGCGTGATCCTGGAGACGAATGCCGGCAATGCCAGTGAAATTCTTCTCCTTCTGGATATCCCGGCGCATGCCCCATTCATTTTCCTTGTTTAGCACTGGCCACCATGAGGAAAAGGGCCGGCCGTGCTGCTCAGGTTTCATCGGACCCACGCCGCGAATCAGCTCTCCACTCGGCTTGGGCGCGTCAAAGTTCGGCTTGCCGTCGCCTTGATAGGCCGTGGAAGGATGCCAGAATACGCCCATGTGAATCGTGTGAGTGTCATCTACGGGAAGGTAGATAGAGAGGGGGACCGTGTCGTCATCGGATCCGCCGGGGAACATTCCGTAGATTGGAAAGAGAAACTGTGTGGTGCGCCAGTAATAGGTCGTTTCGCCGTTGTACTGCTCGGTGCGACGGCCGCCATACATCACCCCGTAGTCTGTATCCATGACTTCCAGGTGCGCAGCTCGATCTTCCACGTATGCACCGTAGGTAGCCGATTCTTCAGGCTTGAGGCGCGCATGGAGGAAGTACACATGCGACGTATCGAATTCGCCCTCCAGCGCCTGCATCCAATTGCACTCGTACATCACCTTATGGGAGTGCCGGCGCTGCTCCTCGGGAACCAGGCCCCATTCAAATTGAGGGACTTCCGGCGGATGAGCCTGATCTGGCCCCATGTAGACCCAGGTCATGCCCCCAAAGTCGGTGCCTCGGTACGCGGTCACCTTTACCTTGTGCTTGAAATTGCTCTCGGGCGGCTCATTGGGCATGTCGACACAGGCACCGGCTGTATCAAACTTCCAGCCGTGGTAGACGCAGCGGAGACCGCATTCCTCATTCCGTCCGAAGAATAGGGAGGCGCCGCGATGGGGGCAGTTCTCGCCTACAAAGCTCGGTGCACCGTTGCTGTCGCGCCAGGCAATGAGATCCTCGCCCAACACTCGCACCCGCTGAGGAGCGCCATCAGGCTCGATCTCCCAGGTGTAGAGCACGGGCATCCAGTACAGCCGCATGAGTGCGCCCATTGGAGTGCCGGGGCCGATTTGGCAGAGGAGATCGGTGTCTTCTTTGGAGAGCATGAGAGGCCTCTCAGTGGTCTGGCGGTTGGTCCGGGCACAGTGTGCAGGACGGGTGTTCATCCAGTATCACAATATGGCTGGATCGCCGCAAATGAAAGCGCCCTGGCGATCTCGCCAGGGCGCTGAGCCGTTAAATGAACGCTGAGTCTTACAGGTCGCCGTCCGCGTCGCCACAGACGGATTCGATGATCAGGCGTGTAACGATATACGGATCCATGTTCGCGTTTGGACGGCGGTCCTCGATGTACCCCTTCTTGTCCTGGGCCACCTGCCATGGGATGCGGACAGACGCGCCTCGGTGTGAGACGCCGTAAGAGAATTCCTTATATGACGCTGTTTCGTGCTGCCCGGTAAGCCGATCCTCAATACCATCACCATAATTGGCGATATGGAGCTCTGGGCGCTTTCCAAGTGCTTCAGCCGCGGCGATACAGGCGTCGTAACTCTGACGCATTTCAACGGTGGAGAAATTGGTGTGGCAGCCTGCACCGTTCCAATCGCCCTTCACCGGCTTTGCGTCAAGCCGAGCAGAGACATTGTTCCCTGAATCGGTGGGGAAGTCCTCGCCGGTGCGGTAGAGGATCCAGCGGGCCAGCCAGAGCTGGTCGGCCACTTCAGGCGCGGCCACCGGACCAATCTGGAACTCCCATTGGCCGGGCATCACCTCGGCATTAATGCCGGATACTTTCAAGCCCGCCTGCAGACAGTTCTCGAGATGCGCCTCGACCACCGGGCGACCGAAGACCTCGTCTGCGCCCACGCCGCAGTAGTACCCACCTTGCGGTGCCGGGAAGCCATTATCCGGCCAGCCTAGCGGCTTGATGCCGTCGAAGAACGTGTATTCCTGTTCCAGACCAAACCACGTGTCGTGCTTGGCGTACTTTTCGGCAATCTCACGGCAGGCTGCGCGCTTGTTCGTGGGGTGGGGCTCACCATTCACGAGAAACACCTCGCAGAGCACGAGCTTGTGTGGCTCTCCGCGGAATGGGTCATCGCACACGTAGACAGGCTTCAGCACGCAGTCAGATCGGTCGCCCGTTGCCTGCTGAGTGCTGGAACCATCAAATCCCCAGATGCCCGGTTCCTCGCCCAGTGGGATGACTTTGCCCTTGGATCGCAGCTTCTGGGTCGGCTCGGTCCCGTCGATCCAGATGTATTCCGCCTTGTAAAAATTGTAGTTCTGTGGCACGCTGGCTCTCCATCCTTTATGCGTTTGATGGGCCTACCGCTTCATACCTGAAGCGATCTTCGGGGCCTCCTGCTGTAGGCCGAGGATAGCCGTCAGCGGCCAGACGGAGCAATGTGTACGCTGCATACCAATCGCGCATCGGACTTGTACAAATTGCACAATCGATAGACGTTCAATTCGAAGACGGAGAGGGTATCTGAACGGACAGCGAGGATTGGGGGAGTTGAGACACGAGCGCCGAGAGGTCAGCTGCGCCCATTGTGCCCGTGCAGATTGCACAAGCGTCCGTCGCTTGAATCGTCCAGTGAACAGTATCTCAAGATATCGATGCGCATGGCAAAACAAAGAATAGCGCACGATGCGGAAGGGAAGAACATGAGTCGATTGCCGGAGCCGAACAGAGCGGAGATGTCACCCGCGGACCAGGCGATAGTGGATCGTGTATTGGCCACGCGCAGTGGCATGGGTGGGCCCACAGGGGTGTTGCTCCACGTGCCCGAGCTGGCCGGGCGGATCGCGGCGGCGGAAGACTATCTCCGATTTCAGACCGATCTGCCGGGGGCTGATCGCGAATTGGTGATCCTGGCAACCGCGCGCGAAGTGGGCGCGCGGTACGCCTGGGCGCGTCATGAGCGCCGCGCGGCACAAGACGGGACACGACCTGAAGCCGTTGAGATTCTCCGGGCGCAGGGCGCGTTAGACGGCCTGCACCCGCGTGAGCGGCTCCTGGTGGACGTGGTGCAGTCGCTTATACGGACGCGATCCTTGCCGGATGCGCTGTATGCCCGGGCTGAGGCTGAGGTTGGGCGCCGCCAGCTTGTGGAGGTTGTGGCGCTGATCGGACATTACAACGCGGTGGGGTTGTTGCTGGGCGCATTCGCAGTTGCACCACCGGCGGACATGCCCAACTTTTAGGCCGAATTGCCACGAGTCCGTCGCTCGGGCCCACCAGAATCATGAAGTAAGCTGAATGAGCTCTGGTCGGGGCTATGATTCAACGTGTTCTGTACTCGAACGAAATTGCTTGGGAGAATTTGAGATCATGCCGTCCATTGCTCGACTCGGACATGTTGGCATTCATGCGCACGATCTGGATGCGCTAGTAGCGTTTTATCGTGATGTTCTCGGCTTGCAGGTAACAGATCAGGAGCCACGTGCCGGCATGGTGTTCATGAGTGCGCGGCCGGAGGAAGAGCATCATGAACTGCTTATCTGCGCCGGCCGAAACGTGAATGACCGTGACGCGCTGCTCCTGCAGCAGGTGTCATTCCGCTGTGACAGCCTGGAAGACATCGTCGGCTATTACCGCACCTTCAACGAGAAGCGGGTGCCGATCGATATGATCGTTTCGCATGGGAACGCCGTGGGGCTCTATTTCCGCGATCCTGAAGGCAATCGCTGTGAGGTGTACTGGGGCACGGGCCTGCAGGCGCGCCAACCATATCTCGAGAGGGTGGATCTGGATGAAGAGCCTGATGAGATCATGCGGAAGATCCGTGAATCGGTAGCCTTACATGGCGAGACCGGTATCGTGGACCGGCGCGCCCTGGAGGCGCAGGATATTCGCTGATAAGGTACGATCGAGAGCATTTCCAAGTAACTTCTGGAGGCGCTGAATGTCGGCGACAATTGATCCGACGAAATTGGAGCTCGTGCGAGAGTTGACGAAAGCAGATGGATTCGCGGTGTTGCCAACTGCCCGCCCGGATGGCACCGTGCAATCCTCCATTGTGACGGCAAGACTCGGTGAGCACCCGAAGACAGGCGATCCATCGATCGTGTTTCTCTGCCGCGGCAGAACCGTGAAGATTCGCAACATGCGCTTGAATCCACGGGCAACGATCACCTTTCGTAATGGCTCGCGCTGGGTCACTATTGAAGGCGATCTCACGTTAGTCGGCCCGGATGATGCGGCGGAGGGGTTTACAGTGGATGATGTACCCGCGCTGTTGCGCGGCATCGAGACGGCGTTGCGTGGCGGCAACGATGATTGGGCCAAATTTGACAAGACCATGGTGGAGCAGCGTCGCGCCGCCGCCTATATCAGTCTGGACCGGATCTACACCAATCCAGGGTGACCCGGCGGGTCTGGCCGTCCGAGCGACCGATCGGCCTGGAAACCGCGCCCTGGATCTGTGATTAGGGTGCGCGTCAGAGTTTCCCGGGGCCACTGGGAAACTTTGAGCCGCGGATTTGGGATTATGGCTGCCGTCATGAGACGCCCGCGCGCTCCGCGCGCGATTTCAGTCCCTGAGCAAACTTGTCAAATGATGGTTGTAGGTCCGGCATGGAGCCCCAGATCAACGGCAGCAGGGGCCCCGTGTACTCCTCACGCATGCGAAAGCGCGTCATGGAATCGGGCTCAGGGCTGAGGGTGAAAGTGCGGACGCCTTTGAACAGGCCCAGAGGCATGCCACCCGTCCAGACCATTCGTGTGTCCGTGATAAGCTCAGTCACCTTCAATGGGAAGGCCCGGTTTGGATTGGCTTCGGACGTGACCTTGAGTGCCTGGCCAAGGGCGATCTGCCCCTCCAAGCGGACCACGCCCGATTCCCACTGGGTATAGCCGTGCGCATCAGTCAGAATGGACCAGATCAATTCAGGACTCGCGTTGATTAGCGCCATCGACTCGTACGATTTCATCACTGCTCCTCACGTTGCGACTGGCAATGGCCATTGCCAATCTTAGTAACCGGAATGTTACGGTAGCAGATTTGTTACTATGCCGGCATGACTCGCTCAAGTCTCGCAGGGGACCCTTTTGATGCTCTGGGTGACCCGCATCGACGTGCAATTCTCGAGCTGCTCGGCGGCCACGGGCGGACCGTTCAAGAGCTTGCTGATACACTCCCGATTAGCCGACCGGCGGTGTCTCGTCATCTTCGATTGCTCAAGGGGGCCGGTCTTGTTTCGGTGACACCGCGGGGCACTCGGCGGGTCTATAGGCTGGACACGGTTGGGGTTGAGGCAATGCGGGCGTACCTCGCACGCGTCTGGGGCGAAGCCGCGGCACGCCTGCGTCTCGTGGCTGAAAACACTCAACCACATCAAGCTGTCGATGATTGAACCGCTTCGACTTTCCATAGCACTGCGCTGCTCCGCCACGCATGCATTTGAAACGTGGACCACGCGATTCGCCACGTGGTGGCCGCGCTCGCACACCATGACCGGTGAACCGGGCGTGGAAATCGTTTTAGAAGGGCGAGTGGGCGGGCGCATATTCGAGCGGCTGCGTTCAGGACTTGAAGTAGACTGGGGCGAGGTCACGCTCTGGGAGCCCCCACGCAAACTCCAGTATCTCTGGCATATGCGCACGGATCGTTCGAGTGCTACGGAAGTGGAGATCACATTTGTCGATCTCGGAGATGGCACGAGCCGAATTGAGATCGAGCATCGCGGCTGGGAGCAGTTGGGGGATCGCGGTCCCTCGTGGAGAGATCGCAATCAAGCCGGCTGGGGCGGTCTCATTCCGCACTTTGTCGACGCCTGTGAAATCCCGTAGCGCCTGAGCGCCGTGGGTGTGCCGGAACCGTTTCGGCGCCCGGTTGTGACTGAGCGCCTATCGTGTTGGGCTCCGGGACAGGAACTAATCAGCGATTGCAGGCCTCGTCATATTGATCCAGCGGAATTGCAGAGTCCAACGCGGCTGAGTCTCTGGAGTTGTCTGAGGCTGGCCCCTTGTGCCTGGAACGCGTGAGC
>JBJXFJ010000349.1:0-15848 GCA_046154735.1 Chloroflexota bacterium | reverse complement strand
TACTCTTCAGCATTATTTTTTTTAATAATTAATTAATTAATTAATTGTACCTACACATTATTCATACTCATTACTCATTACTCATTACTCATTACTCATTACTCATTACTCATTACTCATTACTCATTACTCATTACTCATTACTCATCACTCGTTACTCAGACGACGGCGATCCCTTCGATCTCAAGCATGTAATCTGGGTTAGCAAGCCCAGCGCAGACGACCAGCGTGCTGGCCGGAAGTGGTGGCTTGAGGTACTTGGCGCGGACTGCAGCCACCGGCTCTCGGTAACGTGCGTCCGTAAGATAGACCGTGATCTTGACAAGGTGGCTGAAATCCGCACCCGCGGCCGCCAGCGCCTTCCCTAGATTGGCAAAGATCTGCTCAGCCTGGGCGGTCACGTCACCCTTACCAACAATCTCGCCCTGCTCATTCTGCGCCGTTTGGCCGGCAATGTAGACGGTATTTCCCGCCTTCACCACGTGACAGTAGGTGGGCGGTGTTGGGAGTCCAGCGGGCTGAATGTGCTCATTGGGCATGAAAAGCCTCCCGTGTGTGCGAATTACGCCAACAGCTTACCGGAGAGGGACGGGGAAGGAAGTGCAAAATGCAAGATGCAAAATGCAGAGTGAAAAATGTCGTACTCGGCTCCCTGATCCACTCTCAATCATTTTGCACTTTGCACTGTGCGCCCCGCCTAGACGCTCAGCGACCAGGCGCCTTCCATGCCGGAAATCTCTCGCGCGGCGGAAAGCACCTCGGGAGTGATGGGGTCATCCACAACCATGACCATGAGCGCGTCACCGCCCGGATGGAAGCGCCCAACCTGGAGCGCGGAGATATTCACGTTGCTGGTGCCCAGCAGCGTCCCAATGGCGCCAACGACACCGGGGACGTCGCGATGTGAGGTGAGCAGCAGATGGCCGCCATTGAGCGGCAGATCCACAGGGAAGCCGAGTATCCGCCTGATGCGCAGCTCGCCATCCTTCGCCTCGATCTCCACGTCGGCCTCGCCAAGCTCGGTCCGCACTGACACGCGTACACCGGGCTCGTCCGTGTGTGAGCGACGCTCCACCGGCTTGAGTCCGCGCTGTTCAGCAATCTCCTGAGCATTGATCCACGAGATCGGCTCATCACTTACCCGACTGAGCAAGCCAGCGAGAGCGGCGGCACTGAATGCACTCGTCGTCACTTCAGCGGGTGGACCATTGATGCCGATCTCCACCGATTTGATCTGCCCTTCGGCAAGCTGAATCGCCAGGCCGCCGGCTTTATCCGCCGCTTCCAGCCAGGGGTGCAGTGAGGGATCCTCAGGCCAGCGTGGCCCATTGAGCGCGCCAATGGGCGGCCCGCCGGCTAGCATAGCGAGCATCTGCTCCGCAATTCGGACGGCCACTGACTCCAGCGCTTCCGTCGTTGAGCCTGCCAGATGTGGCGTTGCCAGGACCTTGGGATGCATGGCCAGCGGATGTGAGGGGGCGGGCTCTTCGGTAAACACATCGATTCCCGCTCCGGCAATCACCCCGGCATCGAGCGCCTCGAGGAGAGCATCCGTATCCACCACCTCACCGCGCGCGCAGTTAATGAGATAGGCCGTGGACTTCATCTTGGCCAGGGTCTCACGATTCATCATGTTGCGCGTTTCAGCCGTGGCCGGCACATGCAGGCTGATGAAGTCAGACTCGCGGAGAAGCTCATCGAGCCCAACGATTTGAACGCCCAGCCGCTCGGCACGCTCCGCGGGAATATAAGGATCCACCGCCAGCACCGTCATACCCAGCGCGCGTGCCCGGGTCACCAGCTCACTACCAACGGGGCCGAGGCCGACAGTACCGAGCGTCCTGCCGGCGAGCTCAATGCCCGTGAATCGAGACCGATCCCACTTGCCATCGCGCAGCGAGGCGTTGGCCGGAACGAAGTGCCGCGCAAGCGCAATCATGAGGCCCAGCGCATGCTCAGCCACGGCCACGGCATTCCCGCCGGCGGCGTTAATGACCGCCACGCCGCGTGCCGTACAGGCTTCAACGTCAATGTTGTCCACGCCCACGCCTGCCCGCGCCACGATCCGCAGATTGGGGCCGTACTCCAACAGCTCGCGAGTCACCTGCGTGCCACTCCGAACCACGAGTCCGTCACAGTCAGCCAGCATGGAGCGCAGCTCTTCAGGAGAGGAGGGACGCAGGACCTCAGCATGCTCCTTGAGAAGCTGGAGCCCGGCATCACCAAACGGTTCCGCCACGAGGATACGCGCGGACGAGGCACCAGGCAGTCTGCGCTGCCTCGTGTCGTCATCAGTTGAACTATGCAACGTGTCTGGCTGAGTCACCATAACTCCAGTGTGATGAGAGCGAGGGATCGATTTTGCTTATCCGAACCCTGAGGGTAGCACATGGGTGGCCCCTCATGGCGAACGGCCGGTAAAGGCCTGATAAATCCATGGGCCACGTCAATGAATTTATGCTACGCAGACCGACTCACAGTCTAGAACCCATGTTCAGCCGTGACTTTGAAATGGCCCCGCGGTGACCACTGGGTCACTTCCGCACCCTGGCTACACGCGGTACAATGCGGACATCGCAGACCACGTGCCGACACTCTACAGGGCGCGATTGGTCGTCTTCGTCAGGACCTTGACTTTGGATCTCCGGGAGGAGCCATGCTTAGTAAGGATGACAACACGCTGCTGACCCAGGTGGGTCCCGGGACGCCGGGTGGCGATCTCATGCGGATGTACTGGCAGCCAATTGCCGCTGCGAAGGAGTTGGATGATTCGCCCTTCCGTACCAAAGAGGTGCGCGTGCTGGGCGAGGATCTGGTGCTCTTCCGGGACCGCCAGGGACATCTGGGTTTAATTGAACGCTTCTGCTCACATCGTCGGGTGAATCTGGCCATTGGTGTCGTTGAAGATGATGGCTTGCGCTGCCAGTATCACGGCTGGAAATTTGATGCTACGGGCGCGTGCGTGGAGCAGCCGTTTGAGGACACGATGCACCCGGAAGCGGCCTTCCGCTCCAAGTGCAACATTGCCGGCTATCCGGTGCGCGAGATGGCCGGACTCGTCTTTGCCTATATGGGTGCCGCCCCGGTACCGGAGTTCCCGATGTGGGAGCCCTATGCCTGGAAAGAAGTCGTGCGCGATATCGCCATCATTGAGCTGGATTGCAACTGGCTCCAGTGCCAGGAGAACTCGCTCGACCCGGTACATAATGAATGGCTGCATGGCTATTACGGGAACTACGTGCACCGCTTGATGGACCTGGAGGCAAACCGCGGCCAGGGCAATCGCTCCACGAAGAAGCACCTCAAGATCGGCTTCGACCCATTTGAGTACGGCATCGTGAAACGGCGAATTCAGGAGGGCGGTAGCGAGGAAGACGATGACTGGAAGGTGGGCCACCCGGTGATGTTTCCGAACATCCTGCTCGTGGGCAGCCAGTTCTCAGCCACCATGCAGTTCCGCGTGCCGATTGACGACACCAAGACCTTGCACGTCTCGCTGTACACCTTCCGCGCCGCGCCCGGTACCAAGGCACCGGTGCAGGAATCCGTACCCTACCGCTACACGAATCTCAAACAGGGCGACGGGAACTGGATTCTGAACTACATCTTCAATCAGGACTACAGTGCCTGGGTGACGCAGGGGCCCATCGCTAAGCGGAATCTGGAGAAGCTGGGCGAGTCTGATAGGGGCATCATCATGTTCCGCCAGCAGCTCAAGGACCAGATCGCTGTTGTGCAAGCTGGAAATGACCCAATGTGCGTTTTCCGTGAGCCGGAGCAGGCTGCCTTTGTGGAGCTCCCACTCGAGAAAGACAAGTTTGGCGCCAATCGCCGGCCGCCGAAGTACGTGCCGGGTGAAGAGGGCTACAGCACGGACTCCGCGCTGATTGAGCAGACCCTGGCCACCTGGGATGTGCTGCCGGAGCACGCCGCGATCCCAGCCCCGGCAATCGCTTCGCCCGTCGCTAGCCGTTCATAACATCGATCAAACCACAAAAGCGCAGAGACACAGAGTGATAGATGAGCCGGAGCCACCTGGCCGCGTCCCGTCAGCTCTGTGTCTCGGCGTCTCTGCGGTTTAACTCTCAATGAGGAGACGCATGTGACTGAGCCAACGCTTCGTTTTGGTCTGGTGGGCCTTGGGCGCGCGGCCACTGGCACGCTGCCATCGATGCGCAAACACCCGAATCTGACCGTGAGCGCGGTGGCTGATATCCGGCCGGAGATCGTGGAGCAGTTTCGCGCGGACAATGGCGTGGATGGATTCACCAGCATCGAGGCGCTGTGCGAGAGCCCCAACGTGGATGCGGTCTACATTGCCACACCCACGCATCTACACACGGAGCATGTGATTGCCGCGGCTGAACGCGGGAAGCATGTGATGGTTGAAAAGCCGATGGCGGTCACCTTGGAAGACGCTCAGAAGATGATTGAGGTCACGGAGCGTTGCGGCGTGCAGTTCCTCGTCGGTCACTCGCAGAGCTTTGAGCCGCCGGCGCGGAAAATTCGCGAGATTGTCCGCAGCGGCATCCTGGGCGAGCTGACCATGATGCACAACTGGTACTACAACGATTGGCTCTATCGGCCGCGCCTGCCAGATGAGCTGAATACCGAGCGCGGCGGTGGCATCGTGTTCCGCCAGGGCGCGCATCAATTTGACATCATGCGGCTCATCGCTGGAGGCATTGTGCAAACCGTGCGGGCCTACACCGGACGCTGGGATCCAGCCCGGCCCACCGAAGGCGCCCAGACTGCCTACATGGAGTTTGATGGCGGTGTTGTGGCCACGGCCGTCTACAGCGCCTACGACCGGTTCTACACGACGGAATTCACCAAGATCAATGAGGGCGGTCAGGAAGCGCAGCCCGGTGAATACGCCCAGGCCCGCCTCGCCATCCGCCGCGCCGGCGCGGCAGGAGAGCAGGCGCTGAAGTCGCAGAACCGCTATGGCGGCGCCAATGCCCGCCGAGATGTCGCGCAGCAAACGCGCCATCAATCATTCTTTGGCCTGAGCATTGTGAGCTGCGAGAAGGGCGACATTCGGCAATCACCGGACGGACTTTTGGTCTATGGCGATGAACGCATGTGGGAAGAACCGCTCACGCCCGGCATCGTTGGTCGCGACCTCATGGTGGATGAGTTCTACCAGGCCGTGCGCTCCGGTCGCCCAGTCCAAAATGATGGCCATTGGGCCATGGGCACGCTAGAGGTGACGCTGGCCGTACTACAGTCATCGCGCGAGCATCGCGAGGTGAAATTGACGCACCAGGCGCCAACGCGCGACGAGGTACTCACGCTGGTGCCATCATGGGTGCAAGCGAGTTAACAATGTACGATCCGCGGGGAAATCGGAGGTCTTCTCAATGAGCCGACTGAGCGGTCGCGTGGCAATTGTGTCGGGCGCGGCCATGGGGATGGGGCAGGCCGCGGCGGTGCGTCTGGCCACTGAGGGCGCCACAATAGCGGTCATTGACCGCGCTGATGCCAGCGCTACCATTGAGCAGGTCAAGGAAGCTGGCAGCACTGCCGAAGCATGGGTATGCGACGTGACCAACGAGGATCAGGTCAATGACACGGCCAGGAAGATCGCTGAGCGATTTGGCAGGATTGACATTCTGGTGAACAACGCCGGCAAGATCTCACCCCGCATTCCCTGGCATGAGCACACTAAGGCCCAGGTTGAAGAATTCATCAACATCAATTACGTGGGCTATTTTCTCGTGACCAAGGCCGTCTACCCGTTCCTGAAGGAAAGCCCCACGCCACGGGTGATCAACGTGGCCTCCCGCACCTTCTTTCTTGCGGGCCCGGGGCAGATGGGCTACGTGGCCAGCAAGGGTGCCGTGGTGGGTATGACGCGCGTGCTGGCGCGTGAGATGGGTGATGACGGCATTACGGTAAACGCGGTCATGCCGGGCCAGATCGCCACGCCCGGGACCCTGCAATACAACGAAGAGGAAGTCTTTAACCGCACCATGGCCAACCAGGCCATCAAGAAGCGCGGTATGCCTGAACACCTCGCGGGGCTCATCGCGTTCCTCGCCTCCGACGATGCAGAGATTATCACCGGCCAGACGATCATCTGCGACGGTGGCGGGTTCATGCACTGATACTGGCTGACGGATCCCAGGGCGTGCGCGTTCTCGCCGTTAGGCCTCGGCTGCTCCTGACCGCACGGCAGATAGGGCCCGACTCACTCGAGACAGTCGCATACGCGTTCTCACCCGCGTCCGAATCGTCAGAATCACAGCCAACACCAGCCCGATGCCAAGCAACTGTCCCGCGGACCTCAACACTGTGGGGTAACCACGCTCCGGTAATGGCTGGTTGCGAGCATCAGCCCGCTCCTGAGCCTGCGCCACTCGGCGATCGCTCTGGCGCGTTGGGACGGGCGTGGCCACACTTCGAGCCGTCACCGCCGGCGTTCGTGTCGGCTGCCGGCTCGTGGCCAGGGGACCACGCATCAGCGCGATAGTGGCGCCAACAATCATCGCCGCCACACACAGGATCACAACAGTGCGACTCACCTGAAGGAATACGCCGCGGCCCATCGCGAACAATGAAGGCCGGGCTTGCGCACTCATGATCGCCCTCCGGCAGCCGCGGACTTTCGTGATCGCGGGGCGAAGCCAATCGACAACCGCATTGCGCTCCATACCCAGCGCCAGTTTAGTCCGAGGTGGAGCCCGGACAACACGATGCACGCATCAGCCGCGATCGAATGCGTTCGCCGCCAGAAATTGAACAACGCATCACCGCGAGCCGTTGGTAAACCGAGGCGAGGTATGGCGACCTCCGAGATGAGTATGCCCGAGGCGATCAATAGCACTACTGCGATGAACAGCGCCCAATTGAGCAGATACGTGAGCCGCACTCGCATCGCCATCCTACGGAACAGTCTTTGGGTTGATCCGGCGGTCCAGTCCCATTGGAGTAGCAGGTGAATGACGATTGCCGCGACCAGGCTGATGCCCCACCACTCATGCACGGCCAGCCCGGTAAATCGAACCGACATGAGCGTGACAAACGAGATCAACAAGACAATGTCCAGGATCAACCGCGGGCGGACACCCCAGTATCTGGCAGTTGCTGAATCGTTTCGTGGTTGTCGGCGGGGCATTTTCCCTCGCACGTTCGTTACTGATTCGCCTGGCATATCAATCGTCACAATCACTTCCACGGACTAGACACTGAGCTGAAGGTCACCTTCAGGCAAGCGTGGCCTGAAGACTATCAACGATTGGCCTGAATCAATGGCCGGTGAATTCTGAGCATTCTCTGAAGCGAGGGGGTGAACGAAGCGCCTGAGTGACTGGGAGCGCCCCGAAGCTCGCCGGTGCACTACGATCCGCTGGAGAATTGAGAATCGTTCAAATATCATCCTCATAGGTTGGGATTGTGCTGAAACAGACGACGGCTGCAGTCATCATCGCCGTGAGCAGCATCCTGCTGCTCAGCCTCCCGTGGGCTGCCCGGGCGGACGACGGCGTAATTGCTGTAAAGATCCAGGCGATCAACGATCTCCATGGTGGAATCGATACCGGTCGCCGCGTTGGGAACCGGCCGGTGGGCGGGGCTGGAAACCTGGCGGCGCAAATGAAGCAGCGCGCCGCTGGTCACCCGCACGTCTTGCGCGTGGGCGCGGGCGACATGGTGGGCGGCAGCCCGTCCACCTCGGCGCTACTTCAGGATGAGCCAACCATTCGGGTGCTCAACGCACTGGGGCTGCTGGTCAATAGCCCTGGCAATCATGAGTTCGATGAGGGGATCGGCGAGTTCTTTCGCCTCACCAACGGTGGCTGTCATCCTGTCACGGGTTGCTTTGAAGGTGCCCGCTTCAAGCAGATCTCGGCCAACATCCTGGTTGACGCAACCGGTGAGTCTCTGCTGGCGCCCTACCACATTGAATTGGTGGATGGCGTGCCAATTGGCTTCATTGGCGCGACCCATGCGGATGTGGCGCGCGTGGTGGTGGCCGGTGCAGTGGACGGACTGCATTTTGCCGATCCCGCGGCCAGCATCAATCGCTATGTGAGTGAGCTCCAGTTACGGGGTGTTCGCGCAATCGTCGTACTGATTCATGATGGCGCGGAGCCGCGCCGCAATGACGGCCGGCTGAGCGGGCCATTTGTACAGATGGTTGAAGCGCTTAACCCTGAAGTTGACGTGGTAGTGAGCGCCCACTCCCACCAGGGCTACGCGGCCCGGATCGGCGGGAAGCTGGTGACCCAAGCCCACTCATATGGCTCCGCCTTCGCGGACATTGACCTGACCATTGATCGACAGACACACGATGTCGTCTCATCCTGGGCAGACATTATTGCGGTACCCGGGAGTGGAATCACTCCTGACCCGGAAATTCTCGCGATAGTGGATGATGCTCAGGCTCGCGTTGGACCAATGGTGACGCGCCTCGTGGGTACGGCGAGTCGAGCGATCACGGCTGAGCAGACACGCACCGGCGAATCAGCCCTGGGCAATTTGATTGCTGATGCGCACCGCTGGAAAGGTGGCTCCACGATTGCGATGACCAATCCGGGCGGCATCCGTGCACCCTTGGCCGCCGGCTCGGTCACCTGGGGTGAGCTTTTTGCCATTCAACCATTTGGCAATGAGTTGGTCAGCATGAACCTCTTAGGTGCTCAGCTCCAATCGATTCTCGAGCTCCAATGGACGGCCCAGACGGATGGCAGCGAGCGCTACCGCCCGCTCCAAGTCTCAGGCATTCGAATTGTCTGGGACGGCCGCCAACCACTCGGCCAGCGCATCGTTGGAATCACCCTGGATGATGGAACCGCGGTCCTGCCGAACAACGTCTATAAAGTCACCGTCAATAGCTTTATTGCCGGTGGCGGGGATGGATTCTGGATCCTCAATGACGGATTCAATCGAGAGTATGGCGTTGTCGATATCGATGCGCTCGTCGACTACGTGGAACAGCTCCCACAGCCGTTCGATGCCCGCATCGAGGGACGGATTAGCCGACTCGATTAGTCCGAAAGGCAAAGTGCAAGGTGCAAAATGCAAAACGTTGTGACCTGGTGACGGGAGGCTGGACACCGAGCCCGGCAGTCAGAATACTCTTTTGCCCTTTGCCCTTTGCCCTTTGCCCTTTGCCCTTTGCATTTTGCATTTTGCATTTTGCATTTTGCCCTCCCTCGCCACTTCCGCTGCGCACCATTGACAGCGCTCCTCACCGGGTCTAGCATGCCGCTGGAGCACCGAACGGAGGACCTTCATGTCGATCATCGACGCGGATGCGCACGTGGTTGAAAGCGAAAAGACTTGGACCTACATGACCGGCGCAGATGCAGCCTTTCGTCCGCAAACGGTCAAGCTGGCCGGGCCAGACGGCGTTGAGCGGGAGCATTGGGCGCTTGATGGGAGACTCGTCAGTAAGGGCCCCATCTCCGTGGACGAGATGACTCGCGCCCAGCGTGAGATGGACGATATCCCGGGCCGCCTCGCGCACATGGATCAGCTTGGCACGGATATCCAGGTGCTCTACCCAACGATATTTCTGGGGCCGATCACGGAAAAGCCGGAGGCTGAGGCTGCCCTCTATCGGAGTTACAACCGCTGGTTGGCTGATATCTGGCGCGAGAGCAACGGCCGCATGCGCTGGGCGGTGATGCTGCCCTACATGTCGCTGAGCGTGGCGTTGGACGAGCTGCGCTTCGGCCTGGAGAACGGAGCCTGCGGCGTCTTCATCCGCGGGATAGACGCCAATCGTCAGCCCTCTGACCCCTACTTCTTCCCGATCTATGCTGCCGCCCAGGAGGCTAACATCCCGATCTGTGTGCACGCCGCCACGGGCAGCTTTGCCGTGCACGATTTCTTCGGCGAGGACCCCGGCATTTGGCGATTCAAGGTCCCAGGCATCAATGCCTTCCACTCACTGCTCATGCAAGAGGTCCCAAGCCGCTTTCCCACTCTTCGCTGGTGCTTTGTTGAACTGGCTGCCCAATGGGTGCCTTATGCCCTGCACGATATGGTCCGGCGGAAGGAAAAACGTGGAAAGCCCATGGACAAGCGCTCCGTGGTCGCGGACAATCGCTTTTACGTGGCCTGCCAAACGGATGACGATATCCCCTACGTGTGCTCTTACACCGGCGCCGACAACCTCATCATGGGCACGGATTATGGACACTCTGATACATCCAGCGAGCTCGAAGCGCTGGTCAGATTGAAGGAAATGCCCGAGGTAGGGCCGGAGCTTGCAGCGAAGATACTGGATACAAATGCCAGGGTAGCTTACGGGCTCTAGTGGCCGGTGACATAAAGTCTGCGCGGTGGCGCCCCAGGTTTGCAATGCGGAATGTATTCCGCTGTTCTCCGGCGGGCGCGGTGCACGGGTATCCGCCTCAGGACGGCGGAATGAAGTCCGCACTACAAGCCCGTCTCAGGCTTTCCGCCAAACCTTGTGTCACTGACCGCTAGTCCGCAGCCAGAGCCGAAATGGTCTCCGCGGGAATGAACGCGAAGCCAGGAAATACTCGGCCACCATCAATGATCTCCTGGAGTGTCAACCCTCAATGATGGTTCGCCACCCAGCCCTCCAGAACATCGAGTCGCTGTTAAGGCAACGGACCAAGCAGGGTCACGGGGTGGCCGGCCTCTCCTCCACGCCCAGATCCACAATCTGCCGCCAGATCCGGTCACGCAACCGTCCAAATGTTTCTGTGGCCATGGCATCGTATGTGCGCGGACGAGGGAGATCGACGGCCACGCGATCCAGCACAGTTGCCGGGCGAGTGCCGAGCACCACCACCTGATCGGAGAGGAAGACCGCTTCAGTCAAATTGTGCGTCACAAAAATGATGGTCTTCTGGGTGGCTTCCCAAATGCGCAATACCTCCGCGCCCATGCGCATGCGCGTTTGCTCATCAAGCGCGGCAAACGGCTCATCCATGAGCAAGACCCGCGGATCCTGGATGAGGCCCCGGGCAATAGCCACGCGCTGCTTCATGCCGCCTGAGAGCTCACTGGGGTAGGCCTGCGAGAAATCAGAAAGGTGGACCAGATCAAGATAGCCGGCGGCACGCTCGTAACGCTCTTTTTTGGACACGCCACGCAGCTCCAGCGGAAATGCCACGTTGTCCAACACGGAGCGCCAGGGGAGCAGGTTTGCCTCCTGAAATATGACGCCAAGGCGCTCAGGCGATGGGCGGGTAATACGCTCATCGGCCACGCGCACTTCGCCGCGAGTGGGCTCCAGCAAGCCAGAGAGGCACAAGAGCAGCGTGGTCTTGCCACAGCCACTGGGACCAACAATTGCGACAAAGGCACCGGGCGCCACGCTGAGCGAAAGCCGATCGAACACGGTGAGCGGACCATTGCGGGTGTCATAGACTTTGGTGAGATCGGAGATCTCCACGCCGGCCGCGGCGTGCGCGTGTGGAATAGCAGAAGAAACGGACGTTGTCATGCCGCTCCAGCTCCGCGCCATCGGCCCACGCGATCTTCACAGATCCGGAGCGCACTATTCACCGCGATCGCCCCGAGACCGGCGAGGAGAGCACCAGCTAGCATCTTGGGCAGATCATAACTGGAGCCCCAGATATTGATCATTCGGCCGAGTCCCCCACGCGCGGCGTACATCTCAGCAAAGAGGATGCCGCCGGCCGCGTAGATGACACCCACGCGCACACCCTGGAGGATTACGGGCAGCATGTATGGCAAATAAATTTTGAAGTACATCTGACTCCTGCTCGCTTGCAGTGCCCGGCCAACCAGCGTCAGTCCTGTTGGCACCCCCTGGACAGCAACGAGCGTGGACACGGCCACCACAAAGAATGCCTGCACCACGCCAAAGACCACCTTCTGGTTCATACCGATACCGAGAACCAGGATGAAGAGCGGTAAGAACAATGACTTGGGCACTGCCGTCCCAATGTAGAGTACCGGAGCAAAGATGCGCCGCGCCGCGGCGCTTTCACCAACCACGAAGCCAAGCAGAACCCCCGTGGGAACGGCGAAGAGCGTGGCCAGCGCCAGCTCCTGAGTGGTGATCCAGATGGATTCCAGCACTCGTGGATCGGCCAGCACCACCTGCAACGCCGCGAAGGCCTCGCTGGGCGCGGCCAGAATGCGGTTTGAAACCAAACCGAGCTTCACCACCAACTCCCAGAGCACCAGTGCGAGTGCGATCACGCCAAACTGTGCGAGCCGAATCATGGGTGCGCTCCTAACGGACCGACGGAAGACGGCAAACCGAAGACGGAAGACCCACGACGTAAGACGAAGGGGGAAACAAGGCTACGGCCGCCTCTGCCTTCCGTCCGTCGTCGTCCGTCCTCCGTCCGTCCATCAGTCCAGTTTCACCGGGGTGAACTTATCGGTGAAGAACTGTTCGGTGGGCGGTATGTCCGTGAGGCCGCCAAACTTGGCCAGACTCAGGGAATTATCCAGCCACTCATTCTGGATTTTGCCGTCATCTGAATAGTTTGCGATCACCAGTGTGCACACGCGGGAGGCGATAGATGGGTCCTGATTGGTGTGCTTCGAGTAGAACGAGGTGCAGTAATCCGCGTTCTGTTTCAAATAGCGAACCGACTCAAACACGGACTTCAAGTAGCGGTTCACGGCCTCAGGATTCTCACTGATAATCTTGTCCGAGGCAACGATCACGCTCGGCAAATTCGGCGGCATCTCCTTGCCGAAATCAAAGATCGAGCGGACTTCCTTCTTGTCAAGGCCCTGGAACACCAGTGGCGGGGTCACCACGCCGGCGTCAATCTGGTTCGCAATCACCGAGGGATAAAGAGCCGCGCTCCCGATAGGAACGACTTCCAGCTTGACATTCTTGGCCTGTGCCAACCAGAGGGCAAAGAAGTCCGTGGTGCTGCCTTTCGCCGTAACGCCAACTTTCTTGTTATTGAGGTCCTCTACAGATTGAATGGGCGAGCCGGCTGCCACGCCGATGTGCCATTCGCTAGGACGAAACTGATCCGTGGCGATCACCTTCTGCTTGACGCCCTTGTTAACGGCGGTGGCGGCCCCAGGCGGGAAGTAGTGAATGATGTCCGCTTCACCGGAGGCCAGCGCTTCCTGGGCGGCCGAACCGCTGTTGTGATCGGTGATATCTGGCTTCAGGCCATTTTTGGCGAAGTAGCCACGATCTTGCGCGGCATAGACGTATCCATACGTGGCACTGCCCACGCCAATCAAGCCAACCTTGATCGGAATCTCAGCCACCGCTTTGGCGGCGGGTTTCGCTGCTTCAGCCGGTTTTGCCGGCTCGGCGGGCTTGGCCGCTTCGGCCGGCTTCGCAGGCTCAGCAGGTTTGGCAACTTCGGCCGGTTTTGCCGGCTCAGCCGGTTTTGCCCCACTCGTGGGTCCGCCGCCAGAGGGCGCGCAGGCCATGAGCACACTCAATCCCGCGGCCAGCACTATTGGCCCAACGGAGCCCCATGAACGATGGTTTACTCGCACAATCTCCTCCACTCCCACTGCCCCAGGGTTCAGGCTTGCCAGCCCGCCACGCGCTTTTCCAGCCAGGTCATCCCGGCGTTGGTGCCAATGGCCAGGCCCAATCCCAACAGAATGCCAAAATACACGCGCGGAGCATCTAACACCTCGCGTGCGTGGCTAATGAGATAGCCGATCCCGCCAAACGAGCTGAGCATCTCCCCCACGATAATTCCAATCACCACCAAACCCAGACCCACGCGCAGTCCGCCCACAATCTGCGGCAGCGCAAACGGCAGCAAGATCTTGAGGTAAAGCTGGCGCCGGCTGGCCCCCAATGCCCGGGCCAGCAGCACGTAACGCTGATCCACAATTGAGACCGCGGCCGCGGTGGCCAGCAAGATGGGGAATATGGCGTGCACACCGGAAAAGAGAATCTTGGACGGCGAGCCAATGCCGAACCAGACCACTGACAGCGGATAGAACACAACCCAGGGAAGAGCAAACGTGGAATCCAGCAAGGGAGTGAATACCCGCATCGCCAGTGGCGAGCTGCCCACTAACACACCCAGACCAACTCCGAATACCACGGCGATGGCGGAGCCTGCCAGAATCTCAAACGCCGTGACCTGGAGACCATTCAAATATGGGCCAAAATCCGTAAATCCCACTATCAGCACCGCTGAGGGCGCCGGCAAAATAATGCTTGGCACAACCCCTTGTCGAGCAATGAGCTCCCACATCCCCACAAACGCCAGGATCAAAATTAGGCGCAAACTCGGACGCATGCGTCCGAGACGCCCCACGGTGGATGGCGCCCCTGCTTCCAGCCAGGGAGTTGCCTGTGATGCCATAAACAACGCTCCATTGCGCTGAGCTTCGAGTGCTACACGATTCAGCGCCGAGAACATGTACCGTAGCATCTATCATCGCGCTTGTCTACGAATTCGATGTCCCGGTCGCAGTCCTATCGCCTGCTTCGTTGACTCCACGTTTAGATCGGCCTATGATCCGGTCAACTGACACGACCGGGCTAGGAGGCTGCGCGGATGCTCACCAAAGAGGCAAATGAGCGCTTAACTCGAGTGGGACCGGGGACGCCCATGGGGAATCTCCTGCGCCGTTACTGGCATCCCATTACCACCACCGTGGAATTAGCAAAGGAGCCGGTTCTCGGTGTGAAGCTCCTGGGCGAGAATCTGGCGCTTTACCAGTCGCCAACGGGCGACCTGGGCCTCGTGGCGGAGCGTTGCCCCCACCGGGGCGCATCCATGGTGTACGGCATTCCGGAGGAGGGCGGTCTCCGCTGCCCGTACCACGGCTGGAAATTCTCGGATGAGGGTGTCTGCCTGGAACAGCCGGCTGAACCGGAGGATAGCACCTTCAAGCACCGCGTCCGCATTCCGGCCTATCCCGTACAAGAAATGGGCGGGCTGATCTGGGCGTACCTCGGACCAGCTCCCGCGCCGCTGCTCCCACGCTGGGATATTCTGGTGCGCCAGGATCTCAATCGACGCGTCGGTATCAGCCATGTTCCGTGTAACTGGCTCCAGTGTATGGAAAATTCACTCGATCCCATCCATTTCGAGTGGCTGCACGCCTACTATGGCAACTACGTGCAGAAGCGTCAGGGCAAACCGCAGACGATGACCGTGCGACGGCACCTGAAGATCGCCTTCGATGTGTACAAATACGGAATCAGCAAACGGCGCCTGCTCGAAGGGGACACTGAGGAGTCCGATGATTGGACCGTGGGACACCCGATTCTGATGCCAAACATCCTGGCTGTTGGTGACAGCACCCGCCCAACATTCCAAATTCGTGTTCCAGTTGATGACACCAATACGCTCCACTATTGGTATGAAACGCGACCCCATACGGAGAGCGAGCTTCCTCAGGACCTCCTGGTCTACGACTATCCCTGTCAGCACCCGGATGGTCGACTGGTGGTGGAGAACGTGGGCGCGCAAGACATGATGGCGTGGATCACCCAGGGACCAATCTCACTCCGTGAGGCAGAGCGTCTAGGCACGTCGGATAAGGGCGTCATTCTCTACCGCGGCGTGCTCATGGAACAAATCGAAAAAGTCGCCCGCGGCGAAGACCCCATGGGTGTTATCCGCGATCCTGCCGAGAATGAGCCGATGATCGAGATTCCGCGCGAGGATCACACCTTGCGGGCCTTCGAGATCAAACGTGATCTCACTGACGCCAATATGAAGTCCATGATCGACAAGGGAGTCACGGCCGGGACGGATTAGCGAGTGCCAAGTGGCGAGTGTCCTGGCTGACGGTGTCGGTTAGGCCACTCCGCTCCTCAGCTCCGTCCGGGTGAGCTTGCGCGTGAGCATGACGCAACCCAGAATGATGACGGTCATAATGATCGCTACCACGCTGGCGCGCTCCACTGCCCCGTTTTGCCAGAAGCTGAACAACAG
>JBJXFJ010000347.1:0-8425 GCA_046154735.1 Chloroflexota bacterium | reverse complement strand
AGCAGGCTCAGCTCCAGTCGATTGCCGTTGGGAATTGACTCATCAACAATGTGGCGCACCAGGAGCGGCGGCAGAATCCCCGCCAATGAGGTGAGGACCAGACACCCTATCACCAGCAGCCACCGGCGCCAGTACGGCGTCACGTACGTAAATGCGCGGCGCAGAATAGCCGGATCCAGCTTGACGTTCTCGACGTTTCGGTAGCGCACCCCGCCGCCACCGCCCATGCGGCCGCCTAGCATGATGGGTGACCAGACGGAGGGCGGGCGACGGAAGACGGAGGGAGGATGTATGGAAGAGGGAAGCGGCGAAACCGCCCTCCTCGGTGCTCCCTCTCCCCCTGGGAGAGGGCTGGGGTGAGGGCCTCTTGTGGCCAGGCAGTGTGCTCAGCGGGGGACAGCGGGTCTTCCCTCACCCTAGCCCTCTCCCAGGGAGAGAGGGAGCGCCGGGGAGGGCAGCGGCACTGCTTCCGTCCTCGGTCGTCCGTCTTCCGTTCGTCGTCCCATTGCTTTGCATAAACAAAATACTACGCTCTACACTTACTATCCGACAATGCCCGATCCTATTGAGCTGATTCAGCGCGGCATCCACCTCCAATCGCAGATCAATCGGTTGGTTCGTAATCTCGGGCCGGATGATCCGTGGCTGGCGGTTGAGCTGACCATGCCACAGCTCAAAGTACTGTTCCGCCTAAATGCTCAAGGCCCCGCTCGGGTTGGCGCTCTGGCCCGCGCCTTGCGCGTAACGTTGCCCACCATGACAGGCATCCTTGACCGCCTCGTGGAGCAGGGCCTGATCCGCCGTGATGAAGACCCAACCGATCGACGGCTAGTCATCAGTCGTCTCACTCCCGAGGGCCAGGAACTGGTGGATCAACTCCAGGCCGCCGGACGCACGCGTCTGGCGCGGGTGTATGAGGCGCTCTCACCGGATGACCTCGCCCGCCATGTGGCCGCGTTGGAGTGCGTCCTGCATGCTGCCGAAACCATTGCGGCGAGCGAACAATCCGAGCCAGCGCCTTCCGGAGCCACCGCCCAATGACGGACGGCGCCACGTCTCTGGTGACGGAAGAGGTCAGCCCGCAAACGCCACGCCCCGTGCGACTCCCGCCCATGTTCGGGGCCTTGCGCTATCCCGATTATCGCAATCTCTGGATTGGCATGCTGGTGGGCAACATCGGAAGCTGGATCAAGATGGTAGCCCAGGGCTGGCTGGTGTACACCCTGACCGACTCGCCGTTTTATCTTGGGCTCGTTGGTTTTGCGCGGGCCGTGCCGGTGCTCCTGCTCACGCCCGTAACCGGAGTACTGGCGGACCGGTTGGATCGACGCTGGCTCATGCTGGCGGGGACGCTCATTACCAGTGTGGCGGCCGCGATCTTAGCGATTCTGACGCTCACCGGGCTCATCCAGGTGTGGCATATTCTGGTGCTCGCGGTGCTTGGCGCCGTGGGTCAATCGCTGGAGATGCCCAGCCGGCAGTCGCTGGTGCCAGAGATGGTGGAGCGGAAGGATCTAGTGAACGCTATTGCCCTGGGCGCTACCGCGTTCAATGCGGCAGGAGTGATTGGCCCGGCTATTGCGGCGCTAATTATCGAAACGGTCGGCATTGGCGCCGCATTCGTCGTTTCAGCCGTGAGTAACGCCGGTGTGGCGCTGGCGCTGCTCACCATGCGTCCGGTCCGCCAGCATGCCCGCACGGCGGCCAGCTTCTTTGAAACATTGGTGGAGGGCCTGCATTACATTCGGCAAACGCCGGCGGTGTTCGGCTTGATGAGCCTGATGGTGGTGTTTGCCATGCTCGGCCGCCCGTATGTGGAGCTGATGCCCGTCTTTGCCAAGGATGTGCTGGGCATGGGCGCCTCCGGCCTGGGCTTGCTCAGCGCTGCCGTTGGTTTTGGCAGCATGATCGGCTCGGCCGCCGTGGCTATGCTGGGCAGTTTCCGCCGCAAGGGGCTGATTGTCATGGGCAGCTCTATGGTCTTCGTCTTTCTGTTGATCGGCTTCGCCCAGTCGACCTGGGCGCCGCTCTCATTCATCATTGCCCCGGTGCTCGGATTCTTTACCCTGTTCTATATGGTAGGGACGAATACACTGATTCAAGCCAGCGTTCCAGGGGAGCTCCGTGGCCGAGTGGCCAGCATTTACGGTCTGATTCAACTGGGTCTGATGCCCCTGGGGATGATGATTGAGGGCACCATCGGGAGCCTCATTGGCGTACCGCTTACGGTCACGCTCGGTGGACTCGTCATTCTGCTCACGGCCAGCACCGGCCTGCTGCGGATTCCCTCGCTCCGGCGCCTCGAATGATTGACAAACGCAGCCGACTGGTGGCCACCGTGGCTGTGCTGGTGGCCATGTTCCTGGGAGCCATGGATACGAACATCGTGGCCACCGCCATGCCCACTATCATTGGCCTGCTGGGCGGGATCAGCCTGTATAGCTGGGTGTTCTCCATCTATTTGCTGACTACCACCATCACCGTACCCATTTACGGCAAGATGGCTGATCTCTATGGTCGGAAGCCCACGTTCATGGTGGGCACCAGCATCTTCCTGCTGGGCTCGGCACTGTGCGCGGGTGCGCAGAGCATGGAGAAGCTCATTCTCTTCCGGGCTATCCAGGGTATAGGTGGCGGCTGTGTGCTGCCCATTGCCATCACCATCATTGGCGATATGTACACGCTAGAGGAGCGGGCCAAGATGGTGGCCGTGTTCAGCGCCATCTGGGGTCTGGCCAGCGTGCTGGGACCGGCCGTGGGCGGATTTCTGACTGACTATGTGAGCTGGCGGTGGACGTTTTTGCTGAACCTGCCGGTGGGCCTGATCGCCATGGCCATGCTCTGGGTGACACTGCGAGAGAACATCGAAAAGCGCCAACGGTCAATCGACGTGGCCGGCGTGGTGACCCTGGGCCTGGGTACCGGGCTACTCATGCTGGCCATGCTGGAGGGCGGCCGGTCCGTCCCGGAGGGGCCCGTACTCCTGCTCATGTACGCCGTGGCCATCGGCTCGCTGGGGCTGTTTATCGTCGTGGAGTCGCGCGCGGCGGAGCCAATTATCCCGCTTAGCCTGTTCCGCAATCGTACCATTGCCGCATCGAGTGTTCTGGCCACGATCATCGGAGTGGTCATCTTTGGCACCACCACATTTGTGCCGCCGTTCATCCAGGGTGTCATGGGTGGCACCGCGGTCACGGCCGGCATCGCCGGTATCGTTCTTTCCGCTGGCTGGTTCGTGGCCAGCACCGCCGGCGGGCGCGTCATTCTGCGCCTGGGATTCCGCAGCACCGGGTTGGCCGGCGCTCTGGGACTCATCGGTGGATCCGTGCTCCTGGTGCGGCTTAACGGATCATCGACCCTCAACGACATCTGGGTGTCCATGATGGTGCTGGGCCTGGGCCTTGGGCTGAGCAGCATCACCACCATCCTGTCTGTTCAGAGCGCCGTAGACTGGCGCCAACGTGGTGTGGCCACTTCAAGTAACCAGTTCTTCCGGACGGTTGGCGGTACGTTGGGGATCAGCCTGATTGGCGCGGTCTTCAACCATCGGCTGTCCGCCGCGCTCAGCGGAGTGCCTGGCGCACCCCAACTTGAGCGGGCCAATGCGCTACTCACAGATGCCGGACGTCAGGCGCTGAGCGCCAGTGAGCTGTTACTGCTCCAAGTGCCGCTCGAGCAAGCGCTCAACCAGGTGTACCTGGTCACGCTCGCGGTAGCGGCGGCCGGCTTTGTGGCCGGTTGCTTCTTCCCCACGGGAAGGCCGGTGGAAGGTGGACATGAGAGAGCCCCCGCGGAATCGTGATAACTCTGGAGCTTGAATGAGCGACCGAGCCGTGCGGGTTGTCGAAACGCAGGTTTCACCGTGGCAGGTCCGAAGCGGCCGCGCCACGCCACCCGAAGCATCCCACTTCTAAGGTCCACGCCCCTTACAGCAGCCGCGGCTGAAGCAAGTGCGCGCCAGCGCTTTGGAGCGCGCGTGGCCGCGACACCGCTTTGGCTTCCGCGAAGCTGCCAGGATGTGATCTCGGAATTGAAAGCGGTGTCGCGGCCACGCGCACTCCAAAGCGTTGCGGCGCCCTGCTTCAGCAAACCCTCAGTTTCATCCGACTACCCGTTCAGCACGGGGCGGTACAACAACGTAGAATCCTGGAGGAAGATTGAGTACCAGCACCGGAGTGAGTGACGTGGCAGAGGCGGCTTCCAACAACGGCGTGCGCATCCTTGTTGTTGAGGATGAGGAGTCCATTCGCGACTTCGTCGAGATGGGGCTGAAGTACGAAGGCTTCGAAGTCACCCTCACCGAGGACGGTCCTGGCGCGCTTGATGCGTTTGATCGGCAGCGGCCGAACTTGGTGATCTTAGATCTCAATCTGCCCGGTATGGATGGCCTCGAGGTCTGCCGCCAAGTGCGTCGTCGCGGCGATATCCCGGTGATCATGCTCACGGCCCGCGCCGAGGTGGACGAACGAGTGGAGGGATTGGAAACCGGGGCGGATGACTACATCCCCAAGCCATTCAAGTTCAAAGAACTGCTGGCGCGGGTGCGGGCGGTGCTCCGCCGGCGCAATAGCGCGGTGGAGCGGGTCCTGCGCTTTGGGCTGGTGGAATTGAATCGCGATACTCGTGAAGTATTTCGTGATGGACAGCCAGTGGCGCTCACGCCCCGCGAGTTCGAGCTGCTGGAGGTGTTTATGCTGCACCCTCGCCAGGTTATGACGCGCGAGATCTTGCTGGATCGTGTGTGGGGCACGGACTATCTTGGCGATGGCAACCTGATTGAGGTCCACATCAGCGCGTTGCGAGACAAGCTAGTTGATCGTGATCGGCGCATGATCCGCACCGTCAGGGGCGTTGGCTACGCCCTCTCAGGCTAATTTATGGCCCGTCTCTATCCTGACACCTGGCCCCTGCGCTGGCGCATCGCCGTGCTTAATATGAGCATCGTCGCGGTGACTTTGCTCTTCCTGGGCGTATTGTTTCTGGCTCTGCTGGATCACGCGTTGATCAACATCAGCGCGGAATATCTGCATGATCAATCCCGGACAGCACTCTCCTTCGTCCAAGATGGCGAGCGCGGCCGCCCACGCGGAGGCGGCCCAGGTGGACCGGGCGGCCCACCTGGGCCACTCTCCCCTGTGCGCGGTGCTGAGTTCGTCGTTCGCCGGCTGAGTGGCCCGGACACTGGCGTGTTTGTCTTCGATGCGGCGGGTTCAGTTATTGCCCGCAGTGATTCGTTGGAGGACATCGAGGCCTGGCCGCAGCCGCCGCGTGATCTTATCTCAACCGCGTTGAGCGGAACAGAGAACCGCACGGTCGTGTCACAGCAGTCACGGCGAACGCTGCTTCTGGTGCTCCCCTTGCGCGGGCCTGAGCGAGATGTGATCGGAGTGCTCACCGTGGCCAGCTCACTGGAGCTGGTCGAGCAGCTTCAATCCTCGCTGCGTACGGCGCTCGGTGCGGGCACGCTCCTGGCAGCGCTCCTGGCGGGGATCCTGGGGTTGCGCGGCACGCGGGCCGCGCTGAAGCCCCTGGATCGCGTGATTGAAACCGCGCGCAACATTGCCGCGGGCCATCTGGATGTCCGCTTGCGTCTCCACCGGCGTGATGAGATCGGCGAGCTGGCTGAAGCATTTGACAGCATGCTGGATCGTCTAGCCGCGGCACTCAAAGCACAACGCCGATTTGTCGCTGATGCCGCGCATGAGCTGCGCACGCCGCTCACCGCGCTCGGTGGCATGGTGGAGATGCTGGAGATGGGCGCAGACCGAGGTGATAAGGCCACGGTCTCGCGGATGCTCCAGACAATGAACAAGGAGATCGACCGGCTCACCCGGCTGGTGAGTGATCTGCTCACGCTGTCTCGATTGGATGCCGAGCTCCCACTGACCACGGGGACGGTTGATCTCCGCGCCCTGGTTCATGACGTGGCCGGTCAGACTCGACTGCTCGCCCGCGGGCAGCAGGTGGACGTGAAGATTTCCGACACGCCACAGGTAAATGGCAATCAGGATCAGCTCAAGCAGGTGCTGCTGAACCTGGCGGACAATGCGTTGAAGTTCACCCCGACCGGTGGGCGCATTGAGTTCCAGCTCGGGGGTGCCGATGGCACGGTGACTCTAAGTGTGGCGGACACCGGCGCCGGGATCCCGGCTGACACACTGCCGCGCGTAACGGAGCGCTTTGAGCGTGGGGATCCATCACGCTCGCGCGCCACGGGTGGCTTTGGGCTGGGCCTGGCCATCGCGCGGGACATCGTGGAGGCCCATGGCGGGCGCCTCTCCATTGAAAGCCAGGTGAGTCAGGGAACCACCGTGCACATCGTGCTGCCGCGTCTATCTTCAGCGAACACTCAGATAGTTACCTCAGCAGCTTAAGTCAGAGGATCGACAATAAGTCATGCGATCAGCGAATGCGGACGGTACCATCGGTTCGGTGACGCGGTTAAAGCGGGAGGATGCACAGAGATGCCATCACAAGGATTGAAACGATCAATTGCCGCGGGTGCGGCAGCTATTGTTCTCGGCGGGGCAACCCTCGGGATCGTCAGCGCACAGGCCGGGCCAGCCCCATCACCCGTGCCGGGTGGCGGGCAGCGCCAGGGAACGGCCCAGCAGGGGCCGGGGAATCATCAGGGCCGTGAGCAGCACCTCACTACACTGGCCGGCAAGCTTGGCGTAAGCGTTGAGACGCTTCGCAAGGCCATGACCGATACGCACGCTGAGCTTGCTGCACAGCGCGGGCCAGGCGGTCAGCGTGGCCCAGGCGGCCAGCCGGGGCCGGGCGGCCCGGGTGGCGGTAGGGGCTTCATTGGCATGGATGTTGCTGCCCAGGCGCTGGGCTATGGAAACCTTCGTCAAGATTTAGCAGGCAAATCGCTCGCTCAGCTTGCGGCTTCCAAGAATCCGGATGCGACCGCGGCAGTGACGTCGGCGCTGAAAACAGCAGCCACCGCCAAGATCGATCAGGCTGTGACTGCTGGGAAGATGACTGCCGATCAGGCAACGCAGGCCAAGGCCGGCCTTGATGCGAGGATCACTGAGCTCCTGAACCGCGTTCACCCAGCCGCAGGGCAGAGGCCAGAGGGTCCGCGGGGACCCAAGCCTTAGGCTCAGACGAGCAGTTCTCGATTCATTCCAACAACTCAACGGCGCGTTCCTCCTCCGCGGAACGCGCCGTTGGGCTGTATGGGAACTGCCGTCACTTCGCCCAGCGCTAGACTGATGCTCCCCAGGGTACGCCATTGCGCTGGAATATCCGTTACTAAACCTGGAAACCCTATCCTTTTCCAAGAAATGATCGATACTGACGGATGATTACTTGCACAATGACCGGGTATTTATGATCAGGCCTCGCGCTTCAGCATTCACCTCCGGGCTGCCGGCATTCCTTGCCCTCGTGGCACTTTTGATGGTGGCTTCTGGATGCGGCTCGCCGGTGTCGGCGTCAGTAATTCCACCAGCGTCTGCAGGGACAACGCTGGACGAGCTCAGTGAAACGGAGTCGAGATTACTCCCGACTCCCCATCTGGCTCCGGACGCTGTGACCATCGCTCAAGTTGTGGAGCCGGCGCCGGCTGCAATTCTGGAGTCTGAGCCGATTGCCCCCCTGGCCATCAATCCGCCGGAATTGGACGCCACGTGTACCATTACCCCTGGCCCATTTGATCGGTCCCAGTTCAGTGTCCCACTTCCGGCCACCGCTCGCTGGAACCCGCCCGGCCAGAAGCGCGTCGGCTTGCAAGCCGGCCACTGGCTCGTAGAGCAATCGCCTCCGGAGCTGCGCGGGCTTCAAGGTGGCTCGAGCGGCGGCGGCAAGGCTGAGTGGGAAGTCAATCTGGACATTGCTCAACGTGTGGGTGCCATCTTGGAAGCCGAGGGGATTCAGGTTGATATTCTGCCGAGCACCATCCCCGTTCGATACCGAGCCCATGCCTTTGTCTCCATTCATGCCGATGGCGACGTTTCCGGCCGGTTACGTGGTTACAAGCTGGCTCGGCCCGGCTTCAGCTCGCTGCCTGAGGTGGATGACCGCCTGCTGAACGCCATCTACTCCACCTATGGCGCTGCCACCGGCCTGGCCCGGGATGATGAGCATATTAGCCGCCGCATGCTCTACTACTACGCGTTCAATTCCCGCCGCTATTGCCACGCCGTGGCGCCAGGTGTCCCGCAAGTCATCGTGGAAACCGGATTCCTTACCAACGCCGGTGACCGTGGCATTCTGCTTGGCAACCCTGAGGCATCGGCGAGGGGCATCGCGGCGGGGATCCTGAATTTCCTGCGTCAAGAGTGAGCTTGCTCCCGGAGGCCCTCGGGAGTGCGCGTGCTGCATTACCATCACAATCCCCTGGGCACCATCAATCTGGGTTCCAGAGCCCTTCTCAATGCTGAAACGCGTCCGGTAATGTTCCTTCTCCGGGTGATCG
>JBJXFJ010000577.1:0-7487 GCA_046154735.1 Chloroflexota bacterium | reverse complement strand
GCGAGGCCCAGATAGGTGAGCCAATCGCGCGGATAGGTCTGGACCAGGAACTTGGTGGTGGTATCAAACGGCCCGGGCATGGTGGGCGGAAGCGTAGCAGACTCTGAATCAGGAGCGCAGGGGGAATTGAATCCAGGGGCTATGAGTCAAGTCCATGCGGGCGGATGAAGGTCGGGAGTGAGGCGGTGCCGGGCGTCTCGCCCGATCATATCCGGCTTGGTCGCCCAGAGTGTCGGGCGCGATGCCCGACACCACCGACCTATCCCTCGCGCCACATCCGACCGCCTGTACTTGTGTGGCACGTGACACGCTAAAAGCAAGTGCGGGCGGACCGCTGATGGTCGCCCGCACTTGCTGCAACGGTGTTTGGTACGAACTTAGGGCTCGTGACCCAATAACTTGGCCCATGCCCGATCGATTTCAAACTGGGGAATCCCGCTAGATGGCCCAAGTTATCTCGTCACGAGTCCTTAGGCAATGTTACCGAATAACTGGGAGCTCATTTCCTTGCCCTCGCGTTCACCATCGACCGACTTCGGCCCAAGTTATCTGGTCACAACGCCTTAGTTGCCGGTCCCAGCCGCCTGCGGCGCACCCAGGCCCTGAGCGACACGGTCGAAGCGATCAAGATTCATCACTTTGTTCCACGCTGTGACAAAGTCACGCATGAATTTCTCCTTCGAGTCGTCGCTTGCGTAAACCTCCGCGAGGGCTCGGAGCTGGGAGTTCGAACCGAAGACGAGGTCCACGGCGGTGGCCG
The DNA here is from genome assembly GCA_046154735.1 of Chloroflexota bacterium. Taxonomy (GTDB): domain Bacteria; phylum Chloroflexota; class UBA6077; order UBA6077; family JACCZL01; genus CAVXYC01. The sequence continues at coordinate 6,727 of JBJXFJ010000577.1, read as the reverse complement.
TCCACTTGAGGTCGCCCGAGGCGCGATCGTGACCCGAGTAGACGTTCTCAGCCGAGGCAGGTGCCTTCCATTCCACACTCATGTCGAGTAGCTTGACGAAGAAATCGTTGGTCAATGTCTCTGGGCGGTCGGTGAAGACGCCGTGTTGGGTTTGCCCGAAGTTGGCGTTCAGGGCGCGCATGCCGCCGATGAGAACCGTCATCTCGGGAGCGGTCAGGGTCAACATGTAAGCCCGGTCTAGTAGCAGGGACTCCGGCGACAACTCCTCTCCCGCTCGGAGGTAGTTGCGGAATCCATCGGCTGTCGGTTCGAGCACGGCAAACGACTCCACGTCTGTCTGCTCCTGCGAGGCGTCCGTGCGCCCCGGCGCGAAGGGGACGGTGACGTTGTGCCCGGCGTTCTTCGCCGCTTGCTCAACGGCCGCGCACCCGCCCAGAACGATCACGTCAGCGAGCGAGACATTCTTTCCACCAGACTGTGAACTGTTGAAGTCCTGCTGAATCTGTTCGAGGGTTTGCAGCGCCCGGGCCAGCTCGGCGGGCTCGTTGACTTCCCAGTCCTTTTGCGGCGCAAGTCGAATCCGCGCCCCGTTCGCGCCGCCACGCTTGTCGGTGCCGCGGTAGCTGGCCGCGGACGCCCAGGCCGTGGAGATCAGCCGAGAAATCGACAATCCCGAGGCGAGGATCTTGCCCTTGAGAGCCGCAATGTCCGCCTCCCCGATCAGTTCATGATCGACCGCGGGGACAGGGTCCTGCCAGATCTGCGGCTCGGCCACCCACGGGCCGAGGTAGCGCGAGATCGGGCCCATGTCGCGGTGCAGCAGCTTGTACCACGCTTTAGCGAACGCTTCTGCCAACTGGTCCGGATTCTCGAGGAAGCGCTTCGCAATCGGCGCGTAGATCGGATCCATCCTCAGCGCCAGGTCCGTCGTCAGCATCATGGGGGCATGCCGCTTCGATGGATCATGAGCATCGGGCACGGTACCCTGCGCCTCGGGATTCTTCGGCGTCCACTGGTTCGCACCGGCGGGGCTCTTCGTCAGATCCCAGTCGTACTTGTGCAGGTTGTCTAAGAACCCGTTGTCCCACTTCGTCGGCTCATTGGTCCAGGCGCCCTCCAGCCCGCTGGTGATCGTGCTGGCGCCCTTGCCGTTGCCAAAGCTGTTCTTCCAGCCGAGGCCTTGCTCCTCGATGGGAGCGCCCTCGGGTTCAGGACCGATGTGCGCCGCACCGGCGGCACCATGGGCTTTGCCGAACGTGTGGCCGCCAGCGATGAGGGCAAACGTCTCCTCATCATCCATCGCCATGCGGCGGAACGTTTCGCGGATGTCCCGGGCTGCCGCAAGTGGATCGGGGTTCCCGTTAGGCCCTTCCGGATTCACGTAGATCAGGCCCATCTGCACGGCGCCGAACGGGCCGGTGAGCTCCCGGTCTCCACTGTAGCGCTCATCTCCGAGCCAGGTGTCCTCGGACCCCCAGAAGATCTCGTCGGGCTCCCAGATGTCCTCTCGCCCGAAGCCGAAGCCAAATGTCTTGAACCCCATTGAATCCATGGCAACATTGCCGGCGAAGACCAGCAGGTCAGCCCAGGAGATCTTCCGTCCGTACTTCTGCTTGACCGGCCAGAGCAACCGACGCGCCTTGTCGAGGCTCGCGTTGTCGGGCCAACTGTTGAGAGGGGCAAAGCGCTGAGCGCCGCTGCCACCACCACCCCGACCATCGGCGATGCGGTAGGTGCCCGCGGCATGCCAGCTCAGTCGGATGAAGAACGGCCCGTAGTGGCCATAGTCGGCCGGCCACCAGTCCTGCGACGTCGTCATCACCTGGATGAGGTCCCGCTTGAGCGCTTCCACATCGAGGTTCTTGAATTCTTCTCTGTAGTTGAAGTCCTCGCCCATCGGATTGGACGAGGGCGAGTGCTGGTGAAGAACTGTAAGGTCCAGTTGATTCGGCCACCAGTCTCGGTTCGTTCTGGGCCGAGTCGACTTGGGAGTCGGAGATGAGATGACTGGATTCTCACTTTGGCTGCCATGCTCAGACATGTCGTTCCTCCTGCTCTCTGGTTACTTCTTGTAATAGTATAGATCGCCTACCTCGCCGTCCGAGTCGCCGGTGATCGTCAGGCTCGGGGTCTTGCCGGCGTGGTGACGGCAGGCGTGGGACGGATGACGTCGCGGTGTCGTGCAAGATGAATGAGCGGCGTTTGGGTCACGCTGGCGACCGATCGGATCCTGGACATCCTCAGCCCCTCGAACCCATCCTGACATGCAGAGATCTCCGTGAATGAAGCTTAGCCTGCATAATGACAGCACGCACGAAGTGATGGAGGCGACGAACAGTGATGCCGCCAGATGAATCTGTGATGCTCGAGCTCCGGGATGCACGACTTGAAGAGAGCCGGTTGACAGCCGCCATCCAGGCGGCCCGCACGGCGAACGACGGCGAGCAGGTCACGGCCCTTGAGCGCGAGCTGGCCCAGTGTGAGCGGCAGATTCGCGAGGCGCGCGCCCACCTCGATCTTTCCATGATGCCGCCTGAGGTGCGCGGCATGGTATCGCATTACTACGGCATGGTGGCCGCGGATCTCACTCAGCGTGCACAAGTGGCCGAGTTGAATCGCTATCTTCCCAATCCCCAGGCTCCGCGCAACCAGGATGCTATGACGTACCTGTTCCAGGTCTGGGAACAGATCAAAGCCGTTGGCGTGGACGTGCTCCCCGTGGGCGCGCTGGCCACCACCAGCGATCCGGATGAGCTGAAGAGTGGGGCGGAGCTGTTTGGTCGGCTGGCCATACTCGCGGCCCGCGGTTAGCACGACTCGACAACGGACGACGGAAGACAACGGGAGTGCAGTCGCCTCGCCTGATTGTCTGCGCGCTTGCACTCGCTGTGTTCTTGCTGGCGCTCGCGGCGCGCGCGCCGGACCTGAATCTCTTTCCCACGCAGGATGAGGATAACTGGCTAGAACGCGGATCCGCGTTTCGGGCGGCGCTGCAACGGCAGGATTGGCGGGCAACCTATCGCAGCGGACACCCGGGCGTCACCACCATGTGGCTGGCAACGCTGGGCATGGGTGATCTGGCCCAGCCGCTGGTGGATCGCACCGCGCGACAGGTAACGCGGGTGGCTGAGTTTATGCCCGCGCTCGAGGCAGCGCGCCATGCCATGATCGTGTTCAATGCCGGGCTCATCGCCCTGATCGTTCTGCTCGCCGGACGGCTGGTTGGCTGGGCGCCCGCCATCATCGCCGGACTCTTGCTCGCATTCGAACCGTTCTTCGTGGCTCATGGACAGGTGGTGCACCTGGATGCACCGGTGAGCGGACTCATGGCCGTGGCGATGCTTGGAGCTGCCAATCGTTGGATGGCGAGCGGCCCCGTGGGCCTCCTGGTTCTCTCCGCGATCGCCGGCGGATTGGCATTCGTCACCAAATCACCATCCGCGTTCCTGGTGCTGGCCATTCCCGCGCTGGCTCTCATCGGCCTGCGCCCCTGGGGCGGAGTCAAGCCCGCTCGCCGTTGGATCATCGAGCTCGCCCTCTGGGTCACGCTGGCCGGCATCACCGCCTTTGCGGTCTGGCCGGCGCTGGCCACGACCCCGGTGGAGACGATCAGTCGGATGGTCCGCTTCACGCTGGCAGAGGGCGGCCAGCCGCATCGGCCGGGCAACTTTTTCATGGGGCAGCCGGTGGCGGACCCGGGCCCGCTCTTTTACCCGGTGGCGCTAGCGTATCGACTCACGCCAGTCACCCTGGCCGGGCTTGGCTGCCTGTTCCTGGTCTCCTGGTGGCAACCCAGATTCCTGAAATTGGCCACGCCTGTGTGGGCGTTGATCGTGCTGGTCATCAGCTTCGCGCTCTTCATGACGCTGGGGGCAAAGAAGCTGGATCGATATATCTTGCCAGCGGTGCCCTTGATTGATGTGCTCGCCGGATTCGGGCTCTGGACAGCCGCGGTCGATTTGTCAGCGCGTCTGCGTGGAGCCACGCAATGGATTCAGAGGCTGCCCGGCGCACTTCTGGCGGCAGCGGTGTTGCTTCAGCCGCTGGCCTGGCAGAGCTCACTGCCCTACCCATTGTCGTATTACAACACGGCCCTGGGTGGCGGCACCGCGGCGCAGCGGATGTTGCTGGTGGGTTGGGGAGAAGGTCTGGATCAAGCCGCGGCATATCTCAATGCCCAGCCAGATGCGGCCTCGGCCACCGTGGGGGTGTACTACCCGCTCACCGTGAATTTCCAGGCGCTCTTACTTGGCACTGCCGTATCGCTTAGCCCGAGCTCCACCGCCACGTATGTGGTGGATTACGTGAACGCGCGCCAGCGAGGGCAGTCGCCCCAGCTCGTGCACACCCGGGTTCCGGACCATATTGTCCGGATCAATGGGATTGAGTACGCGCGGATCTATCGGCGGTAGCGTGGCCAGCGCCTCCGCTTGCCCAGGAGATCTTGGGAGCTCGGTCTCGTCGCGCGGGTTTGCGTGGTCCGTCAACGGCCACCACCGTGGGGAGCCCGGCCGATTCATCAGAGCTGCCAGCGGGACGGTGGAGCCCGGGGGCTTGTCTCTTAGTACTACTCCGTGGATTGTGACGAATCTGTGAGGGACACCGGGCGCCCCGGACCCGGAAGGGGATGAAGCGGTATCGTCCGGGGTGACGATCCAGACCCGCACGCTCTGCTTGGATCTGGGCGTTTTGGAGCGCCTCCAAGATTACGCCCGCAGGTTCCGCCGGTGCTTTCAACGGATCGATCAGTATCCCCAGAGTCGGACCTATCTCCACGGCCCGCTCCTCGATGGCGAGCGCACATCCATCGAATCGATGAGCCGACGGGTGCTCGACGGCGAGGAGCAGCGCTTGCAGCAGTTAATCAACCAGAGCCCCTGGGACACCGCCGGTCTCCTGCGCGCCTACCGGGCCTCGATGAAGACCGCGTTCGCCGCTCCTGACGTCCGCATCCTCACCGACGATACAGGCTTCCCGAAGCAGGGCAAGCACTCGGTCGGCGTGGCCCACCAGTACTTGGGCACCTTGGACAAGCGGGGGAATTGTCACGTCGCCGTTTCCCTGCACCACGCCACCTCCGAGGATGAGTCCCCTCGAGCGTTGCGCGTGTATCTTCCGGAAGCCTGGACCTCCGCCCCCGAACGGCTGGATGCCGCGTATGTCCCGAAGGACGAGCGCGCCTTCCAAACGAAATGGTAGATCACGCTGGGCCGGCTCGACACGGTGCGGGAGGAGGCAATGCATCATCAACTGATCCTGGCCGATGCGGGCTACGGCGTCGTCACCGAGTTCCGGGAAGCGCTGGAATCGCGCAACGAGCACTATATCGTCGGCCTGTCCGGTGAGGAAGTCGTCTGGACCGCGCCACCGACGGCAAGCGGCGACAACGGCCATCTTCGCGTACATCGAGGCTTTCTACAACTGAACCCGGCGCCACTCCAGGCTCGGCTATCTCAGCCCCTATGACTTCGAAAGGAGCCTGACTCAAAGCAGCTTGGCCCTTGGCCGCATAATCGACCTGGCCACCAAACCGAGGTATCTTCACTAGTCCCCGTCGCATACAGGGTCGAAGCCAGCTTTCCCGCACTCGCTCTTTCTTCACTTGAACGCGAGGCCGCTCGTAACTTACCCGTTCGAGTAGGTCCCGGCTTGGCTTCTCACCGGTACGCTTGAGGAGATCCCGCTCCATGTTGAGATGGACGGAGGGAGATCCGCAATGTGCAGCCCCACTGCGAAGGCACGCTTCAGGGCCATCGTGGCAATTGCATTACTATTGGCGTGGGCTCTTACGGGAGCAACCGGGTGGCTCATTTGGCTCGCCCCAGAGGGCCCTCGGTCCGGCCAGATCACCTTACTTCTCGGGTTGGTGAAGCGGGAGTGGGGCGAGGTGCATTTCTTGGTGAGCGCCGTCGCGTCGATCCTTACCGTGATTCACGTCGTCGTCGACTGGCGCGCGTTGAGGGGATGCGTCCGGCACCTCACATCAATGCGCCGTCAGATCCACATTCAAGGCTGACACGATGCGCTTGCGAAGCATCGTTGCCAGATTCCTAAGCGCAGTGAACCAGGGACGAGCGTGTCGAGAATTGACCGTTCTTTCATCGTTGGCGGTGGTATTCCTGGCGGCCTGTCAATTCGCCGCAACGGAGTCACCTGCACCCAACGCCGATGGCGCGGCGATCTATCAGACTCAGGACTGCGGGCGCTGTCATGGTCAGAGCGCCCAGGGGGCTCGTGCCTCCGCTCTGGTTCCCGTGCGTGTTGATCCCGCCACCTGGTCGCGTGAGTTCCAGTCAGCCCACAATCGCGATTTCCCTCCTTCGAGGGTGTCTGATACGGACGTCCAGGCGCTCTACACGTGGCTGTCCCAGCAGCGATAGCTCGTCACCTCACTCAGATACTTGGGTCGAACACCTCGGGCCGCAATCGACGCCGACGGCACCAACTGGCGTGCATTCCCGAATCGAATCTGTGTTGCTATTCAATCGCTTAGGGACTGAGCTCAAAGCCTGATCTCCGCGCAAGTTCCCGCGGTGACAGGACGCCTTCGACTCTTTGTCCGTCAATGACCCAGGTTGGATAAGCGCGCACACCTGCGGCCTCGCAGCGCTGTGGCCTAGCGTCGCGCCCGCTGGGATCACACTCCACGTAGGGGAGTCGCGGCGCGGCGGAACCAAACAGCGCCTTCTGTACTCGGCAATGGGGACACCAGTATGCGACGTAGAAG
>JBJXFJ010000562.1:0-5991 GCA_046154735.1 Chloroflexota bacterium | reverse complement strand
CAGTCTGGAAGCCGGCGCCACCTGGGTGCCCTTTTTCATGGACCGGATTGACGAGGAGTTCGAGAAGCGCGCCGCCGTGGAAGCCCCACTGGTCCCGAGTGATCCGAGTCGCTACTTTAAGGAAGGGCGGATTTACGTGCACTTCGAAGCCGGTGAGGGGCTGATCCCGGAGACACTGCAATACGCGGGTGAAGACTGGTTTGTGTACGCCTCAGATTTTCCGCACTGGGATCATGAATATCCGCGCTCCCTGCAGAAGATGCGCGATCACCCCCGCCTGAGTGAGGCGACGAAGCAGAAGATCCTCAGGGATAACGCCAAGAGGCTCTTTAAGCTGTAGCTGAGAGGCGAGGGGACAGGGGCCGGGGGCCGGGGTTCGTCTCCCTGTCCCCTGCCCCCTGTCCTCTCGCCTCTCGCCTCTCGCCTCTCGCCTCTCGCCTCTCGCCTCTCGCCTCTCGCCTCTCGCCTCTCGCCTCTCGCCTCTCGTGGTAGCATCCGTCCGTCGTGATGTACATCCACGCGGCGGGAGATCCTATGGCAACTGACACGTCTGAGCTGCTCTACTCCACTGAGGGGCCGCTGGCTTTTGTAACGTTTAATCGGCCCGAGGCACGTAACGCGATGACCTGGGCCATGTACGATCGCCTGTACGAGGTATGCGACGAGATCGAAGCCGACTCCGAGATTCGCGTGGTCATCTTCCAGGGCGCGGGCGATCGCGCCTTTGTGGCGGGTACGGATATCTCGCAGTTCCAGTCGTTCACGGAAGAGCGCCATGCGCTGGAGTACGAGGAGCGCATTGAGCGAATTCTGGGTCGGCTGGAGAGCCTGGCCCGACCGACCATTGCGCTCATCCGCGGGTACGCGGTGGGTGGCGGATTGGCCATCGCCGCGAGCTGCGACCTGCGCTACTGCACACCCAATGGCAAGTTCGGCGCACCCGTGGCGCGTACGTTGGGCAACTGCATGGCCATAGGCAACTTCGCCCGATTGACCGATCTGATCGGACCAATGCGCACGAAAGAGCTGCTGTTCACCGCCACGTTTGCGGACGCTGAACAGGGCCTGAACCTGGGACTCATCACCGAGATTGTTGAGCCGGACCAGATTGAAGCTCGCGTGCGTGAGGTGGCCACCCTCATCGCCGGCAATGCTCCGCTCACCGTGCGCGCCACCAAAGAGGCCGTCCGCCGCCTGGCCGATCACCGCCGTCCAGAGGGCGGCGAGGACATCATCCTCTCCTGTTACATGAGCGAAGACTTCCGGGAAGGCATGTCAGCGTTCCTGGAAAAGCGGCCGCCGATGTGGCGTGGGAAGTGATGGGTGATGAGTGATGAGTGATGGCTAGTGCGCCGATCAAGCGCTTTGAAGACTTCACCGCCTGGCAGCGGGCTCGCGAGCTTACCGTGGCAATCTACCGTTTGACGGATGAGGGGTCATTTGCCCGTGATTTTGGGCTCCGTAATCAGATTCGCCGCGCGGCTGTCTCCATCATGTCCAATATTGCCGAGGGCTTTGAACGCGGTCGTCCGGGAGAATTTTACCATTTCCTATCGATTGCGAAAGGTTCGAACGCGGAGCTGCGCTCCCAACTCTACGTTGCGCAGGATGTCGGCCATATTGATGAGAAGCTATTCGGCGAGATTTGGACGCTTGCGGAAGAAGTTGGGCGGCTGCTCGGTGGTCTCCGAGATTCAGTCGAGCGCCGCCGAGACGGCCTTCCACGGCGTGAACGACCGCATCAGTCCTAACCCATCACTCATCACCCATCACTCATCACCCATCACCCATCACCCATCACCCATCACTCATCACCCATCACTCATCACTCATCACTCATCACTCATCACTTAAACGGAGTGCCTCATGACGCTGAAGCTGACTATCGGTTGCGGGGACTATGACCGCACATTCGCGCTACGGACCGGCGAGGTTCGCCCCGAGGGCATCGAGCTAAACTACCTGTCATTTGAGCCGGAAGAAGTGTTCTGGCGGATGGTGCGGTATCGCGAATTCGACGTATCGGAGCTGTCGCTGGGCAGCTATATCATCCGTCGGTCCAAGGGCATTGATGATCTCATTGCCATTCCGGTGTTTCCCTCGCGGATGTTCAGGCATTGCAGCATCTATGTCCACGCCGGCGCGGGGATCAAGGAAGCCAAGGACCTCATTGGCAAGCGCATGGGCGTGCCCGAGTACCAAATCACCGCGGCCACCTGGGCGCGCGGCATCCTGGAGCACGAGTTTGGCGTGCGCCCGCGCGATGTGAGCTGGAACACGGGCGGGCAGCGCATGCCCGGTCGAGTTGAAAAGCAGCATATCAGTGTGGGTGAGGGCATCCATATCGAGTCACTGCCCGAGGGGCACACGCTGGATCAAGCCATAGCCACCGGCGAGATCGATGCGCTCATCGCCCCACGCCACCCGTCCAGTTTCATGGACGGTAGCGGTCGCGTTACGCGCCTCTTCCCCAACTTCAGAGAACTGGAGCAAGACTGGTATCGCCGCACAGGGCTCTTTCCCATCATGCATACCATTGCCATTCGCAAAGACATCCTCGAGGCGAATCCATGGGCGGCGCGCAGTCTGATGAAAGCCTTCGAGGAGTCCAAGCGCAAGCTCTTCACCACCACCCCGGCGCTTTCCGCGCTCAAACTGAGCCTGCCGTGGCTGATGGATGAATGGGAACAGACCCAGGCGCTTATGGGCGAGGATTTCTGGCCCTACGGTATCGAGGCGAACCGCGCGAATATCGCCACGCTTATCCAATACTCACAAGAGCAAGGGCTGATTGACCGTGTGCTGGATGTGGACGACCTGTTTCCGGAATCGACGGGAGAGAACTACAAGATCTAACTCCTCTCAGCGCCTGCTTCTGAGAGGCCAACGATGACTCGGCGGGTGAGCTCCACCGTACAATGCTGAACCATGTCTGAGACGCCCGCACTCACACTTCGCCAATACACGATTGCCGACCACAAGGCTGTCATGGAGGTCCATCGTTTGGGCCTACTGCAGATGGGCTGGGACGGCGCGTCCGGTCCCTGGGACGCAGACCTTGAGCATATCGAGGACTATTATTTGCGCCACGGCGAGTTCCTTGTGGGCACGTGTGACGGACGCGTCGTAGCTATTGGCGGATTACGTGTGCTGCCATCGGGCGTGGGCGAGCTCAAACGCATGCGTATCCATGCTGATTACTACGGGCGCCGGTATGACCAGATCCTTCTGGAGGCACTCACGGTGCGTGCCCGCGAGCTCGGAGCAACCCGATTGGTGCTCGAGGTCGATGAGCGCCGCGTTCCTGCACAGGAGCTCTATGCCCGAAATGGCTTCATTCGTCAGGGCACGCTCCTGGTGGGGCGCACGCCCAGCATCGTCTTTGAGAAGGAGCTGCTGGCAACGCGTCCCGACGATCTCGATGCGCTCCTTCTGGAAACGATCACGGCCGCAAAGATCGCCGGCCTTGCGGTGGCCTGGAGTCACGGAGGAGTGCCTGTTGAACTCCGAATCGTGGGCGCCGATATTCATGGCGCCTCACTCTCATCGGAGGCGCTGTTTCCCACTGCCTCGCTGAGCAAGCTCGCCGTGGCTTTGGGCGTGCTGCGATTGGTGGACCAGGGTGTTCTGAGTCTGGACGCGCCAATCCACGAGATTCTGCCCGATGCCGTTGTCGCCGACGGTGTGACGCTGCGTGGTCTCCTCTGCCACACGGCGGGCCTTCCGGAGCTTCCCCTTGTGGTCGAAGGATCGTGGAGCGAGATCGGGCTGTCCTGCCAGACGACCCCAGGTGACCAGGCGCCCGGCACACGTGTGGCTTATAGCAATCATGGCTACGGCCTGCTCGGCCTGGCACTGGAGCGTGTCACGAATCAGTCCTTTGGTGATGCGCTCACATCGCTGGTCTTCAAGCCTCTGGGGCTGGATGCCCACGTGGCTGATGCACTGCCACGCGCACCCGTGCAGGGCTGGCGCTTCCGCGTGCTCCCGGCCGGCGGTGTGTTCATGAGCGTGGCGGCAGCGTTGACGCTTATCGAGACGTTTAACCATTCGCGCTCCAGGTTTGTCAGTCCCGCGCTCCTGGAAATGGCCACACAGGATCAGACCGGTGGCGTGGCCGGCGGCATGGGCCCGCGATTGCAGTGGACGCGCTGCCCCTGGGGACTTGGGCCGGAGATTCGTGGAGACCGCTACTCGCCGTGGATACCGCGTTCGGCCGGCGCCGCCTCGTTCGGCCACGCGGGCGCCAGCGGCTGTGTGGCATGGGCCGATCCAGAAGCCAACGTGTCCTGGGCCATCCTGACTGTTCCGCCCACGGACCGCGCCACGGGCGTCCGCTGGCATCTGCAGAGTCGTCCGAACCTGGCCGATATAGGGGAAGCAATCCTCACCACCTGTCAGAGCCGCATCCCGTAAGGGTGCGGTTCCCGATCAGAAAGCCATCTCACCGCCATCGGTCCCTGAAGCCGGCTCCGAGCGGCGACCGTGAGCGAGCGGTTCCCTCGCGATATCCTCCCGCCCGTTGACGAAGGAAGGAATCTGCCTCAGGAATCGCTCGCTGTCTGTCGCGGCTCGGAGCCGAGGTCCAGGGTCGCGACCGGTGACCGGGGAGACCGGAGGGGGACCCGCACCCTGACGAGATGCGGCTCGGTCGGCGTCATGGATGAAACCGGTGACCGGGGACACCACGGAGGCCTCGCACCCTGACGGGATGCGGCTCCGTTGGGCATCAGTCAATGATCGTCTGGCTCTGCTCGCGGAGGTATTGCTGTAAATAATAGGGACCACCGCTGCCGCGTCCGGACGAGGCAGAGCCTTTCCAGCCACCGAACGCTTGAGAGCCGGGCCAGGCGCCTGTGGTGGCCCCCGCCTGACGATTCACATACACCACTCCCGCCTCAATGCCGTCCAAGAATCGCTCAGCCTCCTCGGGCTCCTCGGTATAAATCCCGGCCGTCAATCCATAGAGCGTGTCATTCGCAAGTCTGAGCGCTTCGTCCATCGAGCTCACCTCCATCACGCCAACGAATGGAAGAAATTGCTCCTGACGCATAAGCTCATGCTCATGGTCCAGACCAACGACAACCGTGGGCTGCACAAAGTGCCCGTGCGTACATTCGCCATTGGTAAGCACGGCGCCGCCCGCAACAATCTGCCCATCACTCAAAGACAGGTCCATGGCACGCCGAAAGTCATCAACCTTGGATTGGCGAATGACCGGACCAGTAAATGTCTCCCGATGCGCGGGATCGCCAACGATGAGCTTCTCCGTGCGATCCCGAATCAGGTCAACCAGACTATCCCGCACCGTGCGCTCCACATACACTCGTGAGCACGCGCTGCATTTCTGGCCGCTGAAACCGAAGGCGGAACGAACGATTCCTTCAGCCGCCTTCTCCAGATTGGCATGACGCGTCACAATGGCGGGATTTTTGCCGCCCATCTCCACAATGCATGGTCGCGGGTAGCGCTGGCTAAAGCCCCGATACAGTGCCATGCCCGCATCATAGGAGCCAGTGAAGGTCAGCCCGCCAACTCTGGGATCATCCGCCAGCGCCTGGCCCACCTCGGCCCCGGAGCCGGTGATCACGTTCATCACGCCATCCGGCAGCCCTGCTTCTGCCAGGATGCGCCCCAGCTCAATGCCCAGGGACGGCGCATCGCTGGATGGTTTCAGCACCACTGTATTGCCGGCCACAAGCGCCGCGCCCACCGGGCCCGCCGCGAGCGCCATGGGAAAGTTGAACGGGGAGATCACCAGCCACACGCCGTACGCACGGAGGCGATCATGTGGCCGCTCGCCCGCGGATAGCCCGGCCATGGGCTGGTCAAATCCTTCCGCACGCTCCAGGTGATCGCAGTAATAACGCAGAAAATCGGCCGATTCCTCAACATCACCCAGCGCTTCCATGCGCGTCTTGCCGACCTCATAAGTCAGACGCGCCGCCAGCTCATGGCCGCGGGCACTGATCAGGTCGGTAGCGCGACGAA
>JBJXFJ010000346.1:0-2927 GCA_046154735.1 Chloroflexota bacterium | reverse complement strand
TACTGCCTCTCGCCCAGCGCGGGTTGGGACTGGACAGTATTAATATAGTCAGTTAATATTGATGTCAAGCATTAGATTAATATGCCCGTCTGCCGTCCGATCTATCGAGGGATAATCGGTGTGCCCTTTTGAGAGATTCTGGTCGCCGGCATTCCGAGTCCCAGACAAGTAGGAGGATAAAAACTTATGACCCAGGTGGCACGCGCAGCGCGCGCACAAATCCCCAAACGAGGCTTAGGGCTGGGACGCGCGATACGGCGGATTCGGGAATTGCACGGGATCGGGCAGGAAGTCCTGGCCGAGCGCAGCGAACTCAGTCAGAGCTATTTGTCGCAGATTGAAGGCGGCACTTGGACTGCAGTGACGGACGAAGCCTTCGGTCGCATAGCCACTGCTCTCGGGGTGGAGCCGTGGGTGATCCTGGCACAAGCAGCCGGGTTAAGGCTCGACCAGGTGGAACGCTTCACCGAGGATGAGCGTGTTTGGCTCGATACCTATCGTGCCCTTGATCCGGAGCAGCGTGAGACCATCCTGAAAGTGGCCATGGTGATGAGAAGACCCTCGCCGCGCAGGCGAAGTGCGTAAGGGCTAATCCGGTTCTCGTCGAAGCGGTCTGGTCAACCGAGCCTCCAGTTCGGTGATGTGCTTTTGGGCAGATGCGACGAGTTCCTGCACCCCGGCAACGCAGCTGGTGATGGCGAAGAGCTTGTCGAAACCCACGGTGACCAATTCGCCGCGCTCCACGCGCTGCGCCAAGTTCTCGGCTCCGTCGGGCACCAGCGCGCGCAGGAGTCCTAGCAGTTGCTCAAGTTTTCGTTCTTGCAGCAGGGAGTAACTCTTGACCAGGCGATACTGGTGCGAAAGAAGCAGCAGATTGCGGCAGCGCGTGCGAACCTCGATCGGATCGATCGGCTTGGCCAAAAAATCCACCGCACCCGCTTCGAGTGCTTCGTAGCGGACCGTCCGATCATCGGCGGCGGTAACCACCATCACCGGAACATGCTGCAGTCGCGCGTTGTGCCGAAGCGCCGCGGTGAGCTGAGCTCCGTTCATCCCCGGCATCCGGAAGTCCGTGATGACCAGATCTGGCTCCTGATCTTCCAGCCACGCGAGAGCCTCAACCCCCCCAGGAAAGAGGAATGTGGAAATCCCTGGATCGATGCCCCGTATCATTTCGTCCAGTGCTACACGGGCCGTTTCCTGGTCATCGACGATAACCACTGAAGCGCCCTGGAGGCCGAGTATGTGTACCGGGGCCTCCACCCCATGCTCAAGTGGGGCGGGACGTGGACCTAGATTTTGGATTCTCATGGTGGTAGCCCCCTTTTACAGGTTCGCCGAGTTCAAAGACTAATATTACCGACAAATATAAGCAAGTGTAGTACACAATTGTCGACTGGTATTGAACACGGGCCCAATCCCGCGTAATACAATAGGGGATCGTACCCGGAGCGGACTGTACCTACTGCGCTCCTATTCCCCAAGGAGGCGACCCTGCTAAGCACCCTGATGTTGCTTGAGGAGGCGCTTCCGGTGAAGACTGGGGAAGATCTCCACGGGTTCGCCCTGCCCTTGTCCGACCCTCTCTATGGCACCTTCGATAAGATCATCGCGGCGCTACGGAAGCGATTGCGCCCCGATCCGAGAGCATATTTCACCCCGAACTTCTTAGTGACATGCAGCGCTTCGGGTTTGAATCCACCACAATCGCAGCACCATTTTGTTTGCATCCGAAGAGAAGGTTCGGTTGCGATTTATCGCGACCTTTTCGGATGGGGCTGACATAGCTGGTAACTGCACGCCATGTCGTCGTTGACGAAACCAGACATACCTGCGTCATTTCTCGCCTGGTGGGCCGCGCAGAAAGCGCGTCCCAACTACGGCGAGTTCGCGCAGGCTCTTCTTCGCGTTGGCATCGGCGTCATCCTTCTGTCAGCCTACTCCGCCTGGGTGGACTGGAGCGCCCAAACCTGGGTTCGGTATCTGTGTTGGGGTTTCGTTACCCTATCCTTCGTCCTATTCGCCTGGATTTATCGACAAAGAGAGAGCTCTGATCTTGTTCGTTTCCTGACTTTGGCGGTCGACATGGGCACTCCGACAATTCTGCTCGGCCTCACCGGAGAGCGCAGCGCCATTCTGGTCTTCGTATACACGTGGGTGGCGGTAGGACATGGGTTCCGATTCGGTCTTCGGTACTTGCATGTCGCGTGGATCGTAAGTCTAGTCGCCTTCGTCCTGGTGTATGGTTTGAGTGCAGCAGTCGATGGTTATTGGTACCAGCATCCCCTAGTGTGGCTTGGTGCGTTCTTTTGGATTGGGGCACCAACGTTCTATGTAGCCCAATTGCTCAAGCAGAAACTGGTTGCTGTGCAAGCGGCAGAAGAAGCGCGGGCACAGGTAGAGCGCGCACAGGCCGAGGCGGAACGGGAACGTGTCGAACGAGCACGGGCTGAGGCCGAACGCGCCCGCGCGGAAGCGGAGGCGGCGAGTGAAGCAAAGAGTGAATTCCTCGCCACCATGAGCCACGAAATGCGGACGCCTTTGAATGGCGTTGTGGGTGCCGCGGAGATGCTCGCAGCAAGAGATTTGCCGCAACAGGAGCGACAACTCGTGGACTGGCTGCTGGCCTCGTCGCGACAGCTTCGCTCGCTGATCGACAACTTGCTGGATCTGCGAAAGATCGAGGCGGGAAAGATTCTCATAGAACGCGCCCCGCTGGACCTGCACATTCTCATGAATCACCTGGTCGCTCTGTTCGAACCTGAAGCCAAGCGCGCGCACTTGCGCTTCACCAAGAGCGTTTCTCTGGCCGCTCCCTATCTACTTATAGGGGATGACGCCCGCATTCAGCAGGTATTGATCAATCTGACCGCCAACGCGCTCAAGTTCACGCGGCAAGGTTTCGTTCGCGTGAGCGCCGCTTCGAT
>JBJXFJ010000554.1:0-14278 GCA_046154735.1 Chloroflexota bacterium | reverse complement strand
AGCACGAGGACACTCTGGACCGGCAACCCAGACTGATAGCGCAGCAGCACGTTGTACCGCGCCAATCGTAGACCCATCTGAACATCGCGACTGGCCTGAAATTCCAGATGCACCAGGTGGGGCGCCGGCGCCGGGACCCGCAACACCTTGTCCGCCTCGGCCGCCACGGTGGAGAGGTCGGCATCGATGACCTCGACCGATCCGGGCGCGGTGTGCCCGACAAATCGCAACCAGTCATGCGGGTAGGTCTGCACCAGGTACTTGGTGGTAGTGTCAAACGGGCCGGCCGTGGTGCGGCTTAGCGTACTACAAATCGCGGTGTTCCTTCCGCCCACCGGGATCAGACGTAGCTATATCCATCGGGGGACGCGGCAGGACATGACATTGTCCTGCCCGGACCAGTCAATGGCGGAGCGAATGAACGTGTCCCCTGTGCCTTAGACGCGTGAGCCGCGGATCGCGACCACGGGGCCGGGAGCTCCAGGACAGGGCGCCGTGCTCCACCGTCCCGCCGTCAACTCGACTTTGATGAGCACGTGCGGTCGCACCCAAATTCTTGACAGTTATCTGCACGGGCACTAGGATGCAGGCACTTCAGGGCACTGTTGCCCATACCCGGAGCGGCCAACATGACGGTGATTGACTCAGACGCGCATATCGTCGAGTGTGACGAAACGTGGGGCTATCTGGATCCCAGTGATCGGCAGTATCGGCCGGTTCGCGTGGCTGAGACCGATGCCAATGGCGAGCCGAAGGAATTCTGGATTATCGATGGGGGGCTGTTCCCCGCCGGACGCCCCGGCCTGACTCAGGCGCGGGTCGGCCCGCATACCGATAAGGTTTCAACCCCGGACGAATCCAAGTATCTCACCGATGTCTCAGCCCGCATCCGCCATATGGATGAGCTGGGCACAGACGTTCAAATTCTCTTCCCCACCATCTTCATCAACCCGGTCACGGGAAATCCCGCGATTGAGCGTGCGCTCTGTAAGAGTTACAACCGCGCCCTGGCCGACATCTGGTCCCAGAGCAACAACCGCCTCCGCTGGGCAGCGGTGCTCCCGCTACTGAGCATGGACGTGGCCATTGAAGAGCTGCACAAAGCACACGATAACGGGGCGTGCGCGGTGGTGCTACGAGGGGTCGAATCCGAGAATCGTCTCATTATCGACCCATACTTCCATCGCCTCTACAGCGAGGTTAGTGAGCTTGGCATGGCGGTCTGCATCCACACGGGTAACGGCAGCACGGACATTATGTCCATATTCCCAAATTCATACGGCTTCCCGCGCTTCAAGTTGATTGGCGTGGGCGCGTTTCAGGTGCTCTGCGAAAGCCAACTTCCGGACCAGTTTCCAAATCTGCGGTGGGGTTTCATTGAGCTGAGCGCGCAGTGGATTCCGTATGTGATCAAAGACCTTTCTCGGCGGTTCGAGCGACGGGATATTCCGGTGAAAGAAAACATCCTGAAGGACAACAATATCTGGGTGACCTGCCAGACCAATGACGATATCGAGTACATCATGAGCTATGTAGGTGATGACAACCTCGTGATTGGCACGGATTACGGCCACGCGGATACGTCAACGGAAGTCTACGCGCTCCGAAACCTTTCCGAGGTGGCCGGCCTGAATCCGGAGTCAGCGCGTAAATTCCTGGACGATAACGCGCGGGCACTCTACGGCTTATGAGACTGAACACCGCAACGACGCGGAGGTAAGCGTGGCTGAGAATCTCACTCTGAGCAGTATCGTCAAGCGCTTTGGTCAGATGACCGCGGTTGATCATCTTGACCTGGATGTCCAGGAAGGCGAGTTCCTGACGCTTCTGGGGCCTAGCGGGTGCGGAAAAAGCACCACGTTGCGGCTCATTGCCGGGCTGGAGCGACCCAACGAGGGCACGGTGTCCCTCGGCGGACGTGTCCTGAGCTCGGGTGAGCAACGTCTCTTCACACCGCCTGAGAAACGAGGCATGGGCATGGTGTTCCAGAGTTACGCCGTGTGGCCACACATGACCGTGGAGCAAAACGTGGGCTTCCCGCTCATGCTGCGCCACGTTTCGGGGGCCGAGCGAAAGAATCGGGTGAGTGATGCATTGCGCCTGGTGGGACTAGACGGCCTGCAATCACGGGGTGCTACTCAGCTTTCTGGGGGACAGCAACAGCGCGTTGCGCTCGCACGAGCGCTCGTGCACAACCCGAGCGTGCTGCTTTTGGACGAGCCCCTCTCGAACCTAGACGCTAAGCTGCGTGAGCAAATGCGCCTGGAGATACGGTTACTCCAGCGCCGCCTCAAAATCACCACGATCTTCGTCACCCACGATCAAACAGAAGCCATGGTCATGTCCGATCGCATTGTGGTGATGAACCGTGGTCAGGTGGAGCAGATTGGCGGACCGGACGAGATCTATGAGCGTCCAACCACTCGCTTTGTCATGGATTTCGTAGGTCGAGTGAACTATATCCAGGGCGCAGCAACCGTAGTAAATGGCATATCAAAGATAGTCTGCGATGACGCGGAGTTCAGCATCTCGGATCTCCTATCGGATGATCTCACCGCCGGCCAGCGAGTAACGCTCTGCATACGTCCGGAGGATGTTGCGGTGCTGCCCACCACGGAGCCGCGCCGTGAATCCGATTGGCCGGCCACCGTCCAGGCGGTCACGTACCTCGGGCATCGCGTGGAATACGTCCTGTCGCTGGGAAGCATCACCATCATGGCCGAGGGCGCGGCGGCGACGAGACTGGCTGAAGGGGATGAAGTGCGATTGCGAGTCCCGCGCGAGGCGATTCGCGCATGGACCCGAGACCCAGATGAAGAACGGCGCTCAATGTCGCTGACCGAGCGCACGGAGGTTGCGGTATGAGCGTTGAAGGCAAGAGTGTCATTGTCACCGGCGGCGCCAAGGGCGTGGGGCGCTGGATCGCCCGGACATTTGTCGAGGCTGGATCACGCGTCACCATTGCAGACATTGAGGATGACCGCCTGGCAAGCACAGCCAGCGAGCTGCAGGCCCTTGGCGGAGATGTGCTGGCGATCCGTACCGATGTACGCGACGAGGCCCAGGTGAAGTCGCTCATGGAGCGGGTCAATGGAGAGCGCGGGACAATCGATGTCGTTGTCAACAATGCCGGCGTCGTGCCCCATCTGAACTGGGGAAACCAGCACTGGCCGCGATTTCGCGATATGGATCGCTCGTTCTGGGATCGAGTCATTGACACCAATCTCGGGGGGACGTTTCTCTGTACAAAGCACACTGTCCCGTACATGGAAGCAAAGCGCTCCGGCCATATCGTGAATCTTTATGGGGGCGGTAACCGTATCGGTTCAGGCTCATACATGGTCTCAAAAGAGGCCATTCGGTATTTCACGAAAGCCGTCGCGGATGAGGAGCGCGAGTATGACGTCTGCGTGGTCGTCATCTCGCCGGGCGCTGCCATTGCCACAGAGGATGCGCCTGAGGAAGCCCGCCAGAGGATGCCCGGTCCAGAATTTGCTGGCAATCGATTTGTCCTCGCGGCCCAGGTTGGCATGGACCAAACCGGCCTCTGCCTAACACTTGTGGATGGAAAACTCGTCCCTGAATACTAATGATTAGGTTTTCGACTACTGAATCGCCACTACCCAATGCAATGAGGAGAACTCACGTGAGGCAGTCCAGTCAACTTGGATTCATTGGAGCGCTAGCGCTGGCGCTCGCGGCCTGCGCGGCACCCGCGGCGCCGTCGCCCACCGCGGCACCGGCAAAGCCCGCCGAAAAAGCCGCCGCTCCCGCGGAAAAGGCCGCGGCCCCAGCCGAGAAGGCCGCGGCGCCAGCAGCTAGCACGGGCGCGGACGCCGCGTGGCAAAAGATTGTGGACGCGGCAAAGAACGAGAAGCTCACGGTCTACGGCCGTCTGCTCTCAGGACCCGAGGGCACCGTCATCGCAGAAGCGGTGAAGAAAGACACCGGGCTCTCGGTGGAGTTCGTGGCGGGCGCCGGCAGTCCAATGTTCTCGCGCATCAAGGAGGAGAGCAAAGCCGGCCGGCCAACGGCTGACATCTATGAGGGCTCTCAGCCCTGGCCATCCAACATTGAGCGCGAGGGATTCTTTGCAAAGTTGAAGGACCTGCCGATTCCGGCGCTCCAAGAGCCCGCGAGCACCTGGTCCATTGACCCGTGGTTCATGAGTCCGGATGGCTTTTACCTAGCCACACGGTTCTCCGACTTTGAGTCCCATGTGGTGGTGAATAGCAAAGTTGTGCCCGAGGCGGACTTCCCGAAAAACTGGCAGGAGTATTCCAACGACCCGAAATATGCGGGCAAAATAAGCTGGGTTGATCCAAAAACCACCCAGGATATTGGGAGCATCTGGTCCCGGCATGGGTATGTGGGCAAGGGCCTCAAGATCGAAGATCTCTGGAGCATCTACAACAAGCAAAAGCCCCAGCTCTTCCCGAATCCGGTAGACGCGTCAAGCGCGATTGGCCGTGGCGAAGCCGGCCTCGGCACGAGTGCCACCGGCCTACTCCCAGCTGTCAGCGCCGGCGCGCCAATCAAACTGCTCCTGTTCCCCGAGACTCCCAGCGTAAGCCTCATCAGCGGCATGGGCATCATCAAGGATTCGCCGAACATGAATGCCTCCATGGTGTTTGTCAACTGGGTCATGAGCAAACAGGGCATGGAAGTTATCGCCAAAGTCAACCAGGCGAAAACCATTCGCAAAGATGTGCCATCAGGCGTTCCCGATGGCATGAAGTCAGAGGTTGTGAATAACGGGAAGAAGGGGCCCAGCTACGCGCTATCGGCTGCACAGGCTGCGCTCGCGGGCGAGGTTGAGGCCGCGGGCGTTATGCGCATGCTCACCGAAGGCGCATCTCTGGAGGCCTTCAAGGCGGGCTACGAGACCTTCATCAAGGAGTGGGAGTCAAAGCGAGGCGGACCACAAGACAAGCCCGTGGTATTGCAAGACTGACGCGCGAGCGATGACACGCGAGTGTTCAGTAATGCGTGATGAGTAATGCGTGATAGGAGATGGGAAATGGGAGATGGGAATTGAGAACGATGCATTCTCTCGCTCAGCACTCGTCACTCATTACCCATCACTCATCACGCATCTCTCATTACTCATCAAGTTGGGAGGCTGAGTAGTGTCCGTAATCGTCACCTCGCCCGCGAAACCCGCGCGGGTCGGCATGCTGGCAGATTGGCTTGAGGCGGCTCGTCAATGGTGGCCGGCCACACTGCTGACGGCAATACTCGGTTTCCTGGTGCTGTATCCCGTGGGCATGCTATTCACGGCGAGCCTGCGCGATGAGTCCGGCGCGTTCACATTTGCCGCCTACCAGAAGGTATTTTCGACCCCGAGCACGTACGAGATGATCTGGACCACGGTATGGCTCGCCGTGGTCCGCGTGGGGCTCGCCACGTTCATCGGGCTCTTTCTCGCCTGGATCGTCACGCGCACCGATACTCCAGGACGAGGCTTTCTTGAGGCGTTGGTTTGGATCAAATTCTTTGCTCCACCATTGCCGATGATCGTTGCCTGGACGCTTATCGGTGGGAAGAGCGGTGTACTGAACGCCGGATTGCAGCAGCTCGGCATCATTACCGAGCCGCTGTTCAATATCTATTCAGCCGCCGGCATCATCTGGGTGTCCACGATGAGCTTGTCCGCGTTCATCTTTCTTCTCACCGTGCCGGCCTTTCGGGCCATGGATGCCAGCCTGGAGGAATCCGCACGCATGAGTGGCGCCTCGCGCCTTCAAGCGCTGCGCTTTGTCACGGTCCCGGTCGCCATGCCTACCGTGCTCGGCGCCGTCTTCCTCGCGTTCATCATTATTCTGGAGTCGTTTGAAACCGAGGTGATCCTCGGCGTGCCTGCGAAAATCTATGTGCTCTCCACACGCATCTTTACCTACTCACAGGAATACCCACAGGACCTGCCCAGCGCCACGGCCCTGGGCTCCTTCTTCCTGGCCATGGTGGGCGTGCTGATTGTCACTCAGATGGTGATGCTGCGTGGCAAGTCGTTTGTCACGATTTCCGGTCGGGGATACTCGCAGCAGCCAACGCCGCTCGGCCGCTGGCGGTGGGTCACATTCTCAATTGTTGTTCTCTACTTCTTCGTCGCGGCCGTGCTGCCGCTTACGATGCTCGTGGTGGGCAGCTTTATGAAGGCCTGGGGCGTGTGGTCTGCCAACGGGTTCACAACGAACCACTGGCAAACCTCACTCGGTGATCCCCGACTCATGTCAGCAATCACGAACACGGTGCTCCTTGGCGCCATGGTCGGCGCGGGCGGAACGCTCATCTGCGCGCTGGCCGGTTATGTCCTCGTGCGCACGAAGTTTGCGGGGCGGCCGATCCTGGAATTCATTACCTGGGCGCCGCGCGTGGCGCCCGGAGTGGTACTGGCTATCGCCTTCGCCTGGGCCTATATTGGTTTACCAATATTCCGGCCCATCAGCGGCAGCCTGGGAATGATGGGCATTCTGCTCATTGTGAGCTTTCTCCCTCTCGGCTCCCGGATTGTGAACGGGTCCATGTACCAGGTGTCCAACGAGCTCGAAGAGGCCGCTCGGACAAGTGGAGCCGGCTGGTTTACCACCGTGACGCGCGTGCTGCTGCCACTGCTGGCCCCTGCTTTGCTTACCTCCTTCATCCTGCTGTTTCTCGCCGCCATACGAAACCTGGTGCTCGTGGTCTTTTTCTACACTCCCAATAGTCGGGTGCTTTCCGTGCTCCTCTGGGAAGGCTGGAACGGCCAGGCCCCAGAGCGCGCTCTGGTTGCGGGGCTCCTCATGATGGCCCTCAGTCTGGTGGCGCTGGCTGGAGCATTTCTGGTGAGAAGACGCACCGGGATCGCTGGAATTTAGGTCCGACGTAGCGATGGTGATGACCATACGCATCGATTGCCATCACCATCGCTTTTGTTTGTAGCTGAGCTGGCGGCCGGGAATATTTACAGGGCGCGTCCTCGATGCAATACCTTGCCCTATACTCTGGCCCAGCACACCAATGGAGGTGTCATGGGATGACGAGTACCCTCCCTATCATTGACGCTATCACCGTCGAGGTTGTCAATCAAAGTCTCGCCGGAATCGTTCGAGAGATGCAGGATTCACTGTTCTGCACCGGCTACTCCACCATTATTCGAGAATCTCGCGATGCGAGTTGTGCCATCGTTGACCCGGCGGGTCGCGTGATGGCACAGCATATTGTCTTGCCGCTGCACTTCGGTGCGTTCCCCGCATGTACCGAGGCGCTGCTCCGCAATTACGAGCCGTCTGAAATGGCCGAGGGGGACGCGTTCATCGTCAATCACCCTTACCAGGGCGGCAGCCCCCATGCGCCAGACATGGCCGTCTTCGCCCCCATTTTCATCGAAGGCGAGCTCTTTGGATTCACCTGCAGCATGGCGCACAAGTCTGACATTGGCGGGCTTGTGCCGGGCTCCAGCTCAGGCATGTCTCGTGAGATTTTTCACGACGGTATCATGATTCCCCCAACCCGCTTGTACCGTCAGGGCGAGCTGCTCAAGGAAATCGAGATCATTCTCCGAGCGAATAGCCGAACGCCTGACTTGATCATGGGTGATATTCGCGGTCAGGTGGGCTCCACCTGGCTGGGCGTGGACCGCGTGAAGCAAGTCTGCGCGAAGTATGGTGCGAGCACGATCGCCGCTTCAGCAGAGCGTCTCTTTGACATGACGGAGGGACGCGTGCGGTCCGCGGTTCGCAAATGGCCAGATGGAACCTATAAGGGTGAGGCCATGCTGCACAACGACGGAATTGAAGGTGGCAAACCGGTGTACATTCGGGTGATCGTCAAGATCGACGGCGATCAGATGCATTTCGACTTCCGTGATTCCGATAACCAGTGTGCCGGTCCCTTCAATATCCGCCCGCCGCTGGTTCAAGCGGTCTGCTCATATGTGCTCAAGTCCTTGATTGATCCTGATCTCCCGTCCAACCATGGGCTGAGTCGCGTGATCAACGCGGACTTCCGGCAGGGGTCCATCTTGAACCCCAATCTACCAGCACCAGTGAACACCTACATGCCCGTTGCCCACACCACGGCTGAAGCGTTGTTTGATGCTCTGGGGCACGCCGTACCTGGCGCACACTCCGGGGAGTGCAGCGGAGCCATTGGCGGAACTCTCTCGCACTCGGATCAACGCGCCGGCTATCCCGCCGTGCAGTACGAGCTTCCCGGAGGAGCAATTGGTGCACGCGGCGATATGGACGGTGTTTCCGCAAGTAAGTCGCACGTAGCTAACGGCACGACAACCTCGATTGAGATCGTGGAATCCGAGTTTCCGGTCCGTATCGAGCGATTTGAGCTCACACCTGACACAGGCGGCGCCGGGCGATTTCGCGGCGGCCTGGCTTACGTGCGTGACTACCGCATCCTCGGGCATTCACGACTCTCCACTCGGGGCGGCCGTGATCTCACCCCGGCTGAGGGTCGTGACGGCGGACTGCCGGGAAATCTCCCGAAACGCATCATCAACCCCGGCACTCCTGAGGAGTACGAGGTCCAGGCCACAGACGGCAATATCGATCTCAAGCCAGGGGACTTGCTGCGGCTCCAGCAACCCGGCGCGGGCGGCTACGGCGATCCCAGGACACGACCCATTGAGTCCGTCGTCAGCGATGTACGCGAGGGTTATGTCTCCCCGGAAAGCGCCCGACGTGACTACGGAGTCGCGGTGGTTCGAGCCGGTCACACCTGGACCGTGGACGAGGCTGAGACAACCGCGCTGCGAAGCTGATCCAAGCACATTCAACCCACTCAGAAAGGACATTCATGCTTCTTGAGAATAAAGTGGCCATCGTCAGTGGCACAGGCCCGAACATCGGTGGCGAGATTGCTCGCACATTGGCAGCCAACGGCGCACTTGTAGCCTGTGCCGATGTGCGCCGCGAGGAAGCCGAGGCGCGCGCTGACGAGATTGAGACCGCCGGAGGCAAGGCCATTGCCGTCCAGACCGACGTGACCGATCCGGAAAGCGTGCAGCGCCTTGTCGCGGCCACGATTGAAGCCTTCGGGCGGGTCGATATCCTCGTGAATGACGCCGGTATCTCGCCCTATGGCAACCTCTTCACCCAGACGCTCGAGGACTTCCGCCGGACGATGGATGTGAACGTCACCGGCATGTTTCTGACCGCTCGTTACGCGGCAGAAAAGATGATTGAGCAAGGCCAGGGCGGCGCGATTGTGAATATCGCGTCCACATCCGGCCATCGCGGCCGCCAAGGCGCCATTGCATATGCCACATCTAAAGGCGCCGTGCTTCAGCTAACTCGAGTTCTCTCAGCCGAGCTCTCCCAGCACTACATCCGAGTGAACTCCGTCACACCCAACTCCTCGGGGCTCTCACTGGGCAGCGGGAAATCGCGCGAGGGCACACCGCCGCAAGCTCCGCTGGGTCGCTGGGGACGGACTTCGGATCAAGCTCAGGCAGTGCTCTTCCTGGTTTCACCCAATGCCGATTTCATCACTGGAGCGGACCTGCCAGTCGATGGCGGTATCCTTTCCCAGTTCATGCGCGGGGGCGCTTAGGAATCTATCGACAGAGCAATAAAGCTGGAGGCTCTCCACGGTCTCTCTTCCAGCTTTATCGCTCCGTCTGGAGAGCGCCATGAAAACGATTCGCGCGGTCAATATCACCAAGTACTATGGCTCCGTCAAAGCGGTGGACAGCATTAGCTTTGAAGTCCAGTCAGGCGAGCTGCTTACGCTGCTCGGCCCCAGCGGCTGCGGCAAGACCACCACCCTGCGCATGATTGCTGGGCTGGAGCGACCGGATGATGGCGAAATTTGGGTAGGCGACACGCTGGTCAGCTCTGCTGAGCGCGGTGTGTTTCTCGCGCCAGAGAAGCGCGGAATGGGCATGGTATTCCAGAGCTATGCGCTGTGGCCGCACATGACGGTCTTTGAAAACGTTTCCTACCCATTGCGGATGAAGGGGTTCCCTCGAAATCAGATTCGTGATCGAGTGATGACAATGCTTGAGACGGTGGGAATGGGCGGGATGGACCAACGCCCGGCGCCGCTCCTCTCGGGTGGCCAGGCGCAGCGCGTGGCGCTTGCGCGCGCACTGGTGTTTGATCCCAACGTGCTCCTTCTCGATGAGCCCCTCTCGAATCTTGATGCCAAGTTACGGGAGGAGATGCGCTTTGAGATTAAAGCCATTCAGACCCGCGTTGGCGTCACTTCGGTATTTGTCACCCACGATCAAGGCGAGGCCATGGTGTTATCCGACAACATGATTGTCATGAGCCGTGGAACGATTGAGCAGCAGGGACCACCCACGGAGGTCTATGACCGGCCCGCAACACGATTTGTGATGGATTTTCTGGGCCAGTCCAATCACCTTTCGGCCACAGTGGCGCGTGACGAGGACGGACGTGCCGTTGCGCGGATTGAAGACGCGGGTGGCGCAAACGTGCCGCTGTCTCCCGAAATGTCTTGGAAGGATGGCGACCACGTTGACCTCGCGTTCCGTCCCCAAGACGTGAGTCTCGCGCCCGCGAACGGCTCAGACCAGTGGACCGGCGAGGTGGAAGCCGTCGCTTACCTCGGGACACACGCGGAATACGTCATTAAGCTTGGCGCCACCACCATTCGAGCGGTGGTTCCGGGCTCCGGCGTGTTACCGCGCGGCTCACGTGCACGATGTGACATTGATTCGAGCTTGATTCGGGTCTGGAACTTTCCGACCGAACGATAACGCAGCAGAGGAAAACGATTGCATGCAGAACGCTGTAGCTGCCTGGGATAAGCGTTCCCGGGCACTCATGGGAACGGGACATTCATGAGCATTCGCGTCACGGTAGACACGGGCGGCACCTTCTCAGATTTTGTCATCTTTGATGAAGCAACCGGCCGATACCGAATTCTCAAGATCCCTTCCACGCCTGATGACCCCGGTCGCGCCGTGCTGGATGGTCTTGACCGACTCGCTGCTGAAGGAAGTTCACCCGACTCAATCAGTTTCTTCTCCCACGGCACCACGGTAGCCACAAACGCCTTGATCGAAGAAAAGGGCGCGCGTATTGGACTGGCCATCACTGAGGGATTCCGTGGAATCTACGAGACCATGGAGTTGAGCCGCCCCTTTGGCCGAGCACTCTTTGATCTGCACTATCAAAAGCCCCGCCTGCTGGCACCGGAGAGCCGCACGGCTGAAATCCGAGAGCGGGTGGGCGCCCATGGCGAAGTGGTGGTAGCACTTGACGAAGGATCGATTGAGGACGCCATCGCCCTGTTTGAGGCAGAAGAGGTTGAATCGGTCGGTATCTGCTTCCTCTTCTCCTTCATGAACCCGGAGCACGAGCGGCTCGTACGAGAATCCATTAAGGCCAAACACCCGGATTGGTGGATTTCTTCCTCGTCGGACCTCCTTCCCCGGATTCGAGAGTACTATCGGCTGAGCACCACGGCGATCAATGCCTATGTTTCGCCGATTCTCGGACGCTACATCCGTCGACTCGACGGCGAGCTCGACGCGCGCGGCGTGGCGCCTGACAGGCGCTTCACTATGCAATCGAACGGCGGCTCCGCGCCGTTTTTCACCGTCGCGGAACACGCGATTACCACGATCCTCTCCGGCCCCGCTGGTGGCGTCACGGCGGGTGCGGCCATGGCCGCGGCGGCCGGACTCCAGAACATCATCACGTTTGACATGGGCGGAACAAGCTGCGACGTGGCTCTCATGCGCGGAGGAGAGCCCGTTGTCTCGGATCGCAGCAAGATCGGCGGTCGAGACATCGCCGTCCCTATGCTCGACATTAATACGGTGAGTGCGGGTGGCGGCACACTAGCCCAGGTGGATGAGCAAGGCCAACTCCATGTTGGCCCGCACAGTGCGGGAGCGGTGCCAGGGCCGGCCGGATATGGGCGAGGTGGTGACCGTCCAACCATTACCGATGCGGATCTGGTGCTTGGTTACCTGAACCCCGTGGCCATTCTGGGCGGCCAGCTCGCCGTGGACATGGACGGAGCCCGGCGGGTGATCCAGCGGGACGTTGCCGATCCGTTAGGTGTTGATTTGCTCCGAGCGGCCGATGGCATGGTGAAAATCGTCAACGTGACCATGGCGGAGGCCATCAAGTCTATTTCTACTCAGCGTGGATTCGATCTCCGTGACTTCACGCTCGTACCCTTCGGTGGTGCCGGACCGGTGCATGCCTGCCAGATTGCCGTGGACCTGGGCATTCCTACGGTGCTCGTGCCAATGGCGCCGGGCGCCTTCTCCGCGTTGGGATTGCTGATGTCCAACGTCAAGCATGACTACCTTCAGAGTCGCCTCTCACCGCTGGATGAGCTCCAGGTAGATGACGTGAACAAGCGATTCACGGAAATGCGTGAGACCGCTCGAGCGCAGCTCAAGAACGAGCGATTCATTGATCGCGAGATCCAATTCCGGATGTTTCTGGATATGCGCTACGCGGGTCAGGGCTATGAAAATCCTGTGCCCATCGAATCGTTCCCGCTAGAGCAGAACGACCTACCCAAGTTGCGCGCACGCTTTGACGAGGTTCACCGTCGGGATCACGGCCACGCGGCCCCGACTCAACCGGTGGAAGTGGTGAACTATCGCGTCGAGGGGATCGGGCTGGTACCGCAAGTGGAGTTGGCGCGAGTTGAAGCCGCCTCAAGTCCGGTGGAATCAGCCAGGATTGCGGAACGCCCGGTGCTCTTTACAGTCCTGGGCACTGAGCCCGTGATCACCCCCGTGTATGATCGCGCCTTACTTCGCGCAGGCCACAGTTTTGACGGACCAGCTATCGTGGAGCAATACGATGCAACAACAGTGATTTGCCCCGAGCAGATGGTATCCGTGGACGAGTTTGGAAACCTACTCGTCCGAATGAAGTAACCGCCAAGCTGCTCTGCGTCTGTTGCTGCAGCGGAATCTGAGATGAGTAGAGATCATCCGAAAAGTCAGTTTAGGGAGTCGCTCACGATGGGTCGAATATTCGTCATGTGTATCGGGGTTGTTGCGATGATCGCATCAGCGTGTGCGCCGGCAGCCGCGCCAGCAAGCCCAACGGCGCAGCCCAAGGCGGCCGCACCAGCCGCGGGCGAGCAACCCAAGGCCGCCGCGCCAGCCGCCGGCAGTCAACCCGCCGCTGCCAGTGCCAGTGCCAGTGCCGAGTGGGAAAAGGTGGTTGAGGCTGCCAAGAAGGAAGGCAAAGTCACCATATACGGCCAGTTCGATCAGGCCGTATATGAGCAGTACATCGCCGCGTTCAACAGTAAATACCCCGGCATAGAGGTGGAAGTAGCGTTTTCCACGGGCCCCCAGGCGGCCGAAAAGATTCGCACCGAGGTTGCCGCTGGCAAAGTCCAGGGGGACATGTGGCGGAGCTTCACAGATCCCGCCCTACTCATGGCCAGGGACGGCATCTTGGAGCAGTGGCGTTCACCCAGCCTTGTGAATGAGCGTGACAAGTTCGCGTTTCTCAAATCGGACGAGGACGAGGGTGGCTTCCTGAGCAATGTGGCCGCCCAGGTTTCTGGGATCATGATCAATACCAATGTGGTCAAGGAGGCCGATGCGCCAACCTCCTGGTATGACCTGGCCGACCCCAAATACAAAGGCAAAATTCTCTGGAGCGATCCTCGCCGTCCGGGTGGCGGTCAGAGCATGACATGGGCCATGACGGAAAAGGACGGACAGAAGGCAGTGGACTTTTTCAAGATCTTCTCAACTCAAGATCTTGTGTATGAGGTCGCGGCCCCCAAGATGGCGGAAGACGTGGCCCGAGGCGAATACGGCATCGGCGCGCCGTCACAGTGGACATCCTATCTCCCCAAGCAAGCCCCTCAGACAAAGTTCATCCAGCCCAAAGAGGGTCTCTACTACTCCATCGCCAATGCCGTGATTCCAAAGGGCGCCCCCCATCCCAACGCGGCAAAACTCTGGATCGAATGGGAGACGTCGAAGGAAGGCCAACAGCTCAAAGCCGACCTCGGATACGAAGTCGCCATCCGAACTGATGTGACTACCAAAGAGACGTGGCTACGTCTCGACACCGCAGGCCCCTGGGCCGGAATCCCGTTTGCGGATCGGCTGACAAAGCAAGCTGATATGAACGAACGAGTCAAGGGCATCTATACATTCGCGAACTAGGCCCTATCGATCCGGGTTGTTGGTGTGCTCGCCAGAGGCAATAGACCAACGAGAGGTGTCATCACCCCTGGCGAGCAGCGTTCCAGATATCCGTCGAGACGGGGTTCTATCATTGTGTGCCCACTCACTCGATGACCGCGCGGGCGACCCCCC
>JBJXFJ010000549.1:0-2769 GCA_046154735.1 Chloroflexota bacterium | reverse complement strand
TGCTGCAGACGGCGTCAATGGTGCGGAGGCCGAAGGGGCGACCGGCTGATCGCCCGTGCCCCCACCGAGACCGAAGGAACCGGGCGCGAGATCCATCGGATCATCGGTCGCCCGTGCCCCCACCGAGACCGAAGGAACCGGGCGCGAGATCAATCGGATCGTCGGTCGCCGTCCGGGATATCGCGACGGGCGACCGTCCAGTCGCCCCTACGGATGTCTGGATATCCAAGAGCGGACGCTTGCTGGGTGCACTCATGCAGACGGTGTAGGTAGTGCGGATGCTGTAGGGGCGACTGGCCGGTCGCCCGTGCCCCCACCTCGAACGAGGGAGTTGGGTGCGAAATCAGCCGGGTTCAGCCATCGTCGGCCGGGGGATCGCGATGGGCGACCGGCCGGTCGCCCCCATGGATATCGCACACCCTCCAGAGTGGAACGCTGGTAGGCTACGCTGATGCCTACGACGTACATTGCCGTCGAATCCGGTGGTACGGAGCGGTTCGATTAATCCTGGATGACGGACCGGAAGTACGGAATGGTGCGTTGGAGGCCCTCAACCAGCGGCACGGTTGGTTCCCAGCGGAGCAGGCGCTGAGCCCGGCCGATATCCGGCTTGCGGACCTTAGGGTCATCTACCGGGAGCGGACGATGCTCAATGTGACTGCCGCTCCCGGTAAGCCGCAATACTTCTTGGGCAAGCTCGGCTACCGTGAACTCCACGGGATTTCCCACGTTCACCGGAAAGTGAATGTCCGGAGCGGAATCGAAGTCGAGCGATGCATCGGCCTGAGTTGATGGACCGGTATCCTCGTGCAGCATGAGCTTCAGGATGCCGGTAATGAGATCATCCACGTAGGTGAATGAGCGAGTTTGCTCCCCTGCGCCATAAATGGTGAGTGGATCACCCTTGAGCGCCTGGACGATAAAGTTGGACACCACGCGACCGTCATCCGGGCGCATGCGTGGCCCATAGGTATTGAAAATGCGGACAATGCGCGTATCCAGGCCATGGTATCGGTGATAGGCCATGGTCATGGCTTCCGCAAACCGCTTGGCCTCGTCATACACGCCGCGCGGGCCCACGGGGTTCACGTGTCCCCAGTAATTCTCCGGCTGTGGATGAATCTGTGGATCGCCATACACCTCGGAAGTTGATGCCAGGAGAAAGCGCGCTTTCTTGGCCAGGCTCAAACCCAGTGCTTTGTGCGTGCCAAGGCTGCCCACCTTGAGCGTGGGTATGGGAATGCGCAGATAGTCTATGGGGCTGGCGGGAGAGGCGAAATGAACTACAACATCCAGGTCGCCGGTGAGGTGGAGGAACTCGGTCACGTCCTGCTTGACGAACCGAAAGCGCTCATTCCCAAAGTGGTGCTCCAGGTTTTGCACGCGGCCGGTGATGACATTGTCAAACACCACAACCTCGTGGCCGGCTTCGAGTAAGCGATCGGTCAGGTGCGAGCCAAGAAAGCCCGCGCCACCGGTAATCAAGCAGCGCATGCGTACAATCCTTCGGGGGCGATTAACAATCAGCGGTCGGCGGGTTGTTGCCGGTCATCGCGGGACACGAGGCGGCAGACCGTTGACTCTGGACGAAGAACCAGAGTCAACGGTCAACTATTCACCGAAACGTTGGGAAAGAGGTCTTCGTCCCGTTCATCTTCGGTTGCAGGAGGGATGATCCGCAGTAGGTTGGTTTTTGCGAAAGCAACGCGCTGGAGATGGGCGGGCATCAAGCGCCACTGACTATCAGCCTGAATCTGCGTTTTGTGACAGAAAAGCGCGCGCGTTCGAGTTTCCACGTGGTCGGCCACATCGATGGTGAGGGTGACGGGCGTGGGCGGAATCTCTATGGAGCGCTCTCGCTGTCGCACCATCCGTGCCTCCAGCGCTGACGTGTCCAGCCCTTCCTCGCTCATGAGCTCCAGCAGCTCACTCCAGGAGCGCGGCACGGACGCCATCACATAGACGCGCTCAGGGTGCCAGGGCTCGCCCTCCAGTTCCGCGGCCGGGTTTGCCGCGTGTGCCACGCCGCGGACCGTGGAGCGATGCGACATAATGTGATCCGGATGGCCATAACCGCCCCATTCGTTATCGGTCACAATGATCCTGGGTCGCAGGGAGCGGATGAGCGCGGCCACCTTGAGCGCGGCTGCCTCGAGATCGGCATTGCAGAAGGCCTCGGGGTGAGCGTTTGCCTCCGTGCCGGCCATGCCGGAATCGCGATAGCCCAGCATGTGGAGCTCCGCAACCTGGAGCACATCGCACGCGGCGCGCAACTCTGCGGCGCGGATCTCGCGCAGGCGGGGAAACGCTTCTTCATACACGAGGTCGGGATCGTGAATCTCGCCTTCTTCGCCCCCCGTGCAAATGATGACGGCGGTGCGCCGACCCTCCGCGGCTAATTTGGCCAGCAAGCCGCCGGTGGCACTGCTTTCATCATCTGGGTGGGCACGTACTGCAAGGAGATCAACAGGCTGAGTCATAGGCAATGTACATCCAGAATGCAAAGGTAGTTCCTGCATTGTACCGCGCTACTTGAGGGAGGAACCGCCGTTACGCCAATCCGCGGAGTGAGGGGCCTGAGCTCCGTTTGGTCCGCGTCTCTGGGGCCTAGCAGAGAGGAGCGGATGGTGCACGGTGGTGTCGGGCATCTTGCCCGACAGTATCCGGTTCGAGCGCTCGAGTCGAGCAACCCGGTCATCGAGCCTGTCTCCGCGCGTGCGCCTGCGCCGGCACCGCCACCGCTACGCATACCCGCTCTCGGTGTGCAGA
>JBJXFJ010000537.1:0-2617 GCA_046154735.1 Chloroflexota bacterium | reverse complement strand
CGCACGATGTTGAGATCACGAGTGGCCTACGTGTAGGACAAGTCGTGGTGATCTCCATCTAATCGGGCACTCGCAGCAATTCGCTGGTTGAGCTGAAAAGGCGCCCAGATAAAGAACGGCGTGATGGCCTGCCATCACGCCGTTCTTTATCTCGTCGCCTTTTCAGCTCAATCAGCGAGATGCTGCGAGTGCCCGATTAGATGGAGATCAGCACGACTTGTCCTTCACGTAGGCCACTCGTGATCTCAACATCGTTCGTCGTTACGATCCCAAGCTCCACCTCAACTCGTCGCTGTACTGTCCCCTCAATTACATCAACGTAACGGCGACCGCTCACAAGGCGAACCGCGCCCTGGGGAATGAGTAACGCATCGTTTCTGCTCCGAATCGTGACTATCACTTGTACCGGCGTTCCCAGCGGGAGGGACAATTCGGATTCATGGGTCCGTAGTATCGCGTCCCGGTTTCCATCTGATTCGGATATGCTGGCCACCATCGCGGGCAAGCTCCGGTCCGTGGATCCTGTCGTGGACTGAATCATCGCCGCCTGTCCCGAAGTGATCCTGGGAGCATCACGCTCTGAGAGGGGAGCTCGTACAATCCGCTCTTCGGATGTCGTGACATTCACCACAGAACGCCCCGCTCCAACAGGCGTCCCTGGGGCCAGATCTAGTCCGCTCACAATTCCGGAAACCGGAGCTAGGAGTTGGGTTGCCGTAAGACTGCGCGTCAGGAGCTCCAACTGAGTGCGCTCAGTGGTGACCGCTTCATTGGCCCGGGCAAGCGCTGCAAGATCACGGTCTGCCGTGTCCGGACGATTCCCGGCCGCGGGGTCGCCTGGTACCGGTAGCTCCACCGCCGAGCCATCCAGCATTTGTCGCAGAGCGTTAATCCTGAGACGAGCGTCAGCAATTTGCGCTTGCGTCCCTGCGCTCGCTGTAAGACGTTCGGTGCGTTTCGCTTCGACCGCGTTCAGCGCCGACCGCGCTCCGTCCACAGCACGTCTGGTTGCCCGAATCTGATCATCAGATGCGCCATCAAGGAGTTGATCGAGAGCCGCTTCGGCCTTCTCTAGTCGCGCTTCCGCCACATCAATGTCCGCATCCGCGGCAGCAAGAGCCAGAGGGTCTGGTCCCTTGAGCGCGGCTGCAAGCATCTCACGCGCCGTTTCGACGGCGCGGCGCGCATTCTCCACGGTTCTTCGGGCAGCCTCCACTTCCCAGGTAGGAGGTGGAGAACTGAGTCGCTGAAGGCTTTCGAGCGCAGTCTGGAGTGCGTACTCAGCCCGCTCCCGCGCGACCGCCAACTGCGCCTGACGATCCACTTGAGCAGTGGTCCGATCAGCCTGCGCTGCCGCGCGATCCTGCTGATCGGCGCGGTCCTTGTCCCGCTGGCTCTTGGTGAGTGTAGGAACTTTGGTTGAAGTCGGTTTCTTTATTTGTGTCGGCTGTGGCGTTGACGACGCGGCTTGAAGCAACACGGGGCCCGGGACCGGCGTGGTAAGTGAAGCGTCATTCACGCTCACGCTCATCGCCATCAAGAGCGAGCGCGGCGGTGGGCCTGGTGCAAAGCCACCCGTTGGCAGCATGGGTTCAGGAGTGGCAGGTGTGTCCAATGGTGCCTGACTGGGAAGCGGCGTTTGAGTCGGTGCAATGACTTCCTCTGGCGTTGCAAATACACCCGGGTAACGGACGTTCGCAGGTACCGGGGTGAATGTGGGCAGCCTGGAGACGCGCGATGGCGCTACGCCATCGGTGCTCATCTGTTGTTCAATGACGCGCAAATCCGCTTCCGCCAGGGCGATAGCACGCTCCGCGGCGCGGACTGCAAACGGGTCTGGGCCACCCTCCAGCTTTTGCAGATCCGACGTAACCTTATCCAGCGTGGACTGAGCGATAGCCAGATCTGACTGAGCTCTCCGCACAAGAATTGGATCAGGCCCTTTAAGCAGACGATTACGCGCCTCCTCGGCGCGTTGAACACCGAGCTTCGCCGCCGTCACCAGTTGCTCTGCAATGCGCACGTCTACCGCACTGGCAGGCTGGAGCAGGAGTAACAAGTCCGCTTCAGCTTTCTCTAATGCAGCCCGTGCTGACGTGACCGCGGCGTCAGCCGCAATACGGTCAGACGTGGGTGGCCCCGCCGAGAGCAGCGCTAGGTCATCCTGAGCGCGTGCGAGTCTCAGCTCGATGGGCGCACGAGCGCGAACGGCTACTGCCTCCGCAGCCGTTAAGCGGCCAGCGGCGGCATCTCGATCGGCAAGCAGGGAAGTGGCATCCACTTCCGCCAGTACCTGCCCTTCCTCAACAGTCGCACCCAGTTCCGTGCGCAGACTTGCCAAACGGCCGGACATGGGGAATGCCAAACGGAGCTCTTGCTCCCCGCCCACGCGGCCGCTGAGCGAGATGGTCTCCGCGATGAAGCCCCGTCTCGCGGCAACTGTCTGAACGCCTGGGAGCGGACGAGACGCCGCACCTGGATCAGCCGTCGGCGTTGGCAGCACCTGAGTCGGTTCCACCGTAGGCACCGTTGTGGGTTTGGGCTCCTCGGACGGCGGTGGCGGTGTACAGGCGGAGACAAGGATTACCATGGCCCCAAGAGTCCGTGGCAGCCACTG
>JBJXFJ010000534.1:0-8897 GCA_046154735.1 Chloroflexota bacterium | reverse complement strand
CGCGGTCTGCCACAGATCCCAGGCGTCACCGGCTTCTTTGCCGGGTGCGCCGCGAGCGGCCCCACCACGGACTACGATGCCGGCCCCGGCGCTGGACGCCGTGGCCATGAGCTCCTCGTGCTCTCGCTGCAATGCCGAGTACGGGATCTGGAACACATCAAAGACACCCATAGCAATCTGATCCTTCAGATTGGGGATGGTGCCAGACATGCCGATGTAGCGTACCTTGCCCTGGCGCTGCAGGTCCTGAAGCGCTTCTAGCCCACCGTCCTCAGTGATATCGAGAGGTGTCGGGCTCGCGTGAAACTGGACCAGATCCAGATAGTCCGTCTGGAGGCGGCGTAAGCTCTGCTCCACGCCCTTGGTCACCCGCTCAGCGGTAAAGACGTGCTGGCCCCGCCCATGCAGTGATTCCGCGGGATCCAGCGGGCAACCGCATTTAGACGCCAGGAAATACTCCGACCGGCGCTTGCTTATGGCGCGTCCAATGCGCTCCTCACTCATTCCATAGTCAATGGATGTATCGATGTAGTTAACGCCGGCATCGAGCACCGCGTTGATCACCCGATCCGCCTCGGCCTCACTGATCTCTCGTCCCCGAGGCACTCCACGCAGCTCCATCGCCCCATAACCCAACACAGTCACATCCATATCCGTGCGCCCCAGGCGCCGTTTCGGTAAGTCTGTCATCCGAGTGCCTCCCGTTGATTCTCAATCACCATTATCCACTGAGACGTGCATTTGGATGGCTCGCGGGGCAGGGGCATTTCAAAGTCGAGTTGGTCGCGGGGTGCAACCCTCGCCCCAGGGTAGCCATCGCGCTATCATGTGCCGAAGCACATCTCGCGGCTGCGGGGAAATCACGTTCGGAATACATCTGGAGGCCCATCATGGCAGTGGAACAAAAAGTCTGGACTGAAAAGTTTGTTGAGCTGAGTCACGGCAAGACTCGCTATTGGGAAGCTGGCATCGGTTACCCGACGATCCTGCTCCACGGCGCCGGCTGGACCAGCGGCTGCGAGACCTGGGCGCTTAATATTGGCCCGCTCTCCGAGAAGCTCCGAGTCCTGGCCATTGATTGCCTCAACTGGGGCACTGGCGATGTACTAGACATGGAGCTCTCCTTTGCCTACATGGTGGACCACGTCCGTGAGTTCATGGATGCGATGGGTATTGAAAAAGCCAACTTTGTGGGCCACTCCCTGGGCGGCTGGCTCGTGACGCTCATGTCTTACGAGAGTCCGGAACGCGTGAATAAGGTGATCAATGTTGCCGGCGGAGGCACCGCCACGCGACCGCTCCAGACCATGGTGGAGTTTAAGGTCCCCACGGCGGAGCAGATTCGAGATCAGCTCAGCCATCGTTATGATGCGAGTCGAGTCAATATCGATGAGTTGGCTGCAACCTTCATCAAGAAAGCGGAGCTTCCGGGGCATGGCGAGGCGTTTGCCAAGGTCATGAAGCACATGACCAATAATCCTACGCGCGTCAAGTACAACACCGTGCGACGAATGAAGTACATCAAGGCACCCACCCTGGTGGTCTGGGGCCGTGATGATGAGACAAACGCATTGGAACTTGGCGAGGACACGGCCAAGAACATTCCTGGAGCCAAGTTGGTCGTCCTGGACAACGTGGGTCACATGGTGCCCCAGCAGCGCCCGGACGAGTTCAATAAGATCGCGTTGGACTTTCTCACCGCCTGACGCGTACGACCTTGATCGTGGCCCGAGGGTGAGGGAGGACGCGCGCCATCCCTTCACCCTCAGTCGTGCTGCTCCTCCACAGTCGAGTTGAGCCTGTATCCCTCCCCCCTCTCCGCCCCACCTCGTATGATGCAGGGAGCACCCTCGACTCCGGAGAGGCATTTATGCTCAGTCGCGAAGACAACGAACTGCTCTGCCGCGTTGGTCCCGGCACGCCCATGGGCACTCTCATGCGTCAATACTGGATCCCTGCCGGTGTCTCCAGTGAGCTTTCGGAGCCCGATGGCCCCCCGATACGCGTTCGCCTGCTCGGTGAGAACCTCGTCGCCTTCCGCGATTCCACAGGCACTCTTGGACTCATGCAGGAAAACTGCCCGCATCGCGGGGCATCACTCTTCTTCGGACGAAACGAAGATGAGGGGCTTCGCTGTGTCTACCACGGGTGGAAGTTCAATTCCGCCGGCGCCTGTGTGGATATGCCGAACGAGCCGCCCGAGAGCAACTTCAAGCACAAGGTGAAGGTCACCGCATACCCATGCGTGGAGCGTGGCGGACTCATCTGGACGTATATGGGGCCCAGGAAGACACCACCCCCGCTTCCTGATCTCGAAGCGAACATGCTCGAGGAGGGCAACTACTCCGTGCAGGTCATGCAGCGCGAATGCAATTGGATGCAGGCGCTCGAGGGCGACATTGATACGGGGCACACGGTCTTTCTCCATCTGGGCGCTATGACGCCCGATCAGGCCCCAGAGGGATCCTACGCCCGGCTATCGCTAGAAGACCGTGCCCCGCACTACGAGTCGGTGGACACCGAGATCGGCACCATGTACGGATGCTACCGGCCGCTGGATGCAGAGCACACCTACTGGCGGATCGCCCAGTTTCTCTTCCCCTTCTATGCCATGATCCCAACAGGCGTTCTCGGTCTAGAAGTCCGCTACCGGGCCTGGGTTCCCATGGATGACGGCCACACGCTGGCCTATTCTGTGAATGGTGTCTCCACCTATAGCCGCAGCGTAGACGGCCGCCCGGCGCCCATGACCGAAACCCTCCCAAATTCATCGAGCTGGCACGGTCGGTTTCAGTGCGTGGACAACGCGGCGAACGACTACAACATCGATCGCGGAGCGCAGGCCCGTAAGGAGAGCTACACCGGTATCAGCAGCATCTTTATCCAGGATCAGGCCGTTACCGAAAGCATGGGCGAGATATACGATCGCACTCGGGAGCGCCTCGGCACGAGCGATCTCATGATCATTCGCACGCGCCGTCGACTCATTAATGCCGCCAGAGCTCTCCGGGATCATGGAACAGTTCCCCCAGGCATTGATGATCCCCATGCCTGGGCCCAACGCACCGGCTCGATCGTGCTGCCCAATGGGGCAAATTGGGTGGAAGACAGTCGGGAGCGGCGGCAAGGGTTTGTGGAGCATCCTGAGCTCAGCCGCTCCGTGCTGGGGGGGATCGCGGCCGTCTAGCCTGCCAGAGGCAAGTGGGCAGCCAGCACGTGAGTGTTCAGAAGTCGGGGAGCGGCTTCGGCTCGTAGTGCGGAATTTATTCCGCCGTCCCTCGGGAACAATCTGACGCGAGGCATCTTCGAGAGGACTGCGGGATAAATCCCGCACTACGAGCCCGGCTCATCGATTGACTTCTGAATAGTTGCGCCAGCACGACGTTCTCATCTGGCCATATCCAGACAAAAGCAAGAGCGCTTCCGTGAACGGAAGTGCTCTTGCTCTGCTTCACCGCGGGCGACTAGCGGGCATTGTCCCAACGACGGCGCGCCGGACGCGGCGACGATTCCGCGCCACCGGCACCCGCTACTGACTGAGGGCGAGGCCGGCGCTGCTGCTCGGTGTTATCGGAGACAGGACTCGCGCTGGTTCGCGCCACGCGCTTCCCTGGCTCTGCCTGGGCATAGCCAGTCCCATTTCTGCTCCCAGAGCTCCCGCGCCCACCATGCTCGGGCCGACGCTCGGTGCGCTTCGGCTGAGCCACGGAGCGTGGCGGATTGGGAACATGGTTCACAATCTCCTGGATATATGGGCGCTCCGAGACCGGTTCATCCCAGACAGCGGTGGCGATCTTTCGACCCAGCTCGCGCTCAATCTTGCGCCATTGGGCCTGCTCAGACGGGCTGAGGAGTGTAATAGCCTCGCCCTCCCGGCCCATTCGGCCGGTGCGGCCGATCCGATGGGTAAAGAGACTGGCATTCTCAGGCAGCTCATAATTGATTACGAGCTCAATGTCCGTCACGTCGATGCCGCGCGCGGCCACGTTTGTCGCCACCAGAATGGGCGCTCGGCCC
Source organism: Chloroflexota bacterium (assembly GCA_046154735.1). GTDB lineage: Bacteria > Chloroflexota > UBA6077 > UBA6077 > JACCZL01 > CAVXYC01. The sequence continues at coordinate 4,880 of JBJXFJ010000534.1, read as the reverse complement.
GCGCGGAACTCGGCCATGGCTCGATCCCGGGCATTCTGGCTCAGGTTTCCCTGAAGCACGGCCACAGGGAAGCCCTTGGCAACGAGCCGTTTCCCAAGTTTTTGCACGCCATGTTTGGTGCGACCGAACACCACAACTGAGCCACGGCCACGCCGATCCAGGAGCGTCTCCAGCACAGCCTGCTTCTGATCCATCGAGACTTTGTAGATGAGCTCAGACACGCTCGAGTCGTCGGGCAGCCGATCGCCATCGACGCGAATCGTCATCGGATCATCAAGGTGCCGGGCGGAAATTTCGTGCACCCACTCTGCGATCGTTGCCGAGAAGAGCGCCTTCTGGGCATTCCGCGGAGCAGACCGCATGATCCGCTCAACATCGGGAGCAAATCCACGGTCAAGCATCTCATCGGCCTCGTCTAGCACGAGATACCGAACATGACGCAGATTGAGCGTCTCCTGGCGAAGATGGTCCAAGGTGCGGCCTGGCGTTCCAACTACGATGCGCGCCGTGCGCAATGCCGACACCTGAGGGCCGAAGGGCCGTCCGCCAAATAACAGCACTGGCGCGGACCGCGGATCGCCAATAAGCTGCGCAATCACCCCTGCTACCTGGACGGCCAATTCCCGAGTAGGCACCAAGATCAGCGCCTGCACGCCGGGCGCGGCCCAGTCAATGGTCTCGATAAGTGGCAGAGCAAAGGCAAGCGTTTTGCCAGAACCAGTACGAGCCTGGCCAATCACATCTCGCCCATCCAATAGGGGCTGGAGGGCAGCAGCCTGAATGGGCGTGGGGGAATCAATACCAAGCGCCACAAGCGCCTTTTGACTGGCCGGACGAAAAGAAAACTCAGCGAAAGAAGAAAACAACGATTGTCCTCCCGGGACAGGCCGGCGCACATACGGGCCAGCTTAAGATGGGCCCACCAGTCATTGGCCGGTGGGAGTCCCTGGGAGGAAACCAACGAAACAAGCAATGCTGACGGCGGCACAAACGTGCAATGACGTCTGTGACAGCCTCATGATATCCGATCAGCAGGCGAATTGGCGAGCGAGATCGGGCGCGGCGAGAGAATTCAATCCTATCCGAGGGAATGACAGCACCAGCGACGCACAAATCCTGGCGCAGAAACCGGCGAAATGCGGCCTCACTTCAGGGGCCCGACAGACCAACATGGTCACACTCGACATCAGCGACTGACGGTGCGTTCGGGCTCGCGTGATGTCCCCACACGCTGCCGTTCAAGCGCGATCACGAGTGCGTGAAGAATGTGCCGTGAGCTGCGCTTACGGTCGCACGTCAAACCCGTTCAGCACACACGCCAGCAGCGCATAGTAGCCCACTGTCCCCAGAAGTTCTACAAGCTGCGCCTCATCAAAGCGCGTCTGAGCGCGGACAAAGGTCTCATCGCTGATGCGGTGATCCTCCAGGATCTCCTGGACTACCTGGTAGACAAGCCGGTCATCTTCGGAAAGCGCCGCTGGATTGCGCTCCCGTACGGCGTTCACGGTTGCATCCGTGGCACCGTGCTTCCGAACCTGCACTTCGTGCGCGGACTATTCAAACTCGCACTCGAGGCTGCCACAGGTCACCAGCACCGCGAGCTCACGGACGTATGGATGCAGCGATGACTCGAACCGAATGTGCGTGCCCAGATGAGCGATACGTCGGGCCAGTTCCGGACGGTGCAAGAGCACCTTGAACGGCCCACGGACAGTGCCGCGGCTGGCCTCAATCTCGTCCCAGACCAGCCGATCGGATTCCTGAAGCTGGTCCCGGCTGGTGATTTCGGAAATGCGCGACATAGACCTGGTTCTCCCTTGATGCGGGTGAGCGTGACAGCCACACCGGCGATTCCAGCTTCGCGCCGCCGAAAACCGCGCCGCGAGCATTGAAGCAAACGCGGAACCCCGCGACCGCTAGACGAGTGTGCGAGCCTCCCTGTGAAAGTCTTCGGTAGAAGCTCGCCTCTACCGAAGACACCGTGCCCGCAAAGTGCACTTTCCTAGAGACTCAAAGACTCGAACAAGCTCTGCCTACTTGGCCGTCTTGATGTACTCCACGTGCGTCCAGGTACCGGTAATGGACCCAGGGAAGACATACTCACCAACGACCTGCGGATTGACCAGGCCTTCCGCGGGCAGCCAGAAGAGATTGATGGATGGGTGAGTCAGGAACGCGTAGTCGCCAAGTTGACGCCAGAGCTCCGTTCGCTTGACCTCATCCGTTTCACTGCGGACCTTGAGGAAGATGCTGTCCAGGGTTGGATCTTCATAGCCGCTGTTCCGTGGAAGCACCGACGTCCAATACGCGGACGTGCCGATGAACTCAACCGAGCTGGTGCCGGAAATGAAGAAATCGTTCCTAAAGGCCATCTGGCGCTGCCGCTGGGTGATCTCACCCTGGTCAATTTGCGGCATCTCCGGCTGAACGCCTACCGCACGCCAGTACCCGCCCACGGCCTCCACCACATCCAGCGTTCCAGGAAACTGAGGCAAGTTGACGAGATGTAAATTGGTTTGCAACGGCTTCGTCGCTGAGAAGCCAGCTTCCAGAAGGAGCGCCTTCGCGGCCGCCGGATCGTAGCCGTACTCGTCGGCAAACTTTGTGACCCACTCTGGGTTCCAACCCGGGCTGTTCGGATGCATGTGCGTCTGAACCATGGGCTGGCCCTTACCGGCAAAGAACGCCTTGTTCAGCTCATCCAGATTGATCGCCTTCTGCAGCGCCTTACGCACCTTCACGTCGAGCAATGGACTATCTGGAAAGACCTGGCCAGTGAGCGTGGCAACATCCTTGATGAAGCAGCACGAGATGTTCAGGAAGATGCGTGGTCCGGCGGCAGATCCAGTTACCAGCTTCATGCCCTGCTTCTCTGACTGAGCGAGGAGATCCTGTGGTAGGGCCGTGAGGTGCGTCTCACTCGCCTGAAGCGAAGCTGCGCGCGTCGACGGCTCCCGCTGGAAGCGATACTCAAATTCCGGAAAGTCCGGATTGACCCGCCAGTGGGAGTAAGGCACGCGATCAAAGCGAATAAACTGTGCTTGTGCGCGCTCCTTGAACTGATACGGCCCCGTGCCCGCCAGTGGGCGCAAGTCCATCCCCGGTGCGGGCCCCACTGCCTCCGATGACTTTTTACTGCGGATCTCAAATCCGCCCTGCCCCTGTGAGACCCAGTACAGGAAGAATGGTGCGTTCTGATCCAGTGTGAAGACGACTTCATAGTCGTTCACGATCTGGATGTCCTTGATCATGTCCCGGAAGACCTGGGCGTCGCTATATTGGGCGGCGGGGTCAGTGACATCCTTCCAGGTAAACACCACATCCTGGGCAGTAAACTCGCCCATCCCGTCATGAAACTGCACACCCTTGCGCAGTTTCATGCGGAAGGTCTTGCCATCACCCTCCTGGCTCCACTCCGTGGCAAGCCCCGGGATTAATTTGCCGGTTGTACCGTCCACCATAAGTAGGTATTCGTACATCGGCTTGAGCTGCCAGATGATGGTCGGCGTGAGATCACGGATCGCATTCGTCTCGAGCGCCGGGGGCACGATGCCCATGACCAGACGATTCACCTTGGGGTTCGCGAACGGAGGCGGAGCCTGGATCGCCGCGTCAGGCTTTGTCTTTGCATCAGCCTTAGGCTGAGCGTCAACTTTAGGCTGGAACTCCACCTTGGGCTGGCTCACCGCGGCGGTCGGCTTTGCCTCCGTCTTTGTTTCGGGCTTTGCCGGTGCGGGTGGGCCGCCACTACAGGCCGAAAGCACCACGCTCCCCACCACGAGCAGCCCTAGTAGCCGGATTGATCTGTTCCAGTTCCGATTCATGCGTCCTCCTCGACGAGCCCCATCATGAGCACCTTGCTCATCGAATCAGCCATACCTTGTTCACGGTTTACGATAGATCTACCAGTATTCCATCGCCACAACAAGCAGCCCCTTGTCCCGATCCTAAATGCAACTGCAACGACCGGTGACAATGCGCGGATTCACTTCATGCGGTGGCCACGAGCGCCTGCCTGGCGCCTTCCAGGAACGGCACCGTTCGCGGCAGCACCAGCGCAGCGGATCGAATTCGATAGACACTGCCATCTTGCAGCTCATAGGGAAGCGTGCCAGCCTCGAGAGCCCCGATGGCCCGCAGCATCCGCCGGCGCGCGGCGATGATCGCCGTATCGCTGGTGCCCAGCCGCTCCTTGCTTCGATCGTAGATTGGGCCCATCCCCTCCTGAACGGCAAGGTCCTGCTCTCGAATGCCACGGATCCCCGTGAACGACCACGACTTCTGTGCGGCGCGATCAATCAGATAGTCATTGTCCTTATTTCGAAGCGGCTGAAAGGTGCGCGGGTCCACCTCCGTGTGAATCCCCGTCCATGACTCAATCTGGCCAATCTCGGCGGCATTGAGCGGCCGATCCGGATGCCAGGTCACCGTAAATCCCACCATAGAGTCATCCTGCACAGGAACGGCACCGGTGAAACTTACCGGTCCGCCAACCGGTGCAGGAATCATTGTGTAGGACGGCATCAAGAATTGGGTGATCCGCCAGTAGTAGGTGTCAATCTCCGCATTGCGTCGCGCCCCTACCGCAAATCCGTAGGGTGTCTCGGCAATGGTGAAGACAGGTGACTTGTCTGTCACCATGTAGCTTGGACGCTGGCCTTTGTTCGGATCATCGTACGCGTTGCTGCTGGTCTGGCTGTGAAGATAGGACACATGGCTCGAATCCAGCTCTCCCTCCACATTCTGGAGAAAGTTGCACCGCTGATAGCGCTTGGTGATGTAGAAATGATCTGAGGGCAAACCCAGCCACTCAAGCTTAGGCATTGCGGACTCGGTGCCAGCCGGCCCCATATAGATCCAGATGAGTCCGCCCGCTTCCT
>JBJXFJ010000489.1:0-15241 GCA_046154735.1 Chloroflexota bacterium | reverse complement strand
TTCGTGACGATGCTCGGGAGAGAGGTGAATGCGATGGTGTTTTGGCATACCCCAAGACTGCACCCTCGCCCGTCACAGACCCGTATCAAATGGGTCAGCCGACATCTCAATCGTGACAAAGTACTAGATACCTCTAGCGAATTGGATCTTGGCGTTGCTAGGTGGCGAGGGCGCTCACAATGGAAATGATCACAAAGAATACCGCCAGTCCAATAGTGAACTGGAAAAGCGTTCGCTCCACCCCTCGGCGACTATGGTAGATCGAGCTATCGGACGTGAATGTCGCGGAAAAGCTTGATCCACGAGTCTGCAACAGCACAATCGCGATAAGGACCAGCGAGATTAGAATCTGGACGATGTGGAGATACGTGGCCATTAGTCTCTTGCTCTTTCTTGGCTATTCAAAGTCTAACACAGTGCACGCCTTGCCCTTTTAGTACGTGGGAGACGGAGCTTCCGACGCGACTGATGATTCCGTGCTCGTTCTGGCAAGGGATAGGAGCGTGACGGCGAGCTTCTCTGGATCATGGCGCAGGGGATTACTGGGATCGACCACATCGGCAAGCACCACCTGCGAGCCAAAACCGTCAAATCCCTGTGCCGACACTTCGGACACCCGCCATTCCTCTGGGATCTCACGATGGCGGGCGCTGTTGACCACAATGTAGTCAAACGGATTCCGACCGAAGTGACGAACCAACGCTGCGACGTGATCCTCAGCCTGGAAACCATCCGTTTCGCCCGCTTGCGTCGCGACGTTACAGACATACACCTTCGTCGCGTCGGTTGAAAGAATGGCCTTTTTCACTCCCTCCACCAGGAGGTTGGGAAGTACGCTTGTGTACAGACTTCCTGGCCCAACGATCACGATCTCCGCATCCAGAATGGACTTGACGGCATCCGGAAATGCGTCCGCACGCTCTGGGATCAGGTAGACGCGCTTGATCGCCTGAGTACTCTCCGAGATCTTCGATTCGCCCTGGACATGGATCTCGTCCACCAGTTCAGCGCACAGGGTCACGTTTTCCAATGTGGAGGGAATGATCTGTCCACGAACGGCCAAAACGCGACATGACTCACGAATGGCCTCCTCAAAATTCCCTGTGATACCGGACATGGCTACGATGAATAGGTTCCCAAAACTGTGTCCATCGAGACCGGATCCCTGGCCGAAGCGATATTGAAAGAGGCGCGACATGAGTGGCTCAGCGTCGGCCAGCGCCACGATGCAGTTGCGGAAATCCCCAGGTGGCAATACTCCGAGCTCACGTCGCAAGCGACCGGAGGAACCACCATCATCAGCCACGGTGACAATGGCTGTCACATTTGAGGTGCGAGACTTGATACCGCGTAAGAGTGTGGAAAGCCCAGTACCTCCGCCAATCGCCACCACCTTAGGACCGCGCTGGCGCATTCGAAAGTTAACCAGCGTGTCAACGATGCTCTGCCCGCCCGCGGGTCGCATCGCATCCAGAATTGACTTATTGAGCTTCCAGAAACCGACCAACGCCACCAACACACCGCAGGTAACGAAGATGATGCCGCGCAGCCAACGAGGAATGAACTGGAGGGTCAGCGTGGCCCCGACTTCCGGCACATCCACCGTTCGGTACAGCGAGACAAATAGGTACGCCAACCCGAGGCTCAGAATGACCAACCCAAGGGTGAAGAGCAGAATCCATCGTTTGAGCTCAAGCCCGGGGAGTATGAGCAAGCGAAAAGCCTGGAGGATACGTCGCCACATGGAGATGCCTTGCTATCGCGCCAGATGACTTCTGCTGGAGACCATCACAGCCGCGCTGATCGCGCCAACTCCAGCGCCAGCCATGCCCTCAAGCCGCGCTCCGTTCGGAATCTCAGCCGCTAACCAGCACATGCTGGGATGAACCGCGGCAGGAAATTGCCGCAATCGAAGGGTGAGAGAAAGGAGAACGTTCGAGTAAATCGCTAATGCCGAGGCCGGACGGCCGCAATGCGCACGCCCCGTACATCTGCCAGGAGCAATACGAGCAGGCTCGATCGAACCGAGATCCATTCGGGAAATATACCTCTGGTAGCGAGCACCGTGTGATCATGACGTCTCGTGAGTACGAATTGCCCCACGGTTGCTTTCAACCCGCTTGCTCAGAACTACCGTGGAGTGTAGCGTCGCCTCGAACGGACTGTCAACGCGCGGGCGCGTTGCAGCAGGGTATTTTCAATCTGAAGGTGTCGGCGGGACCGCGTAGCACGGCGCCCTGTGCCTGGTGCACCGTCCAGACTGGTCTGCGGGTTTCTCCTGCCACCGGTGGTGTCGGGCATCTTGCCCGACAGTGAATAACCTACCGCGCGGCGACGAGCAGGAACGCCCCATACCATCGGGCAAGATGCCCGACACCACCAATGACCTCCACCCCACAATCCATGTTTGACAGAGCACTGGGACGCCTGAGCCGCCGATAGCATGACGGGTCCGGGTGCTCCAGGCACAGGGCGCCGTGCTAGCCTGTCCTACCGGCGCCTCGGCTTTTTAATGACCCTGGGTTGTTTTAGATTACGGCGTGGATTGGCACCCCCCCGGAAGGTGAGCTTTGAACGTGAACTTCGATTTGCACGCCTGCCAACCAGAATGCGAACGCTTTGCAGAGAATCCATCACCGGACTCCAACCATGCAGGTACAATTTTTACATGAGCATTTTGCGCGTAGGCCGCAGCGTCCTTGACGCCGTACGAGAACTTGATTTAGGTGCCATCGAGCGTGAGGTTGCATACCCCATTCGGGTTCTTGTGGCCGGGCGAGCAGCGAGCGAGCTTGATCACTTCGTTCGCGTCGCCCTCGCCAACCACGATCAGACGCGCGCTCGGCAACACGTTGAGATACTGGAAATTGAATCTGAGATGCAGCTAATTGTGCCTCGTGGCTTGGATCTCGCCATCCTAGTATCCACGCGGGCGGGGGAGCTCAGCCCCGAGGAGTTGATACTATGCTCCACACTGCGTGCCTACGCCGTGCCAATGATCCTGGTTGATCTCGAGCCTGATGGGTCTGGCACTCCGGGGCTGCAGGTTTCTCATCGATGGATCCCGGATTTACCAGCAGATCGCCAGGTGCGGGGGCGACTGTCGGAAACAGATGATCTTCTCAAACACCTGTCCACAGCACTGGCAACGCTTGAGCATCACCAGATTGCGCCATTGGCATGTTGTTTTGAGCCGCTGCGTCCACACCTCGTCGAAGTGCTCGTCCGCGACGCGAGCCGAGCAAACGGCCAATTCGCGCTCATCTCAAGCATTCCCACGCTTATCCCGCTCGTGGGAGGCATAGTCTCCAGTGTGGCAGACTTCTTCGTACTCACCAAGAACCAGGTGATGCTGGTGTTTCGAATCGCCGGAATCTATGGTCGAGATATCTCCGATCGATTAGGCTTGGCATTGGAGATTGTTCCCGTGGTTGGCGGCGCTTTCTTGTGGCGCAGCGTAGCGCGCAGCCTGGTTGCACTCCTGCCAGGCTTCATTAGCGCTGTACCAAAGACGTTTGTTGCCTACGTGGGCACGTACGTGGTGGGTCAGATGGCACACTTCTATTACCGCGAAGGGAGGCGCCCCTCGCCCGAGGTGCTTGATCGAATTCGCCAGGAAGGGTTGGCCCTCGCGGGGAAATTCTTTGGTCGAAAGTAACACCGCTCTGACATCGCAACTCAGCACTACTCCTGAGTTGCGGTCCGAGCCATAAGCTCAGTAATCGCATCACGTGGCGATCTCCCGAGATAGAGGACCGCGTGGACCTGCATTGCAATCGGCATCTCAACTCCGAAACGATCAACCAACGTTCGCACGGATCTCGCGGCAAAAACGCCTTCGATCGCTTGACCCGAAGAACCGAGAATTACATCTAGGTTTTCACCTCGGCCAAGTCGCTCCCCGGCTCCCCGATTCCGACTATGCCGGCTGGTACAGGTAGCCACGAGATCACCCATTCCCGCGAGGCCAGCCACGGTGCCGGGTTGTCCACCCATGGCGCTAACCAGACGATAGAGCTCCGCTATGCATCGGGTCAGCAGCGCGGACTTTGCATTGTCGCCGTAACCCAAACCGTCGCTCACGCCCGCGGCGATGGCGTAGACGTTCTTCAGTGCAGCACAGAGCTCAACCCCAACGAGATCGCCGTTGGTATAGACACGGAATCGCTCGCTATTTAAGATTGATTGGCTGAATGCTGCCGAAGAAGCATCATTAAAGGCAACGACAGCGGCCGTGGGAATACCCCGCCCCACCTCTTCAGCATGAGTCGGCCCAGAGAGCATGCCAACCGGACAGGCGTTTTGAAGCGCTCGCGATAGAATCTCCGAGGGACGCATAAGCGTCTCGGGATCCAGTCCCTTTGTCCCGTGAATGACCGGGGTGCCGGGACGGATCACCTGAGCTAGCAGCTCAGCAAAGCGCGGCAGGAAACGCGAGATCGGGACGGCCAGCACCAGATGCGCCCCATCAACCGCGGCGGCGAGATCGGAGGTGATGGACACTGATTCAGGAATGGTGACTCCAGCGAGGTACGCTCGATTCTCCCGCAGCGCTGCGAGCTCCAATGCGAGCTCATTGCGGCGTGCCCAGAGGCGGACCGAGTGCCCACTTGCCGAAAGTGAAACGGCGAGGGCCGTTCCCCAGCCGCCAGCATTCAGGACTGCGAGTTGCGCCATGGATTCGTAGGCTCCTCATCTCAGACACTACGCTATAATGCGCCCGCTCAAGGAGCAGCGTCTATGCCCATACTTGCCACAATTGTCTCGGTGGTTCTCGCCTATCTTCTGGGTGCGATTCCAACCGGCCTCGTCGTTGCGCGAGTGTACAAAAACGTTGATATCACACGCGTGGGTAGTCAAAGAACCGGCGCCACCAATGTGCTTCGCACGCTTGGCCCAGGTGCCGCGGCCATCGTGTTCGTGTGTGATCTACTGAAGGGAGCCCTCGCTGTGCTGCTTGCCGGGCTGCTCACAGGTGGTGATGCTCTAGCTGCCTCCACAGCGGCTACCGCGGCCGTGGTGGGGCATTGCTACTCCGTATTCATCGGATTTCGCGGGGGTCGAGGGGTGACCCCAGGACTCGGCGCACTTCTGACTCTGGCGCCGATGGCGGCACTCGTGGCCTTCGCACTTGGCGGCACGTTGATTGGAATCACGCGCTATGTCTCGCTAGGATCGGTTATTGGCGCAGCCGGCGGAGGTCTCGCGCTTGCCGTCATGGCCTGGGTCGGCACTGAGCCCACGGCATACGCGCTCTATGGGATCGTCGGGTCCGCGTTCATCATTGCCAGTCATCGCGACAACATCGCTCGGATTGCCGCGGGAACGGAGCGGAGGCTGGGCGAGCGCGTGGAGCTCCGCTAATTCCCCGCGCCATTCCGTGGGGGAAACTCAGGCCTAGAGTGGCGCGGGCCGCAGCGCGCTGAGCAGATTGACCATTTCGAGGGCAGTTTCAGCCGCGTCATAGCCCTTGTTGCCCTGTTTACCACCAGCACGTGCCATTGCCTGGTCGACCGTATCCGTAGTGAGCACGCCAAAAATCACCGGCACCCCGGTGTCCAATCCAACGCGATTGATACCTTGCGCGGCACCTGCAGCCACATAGTCAAAATGCGCGGTTTCACCGCGAATAATCGCACCGAGGCAAATCACCGCGGCATAGTGGCCCGTTTGCGCGAGTCGCGACGCCGCCAGGGGAATCTCCAGAGCACCCGGCACCCAGATCACGTCGATGGAATCATCCGCAACACCGTGCCGAATCAATCCAGATCGCGCACCATCCAATAGTGCCGAGGTCACGGTTCCGTTAAAGCGAGCGACAACGATGCCGAATTGACCACCACGGGCAACGAGATCTCCTTCAAAAATGCGCGCCATTGACACTAAACCTCGAGGAGGTGGCCGAGCTTCTCCTGCTTACTGCGCAGGTAGCGCTCATTGTGGCCATTGCTCGGTGTGATTAGGGGCACGCGTTCGACAATCTCCAGCTCGGGCCCCTCAATACCCGATCTCTTCTTGGGGTTATTGGTCAATAATCGCGCTCGGGTCACACCGATGTCTGCGAGAATTGAGGCACCTATACTGAAATCCCGGGCATCGGGCGGGTAGCCCAAGTGCAGGTTCGCCTCCACGGTATCCATGCCGGATTCCTGGAGCTTATAGGCTCGGATCTTATTGACCAGTCCAATGCCCCGACCTTCGTGAGCACGCAGATACACCACAACCCCGCTCCCGGCGTCGCTGATGATACGCATGGCCGCATGGAGCTGATCACCGCAGTCGCAGCGCCGGGAGCGGAACACATCACCCGTCAGGCATTCAGAGTGGATCCGCACTAGCGGAGAAGGATCACTTGTGGGATCGCCCTTCACCAGGGCAATGTGCTCATCGCCAGAATCGATCGAGCGGTAAGCAATACACCGGAAATCGCCAAACTCGGTTGGCAAATCGGCGTCAGCCACCCGCTCCACTTGAAGCTCGGTGCGACGGCGATACTGGACAATCTGGGCAACATTCACCATCGTAATGCCATGCTGCCGCGCGAACTCAACGAGATGCGGGAAGCGTGCCATACTGCCATTCTCGTTCATGACCTCACAGATCACCGCAGCGGGATACAGTCCCGCCAATTTGGCGAGATCCACTGAGGCTTCAGTATGACCGGTGCGGCGCAGCACTCCACCCTCCGTATAGCGCAACGGGAACATATGCCCCGGGCGGAGGAAATCAGCCGGAGTTGCCGTGGGATCAATGAGAGCTCGGACGGTTTCGGCGCGATCCTCAGCGGAAATACCGGTGGTGATTCCATCCCGTGCATCCACAGTCACAGTGAAAGCCGTCGACTTGTTTGGTCCTTCAGAAGAGACCATAAGCGGGATCTCGAGTGCATCCAGCCGCTCACCAATAATGGGCATACAGATCAGGCCGCAGCCATGCCGGGCCATGAAATTTATCGCATCAGCGGTACAGAACTCCGCGGCAATCGCGAGATCGCCTTCGTTCTCCCGATCCTCATCATCCACAATAATGACGAGCTTCCCAGCACGAAAGTCCTCTATCGCCTGCTCAATGCTCGCGAGGGGGGACTCGATCTCCGGAATCGGAGGTGAGCCATTAGCTTTTTCGGTCAAATCTTCCCTCCAACAAGCTTTCTACATATTTCGCCATCACGTCAACCTCGAGGTTGACGCTGGCGCCAACCGGCTTTGTCGCAAGAGTTACAACTTGCTGTGTGTATGGAATGAGCATGATTGAGAACCAATCGGCTCCTCGTCCGGTCACCGTCAGACTGATGCCGTCAATCGCGATGAATCCCTTTTCAACGATATAAGGAAGTAGGTCCGAGGGTGTCTCGATAACGAGCGTCACGGCCGCGCCATCGTCTTTCCGCTCGCGGATGAAACCAACGTGATCCACGTGGCCTTGAACGTAATGTCCGCCAATCCTCCCGCCAACCAGCACTGCCCGTTCAAGATTGAGTGCATCGCCATTCCGGCGTGCGCCCAGATTGCTGCGCCGCAATGTCTCGGGAGAGACGCCCACAGAAAAACGATTATGCGAATGCTCGGTCACGGTCAGGCAGACCCCGTCAATACTGACACTGTCCCCCAAAGCTAGATCGTCGGTGAGTCCGGGCGCTTCAATATCAAAGGTCACGCCGGCATTGTCCTCTCGGACAGCGATCAGACGTCCCATGACTTCTACAATCCCGCTGAACATGCCACCAGTCCATTCAGGGTCATCGCCACGAGTCGGCCGCGATGGAGCTGAGCAACGGGCGGCTTGACGAGTCCCTCACTCGGAACGAGGGCGATTCTGTCCACCAGCCCCTGCTGCATGAGGATCTCAAGCGTGGTCTCATTCGCGTCCAGAATCACATGCTGTACATCCTGGCCCGCCAGGGACTTGAACGCCCGAGTCCAGCTCGGAACATCCACGATGAGCTCCGATCGATCGACCACAACTCTATCCGCGTCGTCGCACAGCGATTCCATCGAATCAGTAGCAACTACCGGTACATCATGTCCGCACATCAGGCCGCGCACTTGCTCCAGGGATCCGCTGAAAACACCGGTGACAAAGGGCCGGCCGCACTCAATCCACGTGAAATAGCCCTCATTGAGCTGATGCGCCAGCGCGGCCTCTTCGCCAAGCTCAACGCAAACGCCAGACAATCTCAAGAGGTCCACACCACGGCCGTTCACCCAGGGACTTGGGTCAATCATTGATGCGTGAACATCACGCACGCCCGCGGAGATGAGCGCGTCAACACACGGAGCCGTGCGGCCGTGATGCGAGCATGGCTCAAGGGTCACATAGAGCGTTGCGCCGCAGGCGCGCTCGCCGGCTTGTTCAAGCGCCATTATTTCAGCATGTGCATGCCCGGCAGGCTGAGTAAACCCCTCACCCACCACGGTATCAGCTCGCACAAGGACTGCACCGACCGCGGGGTTCGGTTTACAGATCCGCTTTGCGAGCACGGCGAGCTCTAAAGCCCGGGCCATGTAATTCACGTGGCCTCCGCCAATACAAAAAGGCAACCAAGCACAAGGCGGCCTGTTGCCAGAGCGGACCGTTGTGCCTTCTCCCATCCGGACTATACCGTCGGCCCCGGAGTTTGTACCGGGTCTGCCTCCCGCTCTCGCCGGAGGCTCGCGGGCTCCATCCATACGAGTATGGATGCTACCGCCGGTCGGGAATTGCTTACTACCGTAAACGCACCCTGCCCTGAAGGACATCAGTTATTGAATTGTGTCTGTACTATAGGCTTACTCTCATCTGTGGTCAAGTCAAAGCGCATCACATTCGGATCCCTGCCTCCATTGAAAGCGCTGCGGATGACAAGGTTCCCGGTGACGTCAAAACAACCTGGCATATTCCGTGCCATCTCGCACGCATTACATGTCCGCTCCAAGTGTGTCCGAAATCCCGCGAATGCCCCATTTGAGTTGTTGTAAGTAGGCCAGGCCATCGCTGGCATCTACGCCAGCCTGAGCTCCCGCTCGTCACTCGGCCCAAGACTCTCTCCCGAATGGCAGGGGATCCGATGCAACCAGGAGCCTCTTGAGCACGTCAAACCGAGGTCAGGCGAAGGCAGATCCAGAAGGAGACCCTCCATGGATATCCGACACTTTCTCGAAACTCGCGATCCCGCCGCTCCGGTTGTTCCTCCCCCAGTCATCGCCGGACTCACCGGACTTGGCGCGGTCGCTCTGGGTCGACTATCGGGACACAAGCGCATTCTGCCAGGCTGGACACGGCCAATTGGTGCTGGCGCCATCGTGGCAGGCCTAGCATTCGCGATCTGGGGCCTCCTTCATTTCAACATGCGTGACGCCGATCCTAATCCCATGCAGCGACCCACTCGCTTCGTCACGGATGGCCCTTATCAGCTCTCTCGCAACCCCATGTACACCGGCACGACGCTTGTGCTTGCTGGCCTCGGACTGCTAAAGGGCTCCATCCCCACATTGCTCAGTCCGATTGTTTATGCGTTCGTCCTGCAGAAGGGGCAAATCGCCTTTGAAGAGTCCGCGCTCCGGGAGGCGTACGGAGAGGAGTACGAGGAGTACAAACGCCGGGTGAGGCGCTGGCTCTAGTCAAATTCTCACATCGGACGAGGGCTGGCAGTGCGGACACCAGTACGTGGCTCGCGCCTGCAACCCCTGCAGCCGGCGCAGAATGCAAGTACCGCAGCGCTGACATAGACGGCCGGTGCACCCATACACCCAATGTCGCTGCGGGGCATCTGCGGTCGTTGTCGTACGTTGCTCCGTCGTCAGATTTCGGCGCATCAGTCTGACCGCGGTTTCAACAATACGCCGTAGTGTCACATCTCCAATTGCTCTGACTCGTGTGAACGGTGACACGCCACACAGAAAAAGCACCTCAGACTTGTAAACATTTCCAATGCCCGCAAGCGCGGACTGATCTAGCAGTGCAACTGCGATCTCATCATCGGCCCGCGCGCGTAGCCGGCCGAGAGCCTGGTCGAGATCAAAATCCGGAGCGAGCACATCGGGGCCAAGGTGACGCACGGCATCAAGAGCTGCTGGATTCGCCGTAGCAAGCAACTCCACGGTGGGCGCGCTGAAGCACACGGCCACTGCCCGGGGGGTTTCAATAACTACGACTGCCAATCGTGAAGGCTTCTGCCAGGGGCTGCCGGGACGATAGACATGCCAGCTTCCGGTCATCTGGAGATGGGTGCGCAGCGTGGCGCCTCCGGAGAACTGAATCAGCAGATGCTTCCCTCGCGTTTCAATCGTATCGATGCAACTGCCAATGACCCCGAGTGTTTCAGCGGTATCGGAAACCTTGCGAACCGATGACCGGAATGCCGTGATAGTCTGCCCGAGGACGGCGGGACGAAGCGTGGCGGCGGTGCGCCAGAGGGTGTCACCTTCAGGCATGATCGCCGGCCGCCACAACTCGCGGTGTCACAGCCAGGCGCACCCCAGGCCCCGAGGGCACGAAACCCGCCTCTCTCAGAAACGGTCCGAGGACACTCTGCATCAATGGCTGGCCATCAACCAACTGCCACCCCGGCTGGTAGTGAAACCGCGTGCGGGCCCACAATTCCAGAGCCACCGCGATACCCCGGGCCAGCTCCGAACGACGCGGTTCATGTTCTGGCAGGGTTGTCACGATCGACTTCTCTCCACGCCCAATAAACGCCAATAGCTCCCCGTCCTGGAGCACCACATACGCTCCAGCGGACCGCGCAAATGGCGACCGAGGCTCAGCCGTCTTAGGCCAGGGAAGCACGGCACCATAAGGGTTTGCCGGATCGGCGGCCGCGAGCACGATAGCAGAGACATGATCTCGCTCAACGGGATCATCTCGGAGCATCCGGAGTCGGTCCAGTGCAGGAGGATGGGCAAACTGCGAGCCCCCAAGTCCTTGAATAAAATATCCACGTCGCAGTTTCCCTGACTCTTCCATCGCGTGGAGCACGGGGTAAACGGCCGTGAATCCGCCGGTCACTCCCTCCGCCGCAACCGCGGCTCGGGACAACACCCCGTAGCGACTCAATAGCTGCTCCACCAGGGCAGCCGCCCGCTCCGTGGCAGAGCGTCCGGGCTGGTCTCGACCGCCGTGTCTCAGGCTCCAGCGCCCCACGGAGCTCGGCGGGGCCAGGCGTCGGGAACGGAACGCCAGAGGACGTCGACTGTTTCTTCCTGTGGGAGACCGTGGGACTGCAAGGTATGCGCGCAAGGCGCTCGGTGAATCATTGACCAGCTCACCGTTCCAGATGAGATCCCACAGTGTGTCCAGCAGCTCCTTGCCCACAAACCCATCCAACGCCTGGTCCAAATCATGATAGAAGCTGGCGCCGTAGCGCCGAAGGTAGGCGCGCACCTTCTCATAGGGCTCGCCGTCACGGGGATCTACGGACAGTTCGCTGAGCAAGGGAAGAGAGGACGCGAGATAGAGTGCCAGCCGGCCGTCCCGTTCTCCCAGGCCTCCGTGTCCAACCCAGACGACCTCGCCAGCCGCGCACAGTTCATCCAGATTGCGTGGCTGGTAACCAGGCAGCCGTGACGGCAACACGTCCGACTCCAGGATTGACGCGGGAAATATTGCTCCCTGAAGCTGCTCAATGACGTCAAGAAGCGCGTCCGGACCACCGGGTCCAACCTGATGCGTCTCTACACCCTGCCAGTCCATGATCAAACGCGCGTACGCCACTGGACTCGCCGGCTCAACCTGCTTTCTGAGTCGAGCAAGCGATCGACGGCGAAGGAGCGAAAGCACTTCCGGATCACACCATTCCTGCCCCATGGCGCCGGGTCGGAATTCACCATCGAGCAATCGACCTTCATCGCGAAGCAGCGCGAGAGCCATGGTGACGGCCGCAACACCCATACCGAAGCGCTGGGCGATGGCATGCAATTGAAACGGTCCATGGCTGCGTGCGTAACGTGATACGAGATCAATGAGTGGACGTTCTGAAGAAGTGAGAAAGGCCTCCGGCAGTCCCTGGGGAAGGGCGACACCCAGGGCATCGCGGTACCGCGCCGCATCCTCCGCCGCCACATAACGCGCATCGCCGCCAATGGTGACTAGAATCACGCGCCGCTCCGTCTGAAGCCCTTGAAGCCAGGCTATGAGTCCAGCCTGCTTCTCGTCCGCCGGCAACTCAATGCGCGCCATGAGCTCCTCAAACGAGAGATCACCGAGACGCAGTAAAAGGTCATGCACCCCATCAGCCGATCGCACTCCACGTGCCGATCCCAGTGACTGCAGTGTGAGCTCCACATCCAGCACGGCGCCGGCATCAAGCAGCTCCCGGAGCTGCGCCTCACCCAGAAGCTCTCGAAGCTGGCTGAAATCAATGGTGAGCGCTTGAGCCCGACGTTCAGCCAGTGGCGCATCGCCATCGTAAAGATAATTGGCCGCGTAGTTGAACAGCAGTGCTGCGCTAAACGGTGATGGCCCTTCGGAGTCAACTGTCACAATACGTATATCGCGTCGTTCGATTTTTCGAATGAGATCGATCAACGCCGGCACGTCGAAAACATCCTGCAGAACCTCACGGAATGTTTCGAGAATAATCGGGAATGAGCCGTAGCGTGCCGCCACGTTGAGCAGGTCCGCTGACCGCTTCCGCTGCATCCATAACGGTGAGCGGTGACCCGGGCGGCGGCGCGGCAGGAGCAACGCGCGCGCCGCGGCCTCACGAAACCGGCCGGCAAATAGCGCAGTCCCACCCAGCTCGCGCACCACGAGCTGCTCGATGTCGTCTGGATCGGGAATCAGCGCATCTCTATCGGGCGGGGTCTCTCGGTCGGGAAGTCGAATGACAATCCCATCATCGCTCCACACCGAGGCCACGTCCGCATGCTCGCTGGCTCGCAGGCGCGCCTGAATGGCCATAGCCCAGGGCGCATTCACTCGTCCGCCCCAGGGCGAGAGGATGCAGATCCGCCAGTCGCCCAGCTCATCGCGCATGCGCTCAACCACAATCGTCTGATGGTCTGGCACGTAGCCCGCCCAGGCGCGTTGATCCGCAATATACGCCAGCAAGTTTTGTGCGGCATTGGGATCTAATGCGTGTTCCGTCACCAGAATCTTTAATCCAGCCTCTGAATCTGCTTTACTGAGATCGTGGGAGAGCCTGCCAATGCTCTCTCCAAGCTGGACTGGTCGCGGCACCAGATCACCCTTCCAGAAGGGCATGCGACCTGGTTCACCGGGCGCCGGCTCCACCAGCACCCGGTCACGGGTGATTTCAACCACGCGCCAGCTCGAAGCACCGAGGATGAACACATCGCCAGGATGCGTTTCAAACACCATCTCCTCATCCAGCTCACCCACTCGGCGTCCGCCGGCACCTTCAGCGCCGGCCAGGAACACGCCGTACAGGCCTCGATCAGGAATAGTCCCGGCATTGGCCACAACCAGCCGGCGCGCTCCATCCCGCGCGCGCACGCGGTTCAGGACCCGATCCCAGACAAGTCGTGGACGCAGCTCGGCAAAATCGTCGGACGGGTAACGGCCCGCCAGCATATCCAGCACGCCTTCAAACTGCGTCCGAGGCAGCATGCTGAATGATGCTGCCTTACGCACCAGCGCATAGAGCTCGTCAACAGAGCGCTCATCCATGGCACACGTGGCCACGATCTGCTGGGCGAGCACATCCAGCGGATTTGCCGGGACGCGCGTGGGCTCCACCGCTCCTTGCATCATCGAGCGTGTGATGGCTGCCGTGGCCAGCAGATCTCCTCGGTACTTCGGGAAAATGACCCCCCGAGACGTTGCCTCAACCTGATGGCTGGCGCGTCCGATGCGCTGCATGCCGCTGGCCACGGACGGCGGCGTCTCAATCTGGATCACGAGGTCAACTGCACCCATATCAATCCCGAGCTCAAGTGAGGACGTCGCGATGATCGCCGGCAGCCGGCCGGCCTTGAGCGCATCCTCGATCTCGAGCCGCTGCTCCCGGGCGATAGAGCCGTGATGCGCACGGACAAGCTCCTCTTCTGCCAGCTCATTCAGGGCACCGGCGATCCGCTCAGCCAGGCGACGACTATTGGCAAACACAATGGTGGATCGATGCTGCCGGATCAGCTCAAGTAGGCGGGGATAAATGGCGGGCCAGATGGACCGGCGATGCACCGCCGCGGCCGGCCCCTCCGGAAA
The DNA here is from genome assembly GCA_046154735.1 of Chloroflexota bacterium. Lineage (GTDB taxonomy): Bacteria > Chloroflexota > UBA6077 > UBA6077 > JACCZL01 > CAVXYC01. Next base: position 1,096 of record JBJXFJ010000489.1, on the reverse strand, counting down.
CTCCTCATCGTCAAAGCTCAGCGGCTCGCCCAGACGCGCCATATCCTGCACGGGGACCTCCACCCGGAGATCAAACGATTTGCGCGAACCCGCATCGATGATGCTGACGGGGCGAGCCTGCCACGCATCGGCCCCATCACCGCCGCCCAGGTACCGAGCGACCTCCTCAAGTGGCCGCTGCGTGGCAGAGAGCCCAATCCTCTGGAGCGGTGATTTCACGAGCTCCTCGAGGCGCTCCAGCGACAGCGCCAGATGCGCGCCCCGCTTCGTCCCTACCAGCACATGAATCTCATCCACGATCACAGCTTCAAGCGACGCAAGCGCGCTGCGCGCGTTGGAGGTGAGCATGAGGAACAAGGACTCGGGGGTAGTGATCAGCATGTCCGGAGGCGTGCGTGCGAGCCGCGCACGATCCACCGAGGGTGTATCCCCGGTGCGGATTGAAACGTCCAATCGCCGATAAGGAACACCCGATCGGTCAGCAACGCGCGCGATCCCGGTCAGAGGTGCACGCAGATTTCGCTCCACATCCACGGCCAACGCACGTAGCGGCGAAACATACAGCACGCGGCAGCGCTCCGTCTTTGCCGGCTCCTGTGAGAACATCAGCCGATCAACAGCCGACATGAAGGCGGCGAGCGTTTTGCCTGAGCCCGTTGGAGCAAGGATCAGCGAGGATCGGCCCGCCTGAATCTCCGGCCAGCCAAGCTGCTGGGCGCGAGTTGGCGCAGCGAATGATTCACGGAACCACTCCTGAGTGGGTGCGTGAAAGCGTTCGAGTGATACGGTCATTCCTTAACCATAACCCGTGCACGGCAGACCACGCGCAGATTGGACCGAATAGGGCGCCCTCAGAGTCTTTGGACTGCGGCGGTTCTCGCAGCTTTCACTTGCTGGGACTCATCCAATCTAAACAGCTCCCAGGACAACACTGCTGGACACGCATCCAGCGCGGTCATGGCAAGTGGCTTAGAGCAGCTTTACGCTAGCACCGGCAGAGTCGGTGCATCATCCGGACTCGCGTCGACGGCCGACGTACGGGTAGCGCGGTGGTCTTGTGCCCCGCGCCCGAGGATGCCCGCACCCCCATCGACTG
>JBJXFJ010000443.1:0-3733 GCA_046154735.1 Chloroflexota bacterium | reverse complement strand
CTCCAGGCGCGCAAATTCATCCAGGCCCGTTCAGACGATAAGAGCGAGAAGCCCTGGGTAGAGATCACCGGAATTGGCATTCACGCGCGCCTGATGGAGGAATTCAAGCTCAGCGAGAACGAGGCTGACTCGTACATGCGTGACATTGCCATCGATGCGATTAAGGACCGGCCGCTCACCTGGATTCGTTTCGTCTTTGATGACTTCCGCCTCGTCTGGATGGGGATTCCGGACGAATTAGGCTACCACTGGAAGCTCTGGGAAACGCGCAACTGGCCGCGCCGGCTAAATCACCTCATTGGTCCCGCCACGGCAGAACAAGAATCTGGGTTCGCCTTTACCGAGCGCCTCGTGAATATCTATCAGGGCACACGACTCGGCCCCGTCATTCCAGCTCTGTTTGTCATCGGCTTGCTCGCATGCGTACTCACCCCAAGCTGGCGTCCCGGGCTGCTACCAGGCTTGACCGCGCTCAGCTTCTACCTTGTGTCCGCGGCCACGGTCGCGTTTGTCCCACGCTATCACCATCCCACGGATGTGATGATGCATGTGGTGGCAGTGGCGGGGGTGATAGTCATTGCCCGGAGATTCAGATTATTGATGTTTCGAGCTCATCCGATCGCCAATTCTCCTGCTCCCACGCCCTGAGGCCATCCTCCGCGGTACCGTCTGGGAGATTGCAACGGGCGACCGCCAGTCGCCCCTACGGAGGCCTGGATCCTCCAGTGTGCACCCCCGGAGCGGCCTATCGATCGAGGCGGCAAGGGAGATTGTGGATGTCGTAGGGGCGACTGGCGGTCGCCCGCGCGCCCTCCTGGATGGCGATGGCTATGAAGACGACGTTGATCGGGGACGGGCTGAGAACAGGATTAAAGGTTTCACGGTGACGTCGATCGGAGATCAGCTCAGCGATCATCGTGTCTGCAGCATTGAACGCTGAAGCCGTGAGTTTCGCCCGCTTGGTTGGAGCCGAGTTAGATCACGTTGCGTGGACCAGGGGTGGGGATGTCGGGATGTTCTTCGCTGATCTCGCGGTTTATCTGCATCCATTGGTCCGCTGTAATGAGACCTGCTAGAATGGCAAAAGTTGCCACAGCGGTGGCGCGTGTCCAGAGCTCACGAACGTAGTCGCTGTGCGATGCGTAGGGCTCTACGGGGCGGATACGATTGATCTGGTCCAGCGTCAGGCGGCCAAGATTCACAATATCGAGATAGATGTCCTTTACGCGCTCCACGGCGCTGGCGTTGTCAATGACCGTTGGTGGCAGATCGGCCTCATCCAGCAGTTCAGGCCTGGCGTGAAGGAGAGGGTCCTCAGGTTGGTTACTGCTTAATCGCTCGCCACTTGCCGGTTTGAGGGCGTCCACTTGTTTCCGCCGTTCAATCTTTTCATTGCAGATGGCCACGCAGTCTGAGCAGATAAAGACATTCCCCGGACCATTGATCACATACTCTGTCTCCGTATGCGCGGCGCCACAGAATGAACAGCGGTATACGGAACCAGAGTCTGAACCCGGCATCACGTACCAGTACTTTGCGAGAGCTCGATCGTCGACGCGGATGACTTTTCAGCGAGGGAGTATATCCGCCGCACCAGGCCGGCTGCATCCAGATCTCGAACATCACGAATGAGCTCTACTACTCCCGGTTCCAGTCTTGCGCGGCTGGAGCACACCAGGAGACGCACGCGATCGTATGATCATGCAGGGTGAGTCTGTGTACTACCGGTGCGGGGCGCCCTGTCATGAGCGAGGGACCATTATTGTGAACGTAATTGTCGAGAAGCGCAGCGAGCCCGACGGGTGGAGGCGTCCTCATCCGAGCAGCTCATCCCGCGAGCGATTGCTGCGACGCGGCGCCCGGCCTGGCTGTGATGAGCACTGAAACCTGATATCGCATCCGGAGCTCCCTCCGAGAGCTTCTGGTGCCAGCGAGCCGGACGGTGTAATGATCCGATATGGAAGCGTCGCATGAACCGCCTGTTTGCGACGTTACTGTTCGTCTGCTCCGCTGCTGATCAGGCGGAGTGCCGCGTGTGAACCGCGTTCCCGAAGTCTGTGCTCGAACTGGTCATGGAGGCGCGGGCGCCTCGAGAAGCACGCCGTTGACAAACCTACTCACACGTTCCCGGACGGTGTTGATCTGAGCTACCAAGCCGTGGCCCCCGGTGTCGAACGACACCAGCGTAGATCGCGGAATGCTGCGTTGCGCGTGTTCGGCGTGTTCGAACACAACCAGCGAATCGTCTCTCGCGTGCAAGATCAGTGTTGGCGCAGCTATCCGGCCGAGTGCGGCGTCATCGAGCGGCCGTTGTTCGCCCTCACGAAACGAGCCGATTCGCCGAAGGCTCATCGGGTGCATCACATCAAGCATTTGTTGGGCCAGGTCTTGCCCGTCGGGGGTAAGCTGGTCGAACACCTCACGTGGTAAGCCAATGAGTGTCAGAAACTGTGACTGAAACAGCTTGGCGGCCAGCCAGTAAAGGAAATCCGAGCGCTGGATGGTCTGAATAATGGTGAGGGCGAGAGCATTTTGCTCGCCGGGCGGAATCACCTTACTCACCGCTGAAACCAGAATCAAAGCGGACGTGCGCTCCGGAAAGTCGTGCGCAAACTGTAGGGCCGAGGGCCCGCCACCGGACCCGGCCAGAACGATGACGCGGTCCACTCCCAGATGGTCGAGCAGAGCGGCATACGCGGCGGCCTGCGCGGCTACTGAAGCATCAGCGGGAACCGGCGACCGCAGATACCCGAACCGGGAGACCGCTATCTGCCTGAAATCGCTTACGAGGGCCAGCCTACCCAGCAGGAGACCCTGGTCGTAGCCACCGCCCGACCCATGGAGGAGCAACACGGGTGGGCCATTGCCTTGCACGGCGTACTCGATGTCTCCGTAGTCGGTTACGAGGATATGGCTGCCGTTGACAATCCGCTGTTGAGCGTCGGCCATGTCAGTCCGATACGCTTCGTGGATCGCCAGGCTCACCGCGAGACCGATGAGCGCTAAGGCAACGTACGCCGTCCGCATGCTGGCTAGACCTCCCCCGTTGGCACGATCGTCTTACGCTTCATGGCTGTCCCGAAGCGGCCACGGTCGATGCGCGGATCCAGGCGTGGGCGGGAGCCTCATTCCCCAGGCCCCAGAAGATTCCAGTAGCTGAGCCAGCCGATCAACACGAGCGAGCCGAGCGCGATCAGGCTGTAGTGGAGACGCCAACCCAGGTTCCAGGCGCGGCGCTTCCAGGCTACCCCGGCCATGGCCGTAATAACCGCCGCGAGCGGCGGCAGCGTCACCATGGCCAGCCGCGTCAGCAGCGTCGCCTCGTTCGTTGGGTAAATGAAAGTGTCGGCGAAGCGTAAGAGCAGCGCGACCCACGCGGCCAGGAACAGAAAGCTCAGTAGGCCGAACGTGGCAGCAACCCAGCGAGCGAAGCGCACGTCCGACAATTGAGGACGGGCGGGTTGGCGCCAGCGGGCCAGCGGCCAACTCAGTGCCGAGAGAAACGATACCAGGCACAGGGCCAGAATCAGGAGCAGAAACGACGGCGCCTCGTACCACGGCACTTTGAAGTACGTCAGGACGCCGCGGAAGAGATGGCTGACGTTTCCGCCGGCGTCCTCGCCGAACGTAAGCAGCCGCTCACCGTCGGACTGGCGGTAGAGCCCGGGCGCCACCATCAGCCAGCGTTCACCGCTAACGAGCAGCGTGCCCGCGCGGTCAGAGGTGACATCGA
>JBJXFJ010000441.1:0-14609 GCA_046154735.1 Chloroflexota bacterium | reverse complement strand
ACGGCGGCGAGCATGTTGCCAGCCTCGGAGTGGTCCAGTGCGCCAATCATCTCAAGGGCGGGCAGATCACCGTCATCCAGCGCCGCGAGTAGTTCCGCGTGAGTAAGCGGCTCGTTTATCCATCGATCAAGGAGCGCTTGCGCCAACGTCCGGGCCTGATTCCTGTCTATCGAAGCCACATCCGTACCCACCTGGCGTGTACCCGCCCTGGAAATGATACCGTCGCAGATTATAGCAACCGTCCAGCTACTGATTGGGCCGCCGGGGAGATGGTGCTCTCGAGGAGGGCAGGGGTCGGCTTGCTAGCTCAGGGGAAGGCGCGTGCTGGTGGAGATAATTCGGTCCAGCGTGCTGAAGTTGGCCGGGAGATAGCTGAGTATAGCCACGGCCAAGTTGGCGAAGGATGGCCCGAGGCGCGAGGTGTCCGGATTCATCATGCCGAAGCGCGTGGCCAGGGAGGAGGCCGCGCCAAGCAGAAGGAGTCCCTCGCAGGCGCCCAGTCCGAGTCCCGCCACGAGATCAAGCGTGCGCAGCGTTGGGTGCTTCAAGACCGGCCGAATCATTGAGGCGGACACGGCAACGATCAAGAGCACGACAACGAGTACACTGAGATATGCGAGCAGGGTGTTGTGAGCTTGCGCTCCCTGAGGCCAGATGAGTTTGGCCAACATGGGGCCGAATTGACCCGCCATGACAGTGCTCAGGGCGACACCAACCAGCATGGCCGATTCCTTGATGAAACCCCGACGAGCCCCGTTGAGGACAAACAAAGTCAGGACGGTCAGCATCAGGAAATCAAGTGCTGGTAGTCCACCTGGCATCGCGCTCCTCCGAAGTGACGCGCCGTGGCCCGCGCGTTTGAGTTCAATCCACTGAGGTAAACGTACAGGCATCTCGGTTTGGGCCCGGAGTGAGCTCGGGATTGGAGGCAGGCGCGGTCGTTGGTTGCACCCGGATTTGGGCTACTGTTTCGATGGATCTCTCGTACAATTCAGACTGCAATGCTGACCGGCGCGCATCGATCCCTGCTGCCAGCGATTCTGCGCGGGCTGATACTCGGCCTGGTGCTGGGCGGGCTCATGCTGTGGCTGGTTCGCGGTGAGGGCGCTGAGCGCTTGCTGGAGTCGCTTCCGGGGCGAGCACCGCGCTCCGTGGAAGTCAATAGTCGCGCGCCCGATTTCAGTCTTGTCACGCTCGATGACCGGACGCTTTCACTCGCCGAGCTGCGGGGTAAGGTGGTGGTGTTGAACTTCTGGGCCACCTGGTGCACGCCTTGCCGTGCTGAGATGCCGGCGCTTGAGCAGGTCTATCAGTCCTACCGCGAACGCGGGCTCGTGATTGTTGGGATCGACGTGCAGGAGCCGGCAGATAAGGTGCGGGCATTTCTCCCCGAGGTTGGGGTGACCTTTCCAATAGTGCTCGATAGTGATTCGAGGCTGGCCTTGCGTTATCGTGCCACCGGTCTGCCGGCCACATTCATTGTGGATCGCGCGGGCACGGTGCGCGATATCCGCCTTGGGCCATACACGGAAGAGATGCTGATGGCTCGCCTGGAGCCATTGTTGGGCGGATGAAGCCACTGGCCGCCAGGACACCAGCAGTGCCAGGCCGCGACCAGCTTCCGACGTGGCTGGCGGCCGACAACCGCCGAATGAGAGCCTGAGCCCCCGGTCATCGCTCTTTCACGATGACCGGAACGGCATGGGGACCAGCCCCCGTGTTAACTCCGCTCCACGGCGTCTTTGCAGCCCCTGACCACCCTCGCCCCGGACATCGGTCCCCACTCCTCTGGGACACGCCCCGTCGCTCTCCCGCGGACTGGTCCAGGAAGGAGAATGAAATGGTCTTGCTCCGGTCCTATTCCTTTCGCCTGACTGGACTGGTAAATTATGAGTTAACGAAATGCGTCACGCGGTCAACGGATTCGCGGCCAATTGCTCAAGACTACGTGTGCTCCTAGCCGATCCGCCGAGGAAATCATGTCAGTTTGGACTCGCAACAACATTCAAGTCAGTGGTGCGGGATCCACCCCAATGGTCCTTGCCCACGGCTACGGCTGTGATCAAAATGTGTGGCGATTCATCACGCCGGCCTTCGAGGAACGCTACAAGCTGATCTTGTTTGACCACGTTGGCGCGGGGCAATCAGACCTCAGCGCATACTCATTTGAGAAGTACACCACGCTTCGGGCCTACGCGGATGACCTCCTTGAGATTTGTGCCGAGCTCAAGGTTCAAAACGGCATATTCGTGGGGCATTCGGTGAGCGCGATGATCGGCGTGCTGGCAGCCATTCAGACGCCCCAACACTTTCAGAAACTCGTGCTCATCGGTCCGTCGCCTCGCTATGTGAACGATCCGCAGTACATTGGCGGGTTTTCTCGCGAGGACATTGACGGGCTTCTGGAGCTTCTGGATAGTAATCACCTTGGCTGGGCCGCCACGATGGCGCCCGCGATCATGGGCAATCCGGAGCGGCCGGAGCTGGGCGAGGAGTTGGCCAATAGTTTCTGCCGCACGGATCCAGAGATTGCCCGGCAGTTTGCCCGAGTGACGTTTCTCTCGGACAATCGCACCGATCTGCCCCTGCTTACGATACCTTCGTTAATCCTGCAGTGCGCTGATGATGTCTGTGCTCCACGGGCCGTTGGGGAATATCTTCATCGTGAGCTACGGGCCAGTGAGATTGTCTTCTTGCATGCGCGAGGGCATTGCCCACACCTGAGCGAGCCCGCGGAAATGGTTGAGGCAATGTGCGCGTTTCTGGATCGATAGCCTCGGCTAAAGGCGCTGGACGATGATCGATGCATCCGGCGATGGGTCGTCTTTGTCAGCGGAGGATCTCTTCGAAGACGCACCGTGCGGGTACCTCGTTCTTGGGCCGGACGGGGATATCCTTCGGGCCAATCGAACCATGCTCGCCTGGACTGGCTATGAGCGTGGCGATCTCGCCGAGCGACGATTTCAAGACTTGCTTTCAGTACCGAGCCGAATGTTTTATGCAACGCATGTTCTGCCGCTCCTGCGCATTCAGGGGTTTGTCAAGGAGATCGCGTTCGATCTCGCGCGATCCGCCCGTGAGCCGCTCCCAACGCTCGTGAACGCGGTGGAGCGACGAGACACGGAACAGCGGCTGAATACGACGCTGGTGACGATCCTCGATGCAAGTGACCGCCGGCGCTACGAGCGTGAGTTGCTGGCGGCCCGGCGCCACGCCGAGGGGCTGGCCGCGGTGGTACGGGGATCGAGCGATGCGATCATCGTGGTGTCCCGCGATTATATGGTTCAGGTCTGGAATGCGAGTGCGGAGCGACTCCTAGGGTACTCAAGGGACGAGGCGGTGAATCGCCCGCTAGGCGAGCTATGTCTGCCGGCTGACCATCTCCAGGAGTTTGGGCAGCTCGACGAGCAGCTCCACCGGGGAGGCGCGCTTCAGATTGAGACATGGCTGATTCGTAAGGATGGCGCGCGCGTTGACGTCTCGCTCAGCCTCACGCCCCAGCTTGATGAGCTCCGGCAGCTCGTCTCGGTCTCTCTCATCGCGCGCGATGTCTCAGAGAGGAAGCTGCTCGAGGCCGCTCGTGAGGAGCTATTCCATCGAGAGCACGCTGCCCGCGAAGTCTCTGAGCGGGCGCTGAGAATGCGCGATGAGTTTCTAGCGTTGGCCGCGCATGAGCTGAGAACGCCAATCGCCGTGCTGCGCGGACAGTCTCAGCTTCATCTGCGGCGGGTGCGTCGCGGCAACCCACTAGACTCAGACAGCGCGATTGATGCATTTACGCAATTCGAGGCCCAGAGTCGCAAGCTTCAGCGTCTTGTGGACCAGCTCCTGGATCTGGCACACATTGACATGGGCACGCTCACGCTGGAGCAGGCGTCCATGGATCTGGCGGCACTTGTTCGGCAGATCGTGGCCGACGCCCGCCACCGCGCTCCAGAACACCCGATTCACTTGACCGGGCCGGCGGTGCTCATGGCGGTGATTGACCCATTGCGTATTGAACAACTCATCAACAACCTGCTCAACAATGCGTTCAAGTTTGCGCCGGCCGGTGAGCTTCTGGAGGTGACGCTCGAGACTGAGATTGTGGACGACGCCGAGGGGTTAGGCAGTGGTCCAGATGCCCAGGGTCCCGCGAACTTCGTGGGCTCATTCGCCCGGCTGAGCGTGCGGGATCATGGTCCGGGGATTCCGATTGACGCTCGGGAGCGTATTTTTGATCGGTACCAACAGGTGCGTGAATCGGATAGTGCCCATGGATTTGGCCTGGGGCTCTTTCTCTGCCGACAGATCGCTGAGTTACACGGCGGCTCGATCAACATCGAGTCACCGGAGAATGGCGGAGCGCGTTTCGTCATCCGACTGCCGCTCAGCGCTGCGCCCGCGGTGCCAGATGTGCGGCCTGCTGTGGCCAACTTCTGACTTGCCTGGCGCTGAGAGAATCGATGGCGGTCTCCAACGCGACGACCCGGTATTCATCATCCGCCTGACTGAAATCGCGTTACAGCCTGATTCCACCCGTCGCGGGCATCGCCTCGCGAACCAGGGGGCGGATGATCTCCCAACTCGGAATGAGTACCGAGGCGCCGGAGGGTGACACGCTCGGGCGAGCCATGCGCTCGTCGATGACCGTCAGTTTAATGCTGGACTCCGGGATTGTGCGGGCTGAGAAGGCCAAGTTCACCAGGTCAATGAGCGGCAGATCGCTCGAGAAACCGCGGCAGCCATCCAGCACGCTGGGCAGTACTGGTAAGTGCTGGATGGTGATGAGCTGCGTGCGGAGTGCGCTCAGGACCTGTTGCTGGCGCCGCATGCGGCCGAAGTCACTGTCACCATGGCGCGTCCGGGCGTACTGCAGCGCGCGCTCACCATTCAGCCACTGGAACCCCGGATCAAATGCGACCATCATGGTACCGTAGCTCTCGTCCGGGTAGGACTCGTCAATGATCCCACTGGGTATATCGAGAAACATGCCTCCGATGGCGTCAACCGCGGTCCGGAAACACTGAAAGTCAATCACGATCCAATGGGGGATGCGGATCTGAAAGTTCCGTTCCACCGCCTGCCGGGCGTGTTGCGGCCCGTTTCCCGGGCGTTCCCGTTCACCCATGGCGAAGGCCGCGTTGATGCGTTCTGGCCCCAATCCCGGGATATCTACCAATAGGTCACGCGGAATGGATATGGCTCGAGCTTCCCGTGCGGCCATATCGATTGTTGCCAGGATGATAGTGTCAGAGCGGGGGATTTCCGATCCGCGTCGATCGATGCCGAGTGCCATGAGACTCACCACATCACCTCGCGACCAACGAGGCAGGCGGGTCAGGTCAATGGGCGCCCGGGGGGTGGCCTCTGGATCGGGTCCCGCTCGTCCGCTGGCGACAAACGGGAGCGTGGCGGAAGTGGGCTCGGCCGTGGCTAAGGGGGTGGGGACGGCTGGTGCTGGCGGAGCGCACGCGCTGCTGAAAACGCTCAGCGTCAGGATGATGGCGAGTGCTCTGTCAATCATGGATTGCTGAGTGGATGCGATCTGTGGTGTCAGGAGGACCCTCAGGCCGAGTTGGACGGGGCACTAGCAGGTTCGTCCATCGTCCTCGGACAACATTGAAACTCACGCTGATTCTTGTCGTTCCGACCGAGGAGGGTGCTCCGCCGCGGTTCACGGACGCTTGTTGTTCGTGTCATTCCATTCCATCTCAGATGTTGCCGGAGTAGCCTATTGTAAAGGCGATCCCAATGGGTGGCTCACTCACACCCCGGGGAGTGGGCGCTCCCGCACGCCGTTCTCCAAATGCCGGGTTCTCATTGATCGGCGCGCCAGAGCACGGTCCGTGCCGGTCGCTGGAGTTGCCGGGCAGGGTGTCTGCCTGTCACGATGCTCCGGGCGAAGCGGTGCCGTCCGTTCGCTGCAGGTATGTCAGGTTACATTGCGATCTATGTGTTGCCCACCGGGCCGATCCCATGGCGCGATCAGGTGCTTGCGCTTTCGGCCGTCCGTTTTGATGGCCGCCGCGTCACCGGTCGCTTTGACACGCTGATTCGGCCCGCGCGTCGGCCGTCCAGGGTGTTGCTTGGCGTGCTTGGGGCCCAAGTGGACGAGTTGGACAGCGCACCGCGATTCGGAGAGATCGAGCCACAGCTCCGCGAGCTCCTGGCTGATGACCCGCTGATAGGATTTGGGATTAAGGTCAGCGCCGAGTTTCTGGCCGCGGAGCTTTCACGAATCAACGCTCCCGGACTTGGGAATTCGTTGATAGAGCTGGCGAACCTGGCTGCTGATCGCGGCGTTATTCTGAGAAAGCCCGGTCTTGAGCACCTGGCTGCTGCCCTCGGGCTCACATTGCGCACGCCCGGCCAGCCGAAGCACGCTGCGCGCCTCACGGCCCAGGTGGCCGCCCGACTGCTGGAGATGCCCGATCAGGCGGACGACCGGCCGAGCGGATCCGGGACGTCGATCTTGCCCGATCGCTGGGCGCTGCTGGATCCCGTCCGTGTGCGACACATTGCCGAGACCCCAGGCGTCTACGTCTTTCGAGATCGCGATGGCGAGATGCTCTACGCGGGCTCATCCGGGAATCTACGCCGCCGGTTGACATCGTACCAATCGCGTCCGCTTGAGCTAGATCGTCGCCTCGAAGGTCTGGCGGAGCGCGTCTGGGATATCGAGACGCGCCCAACGGCGGGTCTGCTGGAGGCGCTCATTAGCGAGGCCAGTCTCATTGCCGAGTATGCTCCCAGCTTCAATGTGCAGCGCCAGACGCGCATGCCACGACGCTACCTGCGCGCCTGGCTTGGGCCGGGTGCGAGCCTCCGCCCGGTGTCCGAGGTCATGGCTGATGGGGCCACCTATATTGGGCCGTTTGTCAGCGGCAGTCGTGCTCTCCAGGCGCTGCAACTGGTACGCCTGGTCTATCCACTGCTAGGGCGCAAGGTGGTGACGGTGACTGATGAGTCGCCATCACAACGCCGTCGCCAGACTGCTCTTCAGCGGCAGTCTGACCAATTGGCACGCGCTCAGGCGATTCGAGACGCGGTTCGTTTGCTCTGCGGGCAGCGCGAAGCCGCACTCCGCGAAGTCCAGTCTCGCGCCGCGACGGCGGCGCGTCTGAGCGACCATTCGGAATCCGAGCGACTGCGGCAATTGGCCAGTGCGATCGTGAATTTTGAGATGGCCCCGAGCCCCCTGGCTGACGGTGCCGAGTCTCGCTTCGCCGTGATCTCACTTGACCGAGACGAGCACCCACGGGTCATGTATCACCTCGCCGGAGGTGCGATTCTCGAGCGCTGCGAGATCCTGGAAGCCACGGACGTGGAGGTGCATCTGCAGCGCTGGAGACTCAACACCCCGGTTGTGCAGGTGAACCTAGCCGCTTTGCCACTGATCGTGCGCTGGATCGCCATGCAGGGAAAGCGTTGTCGCGTAGTGCCGTTACCGGCCTGCTCAATCCAGCCATAATGCCAGCCCAGGGAGCTAAGCTCCCCCACGCTCACGGGCGTTCTGAATGCGCTGACGTAGATCGGCGGCTTGTGCGTCGGTAAGTCCTGAGACATTGGCATCCACGTTGGCCGCACCACCCTCAATCGCTGCTCGTGCCAGGGCCACGGCCGTGGTGATATCACTTCCGAGCATCGGGTTGGTGATACTCGCCGCGCGCTGACACAGCGCCACCAGAGCCGCGGCCTCCTCCGCCACGTCGAGCGGTGGCTGGGCCGCGCTCCACGAGGCGGATCGGATGGCGGCGCCGCGGGCGGCTTTCTCCTCCTCAGTTGATCGCGGCAACCGGTAGGCGGCCCCAACCGCCGCATAGGCTGCCGCATCGGCTTCCACGGCCAGGTGGAAACGCGCTCGCGCCGCGTCTGCCTCGGCGAGGATGTTCTGGACTTCGTCTTCCACGGAAGCAAACTTCTCGCGACCCACGGTGAAGCGACAGACCATGGCGAGGAGCGCGGCGCCCAGTGCGCCCGACAGCGCGGCCGCGGCGCCGCCACCGGGTGTGGGCTCACCGCTGGCGAGCGCTTCAGAGAACTGAGTGAGGGAAAGGTCATTGAGCGCTGTCATCAGGGCCTCCAGGCGGAGTTCATTTGCAACGGCCGGGACGAGATGAACCACAGAGACGCAGAGACACGGAGTGGAGAGAGTGTGGCCGGGTACTACCAGTGCGCTCTCCCTCTCTGTATCTCTGCGTCTCTATGTTTCATCTCGTCCCGTGGAGTGCTCTCGCTTCCGTATTATGAAGCGGATGGAGCTCATTGAGTGCGTGCCCAACTTCAGCGAAGGCCGGCGGCCGGATGTCATCAAAGCCATCCAAGCTGAGGCGGAGGATGCCGGAGTGCACGTTCTGGACCTCCATTCCGATTCGGTACACAACCGTTCAGTGCTGACATTTGCCGGCTCTGCACCGGCGGTGATCGAGGCGGCCTTTCGCTGCGTGGCCCGTGCCGCTGAGCTTATCGACATGCGGCAGCACCAGGGCGAACACCCGCGCCTTGGGGCAACGGATGTCGTGCCGTTCATCCCGATGGGTGAGGCCACGATGGCGCGGTGCATTGAGCTGGCCCGTCAGCTCGGTGCTCGGATTGGTTTGGAGCTGGGCTTGCCGGTGTATCTGTACGCGGAGGCGGCTGCTCGCCCGGAGCGTCGCTGGCTGCCATTTATCCGGCGAGGGGAGTACGAAGCACTGGTTACGGAGATCGGAGTCAAGCCAGAGCGAGCTCCGGACTTCGGACCTAGTCAGATCGGCTCGGCTGGGGCGACGGCGGTGGGCGCGAGGCCCTTTCTGGTTGCATACAACGTGCACTTGCTGACTCCCCAGTTGGCCGTTGCCGAGGCGATTGCCCGCCGAATTCGCCAATCCAGCGGCGGCTTTCCGTCCGTACAGGCTCGAGCGATGCGCACGGCGGATCCTGGTGTCGTTCAGGTATCGATGAACCTGCTGAATCTCGAAGTCACGCCTGGGCACGTGGTTCTGGAAGCCATCAACCGTCTTGCCGGGGAGCAGGGAGTGATCGTGTTGGGCGCGGAGCTGGTGGGTCTTATGCCCATGACGCTTGCAACGAGTGCCGCTGCCGCGCCACTGGGCCTGTCGGGACTGAAGCCATCCGATGCACTTGAATATCGGCTACTGGCCAGATTTCTGGAGCAGGATCAGCGCTGAGCGTGCTGCCTCGATGCCAGACACTCATGAGCCGCTGGCGCGTGACGGCCGGGGGCTGTCCGGCACATAGAGCCAGTACAGGTCCACTCGCTTGGATACGACGTAATACTCAGCGATGGCGCGTCGAACTGACTCCGGCCATTTGGGCTGGCCGTTGATGTACCGGGTTTGGCGAGCGTCACCACGCAAGACGATGAGTGAGTACTCGCGGCGTCGAATACGCTGGATGAGGTCGTCGGGGTCGTAGCGGCCGGCCGTTTGCAGCATGCTCAGATGGAATGGATCAGACACCGCCAGTGATTTTCCGGCGAGCAACACCATGGTGGGCTCCTCGGCGAGCACTGACTCGGTCGCGGCGATTTCCGCCAGCGGCATCTGGCGATCGCTGAGGACACCGCCCTCACGGCGCCAGAACTGCAGGGTTTGAGATCCCCAGACCAGGCTGGCGGCCGCGAGCAGCATGGCGAGACCAGCGAAGCGCAGCTTGCCATTGCGGAGATGGCTCCAGACCACGTGAAGAGTGTGTGCGGCGAGCCAACAGGTGGCGGCAGCCGCCTCAATCAGGTAATTCACGTCTCCACCGCGACCACGCAGGGAATAAAGTCCAACTCCAAGGGTGATGAGCCAGTAGACGCCGCTCAGCTCGATTCGTCGCCTGCTGATCTGAAGACTCAGCGCCACGAGGGCGGCGGCGAATGGAAACCAGGCCAGCGTTGGAAGCTCCAGGAAGACCTGGAGCGCGTGCTCTACGGACAGCAATGGGTTCAGATGGGCAATGACGATATGCCCAAGTGCTTCACCGCCGGACAGTATGAGTGTGAAACCGCCCCCCAGGGTCAGCGTCGCCAGTGTCCAGAAGCTAAATGTTGCACCGTCAGCGACGCGGCGCCGGCTGATCAGCCAGAGCACCGCGGCCATGGGCATCGAGATTGCCGTGAGCTTCGTTAAGAGTGCCACGCCGGCCAACAAGCCAGCGAGCCACAGCCAGGTGCGGTTGGCCGGCCGCAGGAGCACCCAGCCAGCAGCCAAGCTGAGAAAGATTGCCGGCAGATCCGGTCGTACTGAGAATCCCCAGTGATCCAGCAACGGGATGGGCAGAAATAACGCTGCCGCGGACCAGGCCGCCAGGCGACTCACGCTCTCGCGCTGGGCTAGCGCGGCTACCAGCAGCGCGACGCCGACGCTCGAGGTCAGGGTAAGTCCGCGGCTAACGACGGTCGTCGCATACGCGTCCAGACTGAACAGCCAGGCTGGGATTGCCCCCAGCAGGTAGAGCCCGGGTGGATAGGGCGTGATTACCAGCGGATAGGAAAGAAACGCCGGGTAGAGCGACTCGCCGAGGCGGAGCCGCATGATTGCCGCGACGTGGGCCCCCTCTGGGTACGTAATCGGCAGTTTTGTCGTGATCGAGGCGAC
Source organism: Chloroflexota bacterium (assembly GCA_046154735.1). GTDB lineage: Bacteria > Chloroflexota > UBA6077 > UBA6077 > JACCZL01 > CAVXYC01. The sequence continues at coordinate 4,041 of JBJXFJ010000441.1, read as the reverse complement.
CGCGTAGTAGGCAAACACGGCCGTGAGTGCCAGACCAACGCCGAGCACCGTCAGCGGCAGCAGGCGCGCAAGCGCTTGGCGGAACAGCGATTCCGCGGGGAGAACGCTGTTGAGAGTGCTCTGGCTCACTCGCGGCCTTCCCGGTCTTCCGGATGCTCAGTACACGGACTTCCGCACTGGTACACGAAGTATCGCCCCCGGAGGCACTGATAGCATCGTACCCACGCCTGACGAGACTGTATACTCACGCTCCAATCCTGATGCTTCAGTGGCGCTGATTCCGTGCGCTGGCAGAGCAAGTCGACTGCCCGCGATGGTGAGGCTACCGTGCCAGGGCCACGCGCCCCGCCCGCCTGGGGCGACCGACTATGGAGGTAGCTCACCCCGTGCCTGCCCCCCAACCGCGCGTCCTGTTCCTGCGCGCCACACTGATCGTGGTGGCGATCATACTGCCGCTTGTAGTGCTCGAGCTGGCGATGCGCGCATTTGGTCCGTTCTTGCCTGGCAGCGCCGCGGCCAATCTGTACAGCGCGGCCCACCCACTGTATGGATTCGCCCGCGTTCCGGGCATGGTTGGCTGGGTTAGGAGCGATGAGTTTCTCTCGCGCGTTGCAATTAACTCGCTCGGTCTGAGGGAGCGCGAGATTCCATACGCCAAACCCGCGGGACACCGCCGGGTGCTGATGTTGGGTGATTCGTTCGTGGAGGGCGTGCAGGTGCGTCCGGAAGAGACGGCCGCACGCGTGCTGGAATCCGTTTTGCAGCCACGTGTGCCTGGTGTGACCCAGGTCATCAATGCCGGGAGTGGCGGCTGGAGCACGGCCCAGGAGTATGAATTTCTTCGCCATGAGGGGGTGCAATACGCGCCTGATCTGGTGGTGCTGGTGTTTTACACCGGGAATGATGTGACGGATAACAGCTTTAAGATCAAGGGCAACGTGCGAAACTTGCGCAAGCCATATTATGCGCTTCGGAATGGCCGCCTGGAGCTGCAGCCCTGGACGCCCCGTCGATCGGCGGCAGGGAGCGCCGAGACTGGGCGTGAGCTCTACCTCTGGAACGTGTTCCAGAACGGTGTCCTGGCGCGCGTCCCGGGACGCAATGCCACGAATCTTGACGATGACGATGAGCGGCTCCTGGATCAGCTGGTGGAAACCGAGATCCGCGTGTTCTCCACGAGCCAGAAGGCCGAGTGGGCCGAAGCCTGGGATGTCACCGAGGGGTTGATTGTCGCCGCGCGTGAGCTCAGCGAGGCCACCCAAGCACAGTTTCTGCTGGTGAATGCGCCGACCGTCTGGGAGATCTATCCCGCGCAGTGGGAATCGTTCAGGGCAGCGAACAAGCTGCGGGCTGACGGCTGGGATCTGGATGCGCCGCGCCGTCGCCTGGCTGACCTAGCGGGGCGTCATGGAATTGAGTACCTGGATCTTGGGCCGCCACTCGTGGAGGCAGCCCGAAGCCAGCCACCGCTCTATTACTCAAAGGACCTGCACTGGTCCGCGGCCGGGCAGCGCGTCGTTGGGCAGACGCTGGCCGAGCACATTCAGACTCGATTCGCGGCTACCGCGCTGGGCCAGTAGCATGCGCTCGCCCATGCCGCGCTCAGAGGGCGGGCGGTGATCGCCCCAGGTGCCCCAAACCTGACCGCCGCAAATCCGCGGCCTCAGGCCAAATCACGGATGGAAGGCGACTGGATTCTGGATGGCGTGCTCTGTCTGGGGCTGTTGGCTCTGGGGGCAGCCCTCCGCTGGCCTCAACTCTGGAACATTCCCGTTTTCACGGATGAATGGGACGAGATTGCGGTGAGTCTGGACATCATCCGCATTGGTGCGCGGCCGCTGACCAATGCGGATCCGTACTATGGAGCGCTCACGAGCTATCTGATGGCCGGTTTCTTTCTTGTCAGCGGAGTGTCCATGGAGGCTCCGCGCGCTTTTGCGCTGCTGATGGGCGTGCTCCAGATTGGCCCCGCGTACTACCTGACCCTGGAGCTCGGGCGCGCCGCGGGGCAGGATGAGCGGCGCGCCCGGCTCACCGCGGTGCTGAGCGGCCTGCTACTGTGCTCATCGAGCGCGCATATCGTGCTCAACAGTCATCTCGCCTGGGCTAACAGTACGACGCCGCTGTTTACGACGTTGGCCATGTGGCTCATCGTGCGCGCTCGCCGACGCTATCACGAGGATCGCACGGGCGGGATCGACCTTACGCTGGCCGGCCTATGTCTGGGGCTGGCACTACAAACGCACATTCTGGTTCTCGTGCTTATTGTGGGCCTGGGCCTGGCAGCGCTGCTCACGCTGCCGCGGCTGGCTCTAAGCCGTTGGGGGGTGCTAGCTCTGGGAGGTATGGGACTGGGGTACGCCAACATGCTGGTGTTCAACATCGGGACCGCGGGTGAAACGCTCCGGCACGCACAGTCGATGTCAGCCGGCTACGCGGGCGGTAAGGACATCCCCTATCTGGAAAAACTCGAGAGTCTCCTGATGTCACTGCTGCGCGTGCTGGGCGGTGCGATCGATCGACGTGAGGCAATGTGGTCATATCTCGCCGACCCAATCCTCATTGCCGGCCTGGTGGGATCCCTGTTTGGCGTTGGATACTTCGCGTCTCGGCGGCAGAGCACCCCACTGCTGGCGCTGCTCTCGATGGTCTGCCTGCTGCCCTTGGTGAACAACCGCTACGAGCCACTTTTCAGTGGTCGTTATCTGTCACCCTTGCTCCCGCCGCTGTTTGCTGGGCTGAGCCTGACGCTGGTCATGATTGCCGGTTGGCGCAGACTCCGTTTCCGGGAGACGCTCATTGCGTCGGGCCTGGTGAGTATCTTCTGCGTGTATTCGCTGTTCCAGCTTCAGGGATTGTACGGGCGCCTGGAATCGTCGGGCCGTTCCAACACCCGCGTGCTTGAGCTTGTCCGGGAAATGCAGGCAAATGGCCGTCCTGGCGAGTTGGTGTATCTGGATAATCGGTTGAATCGGCGAAGGCTGATGGAGGCTGGCGCCGGGGATATGGAGCGCGTCTTCAGCGCACTGCTCGATGTGACCAATACACCGTTTCAGGTTGTGACAATTGATGATTCCTGGGTGCCCGGGCACCCCGGACTGGTGATTCTGGCCTCGCGTGACAATCCGCGCACAACCGTCGCTATCATCGATCGCTTGCAGCTCACGCTCCCGGACGGAGGAGCGCCGCCGCCCATGGATGACGGGGCGATATTTGGGCTGTATCGCGCGGCCGAACCGCGTGCTCGCTGAGGAGTCTCTGAATGGCTGCACCGCCCCTTGCTGACGCACTTCGTCCCCTGTTGACCAATCCTCTTGACGAGGCAGTGGGTGGCGCCCGCTGGGTGGTTGGGATACTCGGTGATCACCCATCACGGTATTCCAGGAGTCCAGCGCTCTGGAACGCGGCTTTCAGTGCCCTAGGACTGGATGCCCGGTATGCGGCGTTTGATGTTTCTCCCGATCGCCTGGATGCGTTCGTTTCAACCATGCGCGCGTCGCCTGGCCTGCTCGGCGTGAACGTGACCGTCCCCTATAAGCAGGCAGTTTTGCCATTTCTAGATGGTCTGGACCCAATTGCCACGGCCATCGGTGCAACGAACTGCGTTGTGCGGACCGAACAGGGGCAGCTTCTGGGGAGTAACACGGACGCGGAAGGGGCTCTCGCCTGTCTTACCCGAGCGCGTCCGAGCGCACCGCCCTTCTTTCCGAATCTTGAAGGCGCCACCATTCTGCTCATCGGGGCCGGCGGCGCCGGACGGGCCGTGGCCACGGCCTTACTTCCGCGACTTGGGCAGCCGGGCCGGCTCCTGCTGGTAAATCGGACCCGGGCAACCGCTGAGGAAGTAGCACACGCCGTCGACCCCTTGAGTGGGCAGGTAAGCGTACTTCCAGAAGGTCAAGTGGCAGATGTGGCGGAGGGCGTGGACATCGTGATTAACGCCTCCACACGCGGCCAATCGGGCTTCTTCAGTCGTTCGGACGGGCTGGTCACCTGTCTGGAGCCATACTCGCCATTGGGACCGTCATCTCCGGCCTGGGT
>JBJXFJ010000440.1:0-3595 GCA_046154735.1 Chloroflexota bacterium | reverse complement strand
GCCAACGTGTTCATCTTTGCCCCGGCCGATAAGACCGGTGATACGCATCAAGTGCTGGATGCCGCGGGCTGTCAGCTCACACTGGGCAGCGCCTCGTGGGAGACACCCATGGGCGACAACGAGTCTGAAATGGTGGCCATGGCGAAGGATGCGGACGCGATGTGCGGCACATCAATCCGCAGTACACCCATCACTCGCCGGGTCATGGAAGCATCCGATCGCTTGCGTGTGATCGCGAAATACACCATTGGCGTGGACGATATCGATGTTGAAGCGGCCACGGAGCTGGGCATTCTCGTGACCAACGCGCCCACTGAGTCCAATTGGGGCGCCGTGGCGGAGGGCACCATAGCCATCATGCTGGGCGTGATGAAGAAGCTGCGTGAGCGCGATCGGCACCTCAAGAGCGGTGGCCACTGGCGTGATGAGGCGTTGGAGGGCACGTACATCGGCTCCCGCGAGGAGGATGGCTACCCCGGCATCACGCTGGGCATTGTGGGTCTGGGGCGGATCGGCGCTCGCGTGTCACAGCTCATGCGTCCCTGGGGCATCCAGATTCTGGCCTGCGATCCATACGTACCCAGCCAGAAGTTTGGCGATTGCGGCGTGGAACAAACGGATCTGAAGACGCTGCTCCAGCAATCTGACGTGGTGAGCTTGCATGTGACTTTGACCAAAGAGACTCGTCACATGATTGGCGAGGAAGAATTCAAGCTCATGAAGCCAGACGCCGTGCTGCTGAACACTTCGCGCGGGTACGTGGTGGATGAAGCGGCACTGGCCCAGGCGCTACAGAACGATGTGATTGCGGCGGCAGCGCTGGACGCTTTTGAGGACGAACCCCTCTCTATGGATAGTCCGCTGCGCCAGCTAGGCGACAAGGTGCTTCTTTCACCGCACATGATTGCCTCCAACAAGCGCTCCGGACTCCTGGGCGCCGGTGTTCAATGGGGCACGCGCTCAGTCCTGGCGGCGCTGCGAGGCGAAGTGCCCGATTGTGTCTTCAACACGGATGTGCTCCCGCGCTGGAAAGAGCGCTTTGGCGGGAAGAGCATCGTCAGTTAGGCCGGGCAAGATCTCAATGCCCGCGTCCGGGCCGCGACCGGGTCCCGAGGCAGAATCCTCCGTCAACGGGCGGGAGGATATCGCGATGGACCCGCTCGCTTAACGGTCGCGGCCCGGACACGGGCTGAGCTATTCGAGGGAGATTCACACTATGGCGTATCTCGAATCCCGAGCTGAGTACGGCTCGGATATCGTTGTAGAGATGCTGCGGGCGCTGGGCATTGAATACGCCGCGGCCAACCCGGGTGCAAGCTGGCGAGGGCTACATGACTCGCTGGTGAACTTTGGCGAGGGCGGCCCGGAAATGCTCCTGGCCTGCCACGAGGAAATCGCCGTAGCCATGGCGCATGGCTATGCCCAGGCCTCGGGCAAAGCGATGGCGGCCATTGTCCATGACATTGTGGGGCTCCAGCATGCCTCCATGGCCATCTTCAACGCCTGGTGCGACCGCGTACCGCTGGTGGTGCTGGGTGGCACGGGACCCATGGATACGCGTCAGCGCCGTCCGTGGATTGACTGGGTCCACACGGCCCTGGTCCAGGGTCAACAGGTGCGCGACTATGTGAAATGGGACGATCAGCCAGCGAGCGTGGAGGCCATTCCGGAATCGCTTCTGCGCGCCTACCGTATTGCTATGACCGAGCCGCGCGGCCCCGTGTACGTCTGTCTTGATGCCGCGCTCCAGGAGGAGCGCATTACCACGCCGGTGAAGCTGCCAGATCCATCTCGCTATGATCCGGCGGCGCCACCCGCTCCAAATCCCGACTCGCTGCGCGAAACCGCTCGGCTGCTGATTGGCGCGGAGTACCCGGTGATCATCGCGGAAACAGTGGGCCGAAATCCGGCTGTGCTCCCGGCGTTGAGCCAGCTCAGCACCATGCTCGGCGCGGCCATCATTGATCGTGGCGCGCGCTTCAACGTACCCACCACGCACCCGCTGGACCTCACCCTTGATTTCAGCCGAGTGCTGCGCGAGGCGGATGTGATTCTGGCATTGGACGTGGATGATCTGGAAGCGACCTTCTCAGAAGTTGGACGCGACCGATCCGATGCTGAACCGCCACTCCGAGCCGGAGCCAAGGTCATCAGCATCTCGCTCACCGATTACGTACCACAGCGCTGGGTGGTGGACATCGGCAGAATCTTCCCAATTGACCTGGCCATGACCGGCAACACATCTGTAGCAATTCCGCTTTTGGTGGACGAGTGCCGACGTGCCAGCGAGGCAGACTCCAGCAGCAGCGCACGCATTGAGGCTCGGCGCATCGCCGTGACGCAGCGACGGCAAGAGGCGATGGCGCGCGTTCTTGAGCGCGCGGAGCAGGGCTGGAATGCCCAGCCCATATCAATGCTTCGTCTGTCCGGCGAGCTCTGGTCAGCCGCGCGTGAGCTCCCCTTCACCCGCGTCAACGGTCGCGCAATGAATCGGGCGCAGTGGACGCTCACCGAGCCAGTGCATTTCCTTGGTGGCGGCGGTGGCGGCGGAGGCGTGGGGTTCTCCGCGGGCGGCGCCATGGGCGCCGCTGTGGCCCTGCGTGAGGCTGGGCGCATCTGCATCAGTGTCATGGGCGATGGTGATTTGTTGTATACGCCGAGCGCGCTCTGGACCGCCGCGCATCACAAAATCCCGGTGCTCATGGTGGTGCACAACAACCGCGCCTACTTCCAGGACGAGGGGCACCAGGCGCACATTGCAGAGATGCGCGGGCGGCCCATGGAAAATCGAATGATAGGCATTGAGATCACTGAGCCGAACACGGACTTTGCCACCCTGGCCAGAGCGTTTGACGTGGAATCCTGGGGTCCCATTGAGCATCCGGATCAGCTTGGGCCGGCGTTGCAGCAAGCGCTCAAGGCGGTGCAAGAAGGCCGCCCGGCTCTGGTGGATGTGGTGAGTCAGCCGAGGTGATCGTACCGCGATAGGGATAACATTCTGGGGTCCGGTCGCCCCCAGTGAGCCTAGCCTCGAATCAGCGACTCGGGGAGGCATTTAGTGGTACTGATGCCGTCGGGAGGCTGCCGTACGGGGCCATCTGCTGACTCCGGTGCATGGAGTTACCTCTAACGCAATACACCGAATCACCTGCACTGGCTAACGGACGCCTGCCGTGGCATCATGCATTGAGGAGATCGCCCCTACCCATGCACTCGAGCATCGCCAGCAAACGCCAGGAGATCGCGGTCCTCTGCCATCGCTATCATGTGCGACGACTGGAGCTCTTTGGCTCAGCCACGGGCGAGCGGTTCGACCCAGGGCGAAGCGACATGGATTTCGCCGTGGAGTTCGAATCCTTGGATCGGGAAAGTCTGAGCAACGCCTACTTCGGCCTGCTCGATGAGCTCGAGGCGTTGTTAGGAGTCCAGGTAGACCTCGTTACCAGCCGCTCAATTCGAAATCCTTTCTTCAAGAAGCGCCTGGATCAGACGAAGATACCCCTCTATGCACGCTGACACGCCTAAGCTCGACCGACAATAGGCTGTCGGAGAATGCCTGTAGAGCGGCCGTCCCTGGCCGCGCCTCGAGCATGGC
>JBJXFJ010000432.1:0-14742 GCA_046154735.1 Chloroflexota bacterium | reverse complement strand
CCGATGTGACGCGCGTCACATCGGGATTCTCAGGCTCGGGCCAGTGCTCTGGCAATCATGGTCTTCTTGGGTGGAGGGAACCGTTGGTGGCGAGCATCTTGCCCGACAGTCTGGTGCGTTCCCGCTCGTCGCCACGCGCTAGCTTCTTCGCTGTCGGGCAATATGCCCGACACCACCGGCAGCGGGAGGGCTCCACAGACCAAGTTGGACGAGGCACTAATGGTGGTGACCGTGGCCAATCTTGACCATATTCGCGGCTGGGTCCTGCGCCGCACTGTCGACTTCGATTGATGACACGATCTGCCGAGCCACCAGGCTCGAATAGAGTCCATCCGTCTGAAGCAGCTCTGTATGCGTCCCTAGTTCCACGACCCGTCCCTGGTCCAAGACAACGATCATGTCTGCGTCGCGGATGGTGGACAGGCGGTGCGCAATGACCACGGTTGTTCGCCCCTTCATGAGCTTTGACAGAGCCTCCCGTACGTCGCGCTCATTCAGTGCGTCAAGATGCGAGGTGGCTTCATCCAGTATCAGCATTGGCGCATCTTTCAAAATGGCGCGAGCGATGGCAATGCGTTGTCGCTGCCCCCCGGAAAGCTGCACGCCTCGCTCACCGAGGGACGTGTCATACCCATCCGGGAGTGCGGCAATGAAATCATGGGCGTTCGCCTGGCGGGCCGCCGCAATCACCTCCTCATCCGAAGCCGTGGGTCGGCCAAGTCGAAGGTTCTCACGCAAGGGCATGTTGAAGAGGTAAGTGTCCTGCGAAACCAGAGCTATTCGACCTCGCAGATCATCGAGCGTGAATGACTTGAGATCGTGACCATTGAACATAATTCTGCCGTGCTCTGGGTCCCAAAAACGCATGAGCAGATGAGCGCAGGTTGTTTTTCCCGCACCGGATGAGCCCACCAACGCGACGGTTTGGCCAGGCTTTATGGAGATGCTGACATTGTTGAGAGCCAGTGGCTCTGCTGGCCCGTAGCGAAAACTCACATGCTCCAGATCAACTTGGGGAGGCAGAATGGCCCGGTCGCCTGGCACTCCCGGACCATCGAGTACGGAGACGGGTTCATCCTGGACGGCAAAGAGACGCCGAGCTGACGCGAGCGTCTCCACAAGCTGCTTAGCGGTCTTCGCCAGCTCAGTGACGGGACCAAAGGCGGAGAGTGATAGAACCGTCACGAGGGGAAGGTACCAGCGAGAGAGCCCACCCTGGGCAATAATGATCGCTCCGGTAGTCAGTACGGCCAGACCGGCCAAGCCGGTCATCACATCAATAAATCCAGACTGCATCGCCTGTTGGCTGAGAAGCCGTCCGCGCACCTCGGCCAATTTCCAGCCGTTCTCGGTGATCGCTTTCGCCCGTGCATTGGCCTGGTTGAAGGCAACAATCTCCTTCAATCCCTGGATACTGTCCACCATATGAGCATGGACGTGGCCTAATTCCTGGCGTACACCCGAGCCTAGCCGTTCCGCGGCACGTTGCGCGAAGAACGGGCTCGCCCCAACGGCCACGAGGAATGGCAGGAGCACAAGGGCCAGCGGCCAGGAGAGTCCACCCAGGATCAAGAGGACCACCGCGGGCACCATGATGGCAACGAAGGCCGGCGTAATCGTGTGGGCAAAGAAAAGCTCGATTGTTTCAACATCACCACCGGCAATGCTCACGAGGTCGCCGCTGCGCCGGCGCACAAGATAGGCGGGAGCCAGAGGTTCCAGCGTGTCGTACGCATCGATGCGCATCTCTGCCAGCAGCATATACGCGAGATCGTGTGCGAACCACGTTTCAGCCCAGGCAAGTACCGATGACAGTGCGACCATCACGGCGAGCGCCAGCAACCACCCCTGGACCTCCTGTCCAGTAGCCACCGCCCCCACAAGTAGAGCGCTCACGGCACCAAGCCCGATGGTCCCAGCGTGGTGCGCCAATCCCGTTACGAACGTTAAAACCAAGTAACTCCACCATGGCCGAACAATGGCAAACAAGCGCGTCCAGACCGCGCCCACTGCAAGCGGGTCAACCATACTTGCCCGCCCAGTGGTGTCCCGTGGCAGCTCCGGGAGTGCAGATTGCGCTGACGCCACCGGAGCGACGGATCCGTTCGCGGAACGGGACTCGGCATGATCGTGGTCCGTTATTCCCGGAATCTGCGGTTCGGTCACGCCCGAGGAGGGGTCTGAATGCTGTGGCTTCATTAGCTCTGCATACAGCCCGTTCTGCGTGATGAGCTCACGGTGAGCGCCGGATTCGACTACTTTGCCGTGGTCAAGCACGATAACCCGATCAGCGCCAATCACACTCGAGAGACGATGAGCAATGACCAGCGTTGTGCGCCCGATCATCAGACGGTCCAGCGCGTCTTGGATCACTGTCTCGTTCTCAGCATCCACGCTGGAGAGCGCTTCGTCCAGGACGAGAATTGGGGCGTCCTTAAGTAACGCGCGGGCAATGGCGATCCGCTGCCGCTGGCCGCCTGAAAGTCGGGCACCCCGCTCGCCCACCACGGTCTCATACCCATCCGGCAGGACACTGATAAACGCATGGGCATTGGCGAGCTTTGCTGCCGCCTCAAGCTCATGTTGCGTCGCATCAGGCTTTCCAACGCGCAGATTCTCTGCAACGGTGCCATGAAACAGGTATGTGTCCTGCGTTACCACGGCGATCTGCTGTCGGATTTCATCGAGTGACAGCTCGCGCAGATCACGCTGGCCCAGTGTGATTCGGCCAGCCTGAGGATCAACAAAACGCAAAAGCAACCAGACCAACGTTGACTTGCCGGCTCCACTTGGACCAACAACCCCCAGCCTTTCGCCCGCCTTCAATCGAAACGAGATTCCGTGCAATGCTGGCCGGGCGCCATTCTGGTAGCCAAACTGCACATTGTGGAATTCAACCTCGGGCTGGATTGGTCCCGCGTCGGATGAGGGAGACTCCCCAGACTTAATGGTGATTGGTGTATCAAGTAACGCAAAGATTCCCTGAGCGGACGAATGAGCCAGTATCCCCTGGTGAAACAGTTGCACCAGCTCACGAATAGGCCGAAACACCTCAACACCCAGCATCAGAATCACCACCAGAGAGGTCAGCGCAAGCTCCCCCTGGCTTACTCGCACGGCGCCGAGGCCAAGTGCCGCGGCAGCGCCGGCTGAGACGCCCAACAGGCTCAACCCGCCGGTGGCGATGTTGACGCCCAGCACCCACATCGTTGACTTGTAGAGATACCGAGCCTTCTCCGCTAACACTGCACCCCGCGCTCGAGCTTGACCGAATGCCTTCAGGGTTCCCAGCCCCTGAATACTGTCAAGATATTCCGAGCCGTAGGCTCCGTAGGCGAGCCGACGAGCCTCACTACTCTCCGCGTTTTTGGTGCGAAGAAATCCGGGAACGATAAGCGTAACAACGGCAAAGGTCAGGAAAATCAGCGCTACCGGAAGGTCAAGTATGGCTATGAAGAGAAAAATCAACGGGGGAGTTACGACCGCCACGAGAAGCTGAGGAAGGTACTGTCCGAAATACGTCTCGAGCTGCTCCACACCATCCACGAATGAGAGTAGAACATCTCCGGTGCGACGCTGGTCAAAATGGCCGGGACCCAGGGCCAGCGCATGCCGATACAGCCGATTCCGCAGTCGAATCTTCACCAGAGAGGCCGTGTGGTGTGCCACAACGTCACGCTGGTACTGCAGCACGGTGCGCACCACTACCAGCATCGCAACCGCGAGGAGCAAGGGCACGACGTCAACGACTTCCGCTCCCTGGAGCACGCGTGCAATCACATAGCCTGCAAGCGCAAGGCGTGCCACGCCAGTGGCCACTGCCAGCAGGCCCAGCGCAGCCGCTCCAAACAGACGCAGCCGCACTCCCTGTGTGAGATCGTAGAGCCGAGGATCGAAAAACATCGCACCCTCCCAGAGACACGTATGATCATCCTAACTCTTGATGCAAAGCGTCGCATCAGACACAGAATACAAGCGCCTTCGACATCGCGAGTAGGCTGTGTGCTTCCGCGAGACGAGGTTCGTCAGGCTCAGCCCCTCCGACTCACGTTCGGGGAGTTGTCTCAGTTAGACTGTGTGCATGACACCGTTCGATCCAGAGAAGCTGGGGGCACATCGGGCAATTCGCCGGGGGTGGGAGGATCCTCTCCCCGACCTCCGTCGGTTCGCCGTGTCTCAGCGCGTTCGCATTGGGCCACATATCTTTACTGTGCGAGTCGCGCCGATCAATCAGCACGTTCCGCTTGAACCGGATACTGACCTGGTGCACGTCTGGGCACTGCTCGACAATGAGCTTGTCACCTGTACCGATCTCAAGCTGCGTGAGCCGCACTGTTCGCATATGTGGTCATATCTCACAACCAAGATCACCGAGGCCGTGGTCGACTACTACGCGCCCCAGCGGCGACCGGACGGTGACCTGAACCCACGTCTGGGCTGCTGGGGAATTCGCCCGGATCTCCATAGGGGCGGCGGCCACGACGACTGTGGAATCGCCTTGCTTGTCGGCATCTCCACGTGGGTGGTTGGAGCCGAGCCGCGAGGCTCAGAGCTGGACTTTCTCCGTCGACTTCGTGACGCGGTCACAGAAAGCCTGGCCTACTGGGTGCTTACCGCCCAAAAGCAAGCTGAGCAACAGGCATCTCCACTGGATCTCTAGACCCAAACCCCGCTTGGCCATCCGAGAAGGCTTCACCCTTAGAGCAAGAGAGACGGCGCCAAAGGCGCCGTCTCTCATAGGTAAGTTGCCGCAGTCATGGCCTAGGCTGGCTTGAGCTCCTCAATTCGCGCACGCACCGCCGGCTTGTCCTCAAACCATTGCTTGTTGAGGTCCGTATACTCGGTCCACTCGGTCGGCATTGCACTGTCATGGAAGATGGCATTCACCGGGCACTCAGGTTCACAAGCGCCGCATTCAATGCACTCATCCGGATTGATGTAAAGCAACCGATCGGCTGCCTCATCTTCGATATAGATACAGGAGACCGGGCATACGTCAACGCAAGACTTGTTCTTGACGTCAACACACGGCTCAGCAATCACGTAGGTCATCGAAAATCCTCCAGCAACAAATCGCCCAGCTAGGGAGGCGACCCCCTCTCAACGGGCCTATATTATTACAGTGAACGGTGCCAGGCGTAGTTGAGCGTCGGGTCGCTGCAGTCATGGGACAATGTGGTCCCTGATGGTCAGCCGGAGGCCACCTCAAACGCTGCAATGGCGGCACCAAGGATGCCCGCATCGGTTCCCAGCTGCGCCTGCTCAATACGCAACCCTTCGTACGAGCGGGCTAGCGAGTGTTGCCGGACGCTGGCACGCAGCGGGCTGAGTAAAAGCTCTCCGGTGTTTGCAACACCACCGCCGAGAATCACCAGGGAAGGATTGACCAGATTCACAACTGAGGCAATCCCAGCGCCAAGCCAGGCCCCCGCTTCTCGATATGCGCGCAGGCCCACACCGTCGCCCCGCCTGGCTGCATCAGCCACTCGCTCACCGGTGATTTCTTCGCGTGAGAGGCTGCTCAAGCTACTTTCCGCGCCCCCTCGAAGCAGCTCACCGGCCCGTCGCTCGATAGCCGGCCCAGCGGCGTACTGCTCCAGACAACCACGATTTCCGCATCCGCAGATGGGGCCGTCCGGATTCATCACCATGTGGCCCAACTCACCGGCGGTCTCAGTAGCACCACGATGAAGTTTCCCGTCCAGGATCAGCGCACCGCCAATGCCCGTACCAACGCTGACATAGAGCATATCGCGCACATCGCGACCAGCCCCCAGCCGCGCTTCAGCGAGCCCCGCGGCGCGCGCATCATTCTCAAGAGCAACACGGAGGCCGAGACGCCCCTCCAGGATATCTCGCAACGGCACCTGCTCCCAGCCCGGCATATTGGGCGCTTCCCAGATGATTCCTCGCGAAGGGCTCAGTGGAGCGGGTGCGCCGATTCCCACCGCTGCAATCGAACGATCGGTGTCCTCCCGTAGCTCCTGCACCACATCAACGAGGCGTGAAATGACATGGTCTCTCCCCTGTTCAGCTTCAGTTGGAACAAGGGTTCGCTCAAGCACTGTCCCATCCGCAATCACCACGGCAGCCGCAATCTTCGTCCCGCCGAGATCGATTCCAACCACGGCACCGGAGTCACTTTGACTCACTTCAACGATCCCTTCCCTGATACATCAGCGTACACATCACACCCAGTCTCGAGTTGACAGTTCGCGCACCAGCCCCCAACAATGCCCGCGTGCCGTCCTCCGCATCTTCGGGCAAAGCGCCAATGATATTCTACGGCTGGATCATCGTCTCCGTCGGCCTCATGGCCATGTTTGCCGCCACATTCACCGGCGGCGCCGGCTTCTCCGTCTTCCTCCAGCCGATGGCGAGTGATCTGGGATGGTCGCGAGCACTTCTAGCCGGCGGGCTGAGCATTGGAACACTCGCGGGCGCCCTCCTGGCACCGTTTTTTGGCGCCATCGCGGATCGCTTCGGCCCGCGCGCGGTGCTCACGTTCTGCGGGCTGGGCATAGCCTGCACATTGAGCCTCGTGTCAACCGTAACCGAGCCCATCTCTTTTCTCATTGCGTTCGGCCTTGCGCGCGCTATTGACATGGGCGCCCTAAATGTGGCCGTGAGCACATCCGTAAGCAACTGGTTCGTGCGTCAGCGTGGTCGCGCTCTGGGGATCGCCATGGCCGGCAACGCTCTCGGCGTCATGCTCCTCGTTCCGGTCGCTCAAGCGCTTATCACCACGGCGGGGTGGCGAACAGCCTGGCTGGTTCTGGGGGGAGGAACAGGTCTACTCCTGGCGGTGCTGGCCGCGATCTTCCTTCGACATCGACCCGAGGATATGGGACTCTTGCCCGATGGTGACCCAGCTCCCTCTCCAGAGTCTCGCGCTGCACAGCCCGCGGATAGCGCCTGGAGTGTTCGAGAGGCAGCTCAATCCAGATCATTCTGGCTCCTCGTTGTCGCCAACGCCTTCGGTCAAGCCGCGATCTCCGGTCTCACGGTTCACCAGGCAGCCCTGCTCCAGTCTCAGGGGGTCTCAGCCGCAGTTGCAGCTCTCGCCGTGAGCTTTTACGGTCTCACCTGGGCGGCGGGCAGCATGGGTATGGGTCGACTTGCCGAGCGGGTGCCTTCCAATATCGCGTTGGCCTTCTCGTTCGGCCTCGTGGCCGTGTGCCTGATTGCCGTGGCGCATATCCGATCTGAGGCCGTCGCACTGAGTTTCGCGCTCGTCTACGGGCTCGCCAATGGTGGGAAAGAGGCGCTTGATGCCCTCGTCTGGGCCGACTATTTTGGGCGTCGGTCCGTGGGTGGCATTCGAGGACTTTCTCGACCGTTCGTTATTGGCGCCAGTGCCAGCGGGCCGGTGCTGGGCGGACTGGGATACGATCTGTTCAACGATTATTCATCCGTCGTGCTCGTGTTTGCGGGCCTCGCGTCTATTGGCGCATTGGCCGCGTCCATCGCCCGACGTCCGCTACCACCCGAGCGTGAAGCGCTCATCAACCCGGAGGCCCCAGCCCATGCCCATTGAGCTCAGTCAGGAACAGGAGGCGATTCGCGCGGCCGTTCGCGAGATCTGCCAGGACTACCCAGACGCCTACTGGCGTGAGGTGGACAAGAACCAGGCTTATCCAGACGCGTTTGTGAACGCGCTCACCCGAGCCGGCTGGCTTGGCGCGCTGATTCCTGAATCCTATGGTGGCGCCGGTCTGGGCATCACTGAGGCGTCCCTGATTCTTGAAGCCGTGAATCGGAACGGCGGGAATTCCGCCGCCTGCCACGCGCAGATGTACATCATGGGAGCGCTTCTGCGGCACGGGTCCGAGGTGCAGAAACAGCGCTGGCTGCCGGGCATCGCCGCGGGCGAGGTGCGCCTGCAAGCGTTCGGCGTCACCGAGCCGAACGCCGGTTCAGAAACCACGCGCATTCAAACCACGGCCGTGCGCAAAGGGGATAAGTACGTCATCAACGGCCAGAAGGTCTTCATCTCCCGTGTGCAGCACTCAGATCTCATGCTCTTGCTGGCGCGGACAACTCCGTACGACGAGCTCACGGACAAGACACGCGGGCTATCGGTCTTTGTCGTTGATCTTCGCGAATCGGGCAGCGCCATAGAAGTCCGTCCACTGGACATGATGATCAATCACGAGACCAATGAGCTGTTTATCACCGATCTTGAAGTGCCCGCGGAAAACTTGATTGGCGAGGAGGGCATGGGCTTCCGGTACATCATCGACGGTTGGAACGCGGAGCGCATCCTCATCGCCGCGGAATCCATTGGCGATGGTCGTTGGTTTGTCGATCGCGCGACACGGTACACGTCAGAGCGGGAGGTGTTTGGCCGTCCACTGGGAGCAAACCAGGGCGTGCAGTTCCCGATCGCTCATGCCTATGCCCATCTCGAGGCTGCCGATCTCGTTCGATTCCGCGCTGCCTCACTCTTTGATAGTGGCAGGAAGTGCGGCGAGGAAGCCAACATGGCCAAGCTACTGGCCTCAGAGGCCGCCTGGGAGGCTGCCAACGCGTGCATGACCGCGCATGGAGGATACGGCCTTGCCAGTGAATACGACATTGAGCGCAAATTCCGTGAAGCTCGATTGTTCATTGTGGCGCCAATCAGCAACAACCTGGTACTCGCTTATATCGGTCAGCATGTGCTGGGCATGCCACGGAGTTACTAGTGGGTCAGTTGACACGATGAGCACGCCCATAATCTTTGGGGTGTCCAACTTCGGAGTAGTCCGCGACGTAGCACGGAGGCTTGTTCCCTGTGCTTGGGACGCGGGAGCATCCGATCGCAATCACGGGTTCGGGAGCTCTAGGCACAGGGCGCCGTGCTACATTGTCCCGCCGAGAAATCGACTTTGAATAGACCCTGCGAGCACGCCCACCGCTCATCGCGCGGGTTTGATCCGGCGCGATGAGCGGGCACGCAGGATGCCCGCGGTCCAGCAACACTCCACATTGAGAAATTGCCCGTGAACTGCCCGAAATGCGGAGTCGAGAACAGCGAATCTCGCAAGTTCTGCCGGGCCTGCGGTGCTGGGCTCGCGCCTCTGTGTCCGCGCTGCGGCACCGGCAATGATGCTGGTGACCGATTCTGCGGCGAGTGTGGAGCGGCCCTTGACCCGGCCACCACCGC
This sequence comes from Chloroflexota bacterium, assembly GCA_046154735.1. Lineage (GTDB taxonomy): Bacteria > Chloroflexota > UBA6077 > UBA6077 > JACCZL01 > CAVXYC01. Next base: position 5,594 of record JBJXFJ010000432.1, on the reverse strand, counting down.
TCAATCACTGGCGGGGGGCAGCAACACCAATCAGATCACCAGTGATGAGCGGCGCCCGGTTACGATCCTCTTCGCCGACATCGCCGGCTTTACGGCGCTCTCGGAGCAAATGGATGCGGAGGAAGTCCGCGACCTGACCACGGAGTGCTTTCGAAGGCTGGTCAGCCGCGCCACGTCACTGGGCGGCACGGTTGATAAATTCATCGGTGATGCCGTCATGCTCCTCTTTGGCGCTCCAACCGCTCATGAGGATGACCCGGTTCGCGCTGTCCGCGCAGCGCTGGCCATACAGGACGCGCTCGAAGTGTTCAATTCCGAGGTTGCGGCCAAGCGCGGTTTGAAGCTTGGGCTGCGCATCGGCATCGAGACCGGCGAGGTTGTGGCCGGCACTCGAGACGTGAATGGCGTGCTCGAATATACGGTCATTGGTGACGCGGTGAACGTGGCCTCAAGACTCCAGAGCGCCACGGAGATCGGGACCATTCTGGTAGGACCGAACACGGCCCGACTGGTGCGCCATGCCGCCCAGCTCCATCCAAATGCGCCACTCCGTCTCAAGGGGAAAAGCGCCCCACTGGAGGCCTGGACCGTCATTGCCAGCACTTCCGCTGGCAGCCAAAAAGTGCTGAGCGATCACGGTCCGTTTGTGGGACGGGAACCGGAGCTCCGACACCTGCAACAATGCCTGGATGAGCTTCGGCGAGGTCGGGGTCAGGTAACCTGCGTGATCGGCGATCCCGGAATGGGGAAATCTCGCCTTCTCGCGGAACTGCGTCGGGAGGCGAGTGATCTCCACTGGTGGCAATGCGCGGCCAACGCGCATGAAGAGGCAACCAGCTATGGGCTTACGCGCAATATCCTCAGCCAGTTGTGCTGTCCCATGCCAGCATCTGACGGAGACATAGCCAAGCAGATTATCCAACACCTCGAGCGGCTCGGCTGTACGACAGGGCTGCCAGCGGTGGCTCGCGCCATCGGCCTGCCGTGGAGCGCTCTCTCACCGCGGGGCGAACCAGTGCTCACCCCTCGCGAAACCCAGCAGGTGATTCTCGAGACTGTCCAACGCGTGCTTGAGCATCTGGTCACGACGGGCCCGGCTGTGCTCGTGCTGGAGGACCTTCACTGGTCCGATCCGACCTCAATTGAACTGTTATCAGATCTGCTCCCGCTCACCGAGCAGCTGCCGATTCTGTTTTGTTTGGCGTTTCGGCCAGACCGAGACGCGGCGTCATGGCAGCTCCGGGACCATGCCGCCCGCACATTACCGCATCGCTTTGCGGAGATCAGTCTCCAGCCGCTCACCAACGAATCGGCCAGTGAGCTGGCCGGACACCTCCTCGGAACCAGCATCTTACCCGTCACGCTCCAAGCACTGCTCTACCGCGCGGCCGGGACACCGCTGTGGCTGGAGGAGCTCATTCGTATGCTCCGGGAACGGGCTGTGCCTGAGCAAAGTGCAACCAGCTTCGAGAGCGTCAGCACGCCTGAGATCCCTGAATCACTTCAGGCGCTCATCATCGCTCGAATCGATCGGCTTGGCGAGGCGCGCCTGACGCTTCAGATAGCATCCGTCATTGGACGCGAGTTTAGCCAGCGAGTGCTTGCACGAGTGAGCGAAGCCGGCGCCATAGACAGCCATCTGTCCCAGGCGCAACGGGCCGATATCATCCGCGAGCTGAGTGTCCTACCGGAGCGAGCATTTGGATTCAAGCACGTCCTGATGCAGGAAGCCGCCTATAGCACCCTGCTCCATCGGCGGCGACGTGAATTGCACGGTCGAGTCGCGGACGCGCTTCAGGAGCTGGAGCCGGAGCGCCTGGAGGCCTTGCGTCCAACTCTGGCATTTCACTACTCCCAGGCATCTGCCTGGGAACAGGCGCGGGAGCATGCCACGGCGGCGGCAGAGCAAGCTCGCTCAGGGTTCGCCAACCGCGAAGCCTTGATTCACTATACACATGCGCTGAACGCGGGCGAGAAACTGGGCAAGCATGGCGGTGACCAACTCCAGCTACTGGAACGCAGGGCGGAGGTCCACACTGATCTCGGTCAGTTTGATGCGGCCCGGCGTGACTATGAAACCGCGCGGGCCGAGGCTGCGGCGATAGCTGACTTGGTGAGCGAAGCACGCATCGTGGGAGCGCTAGCCGCGCTCTGGTCCGGCCATCAGAACTATGAGGAAGGACTGCGTCTGGCACATGAGGCCGTGTCCATTGCTGAGCGGGCAGGCGCCCCGCGCGAGCTCGCCAGCGCGCATATTCGTGTGGCGACCGGTTTACTGAATCTCAATCGCGAGTCCAATGGGCTTGAATCACTGGAATCCGCGCTGGAAATCGCACAATCGATTGGCGATGCCCGTGGGGAAGCGCAAACGCTGGATTTGCTGGGGATGGCCAGCCTGATATTTGGTGACGCGGACCGTGGGATAGCCTACGCAGAGCGCGCGATCCCGCGCCTCCGGGCGGTGAATGATCGATGGACAGAAGCCTCCAGCACCGTGGTTCTGGGAGAATGTCTGGCATTCCGGGGTAGCCTCCCTGAGGGGCTCCAGTGGATTCGCCAGGCGCTTCAGATCTGGACCGAGGTTGACTCTGCCAGCGGAATCGCCTACGCGCATGGTTGCCTTGCCCAGATAAGCGAGCCATTTGGCCGACTCCAGTTTGCGTTCGATGAAGCAAACACCGGCCTGGAGCTCGCTCGCCAGATCGGGCATCGGGAGTGGAGTGCACTGGGTCTCTGGATGCTCGGGCGGGTGCATCGCACGGCCGGCGATCCGCGGCGAGCGATTAAACTTCACCGCGAAATGCATCAAGTGGCCAGCCAGGTGCACAGCGTACTCTGGCGCAGCGTGGCCTCCGCGGAACTGGGCTATGACCACCTGGAGCTGGCCGAGCTGGATGTGGCGGAAGAACACCTGCTCCAATCACTTCCGATGGGCTCGGGACGTGACCTGGCCACCGTGCAGGCCAAGGTGGCGATGGCCGACCTTCTCCTCCGTCGGGGCAAGCACCGTGACGCGTTGGATCACGCGGCTCAGGTGTGGCGGGCTGCCACCGGATTTCTCCCCGTCACTCTGAACGCCCGCGTTACCCAGGCACGAGCCGCGGCCGCGCTAGGCTCTGCCTCGGATGCAATTGCGATTCTAAGAGACGTCATTCAGCGTAGTCAGCAGCATGACATCTGGCCGCCGCGGTGGCGCGCGCATCTGGCACTCTCTGAGCTTCATGATCACCAGGGTCGCCGCGCTGAAGCGCGTGCCGAGGCCGCCTCGGCCCTGAGTCTGCTCAGCTCGGTACGCGATGAGCTCACCCATCCGGATCTCCGAGCGTCATTTGAACAGTCGAGTGCAATGTCCAAGGCCAGAGAGCGAGCAGTGTAGCCTGGCGCCGTGAAGCACATTGCCCCAAGAAGCGCGTGAGCGGGTGCGCGTCAAGGCCTGCGCCACCCGCACAGGGTAATCTCAAAGTCGAGCCTTCGGCGGGACCGTGTAGCACGGCGCCCTGTGCCTGGAGCTCCAGGACTTGCGATTGCGATCACCGGCTCCCGCGTTCCAGGCAAAGGAGCCAAGCCCCTTCGCTACTCCGGTGATTGGTCCGGACCGACAATGAAATGCCCCTGCCATCCGCAGACATGGACATTTGGAGCGAGCCTGGGTAGGCGGAGATGACTGAGCCGCACTCCGGGGAGACGGCGGGACTTTTCGATTACGACGGCGTGATTATAATTGTGAGGTCCCGGCCGCGCCGACGCGGTTGTGGAAGGAGACTACCATGCTGAGTGTTGAGCAAAATGATCGTCTCGCCCGCGTAGGTCCGGGCACACCGTGCGGCGAGCTGATGCGCCGCTATTGGCATCCCGTGGCGGCGGCCTCCCAGATGACTGACAAGTACACGCTCAAGGTGCGTCTCCTAGGCGAGGACCTCGTGCTCTATAAGGACCGCTCCGGCACGTTCGGCCTTATTGACCCACTCTGCCCGCATCGCCGAATGGGCATGATTTACGGCGTTCCTGAGGCAAAGGGGCTGCGCTGCCCGTATCACGGGTGGGTCATGGATGAGACCGGCCAGTGTATTGAGCAGCCGTATGAAGAGACAGTCGACCCGGATGCCCACTACAAGGACAAGATCAAGGTCAAGGCCTACCCCGTCCAGGAGATGGCCGGCTTGCTCTTCACCTATATGGGCCCATCTCCCGCGCCCTTGCTGCCGCGCTGGGATGTGTACACCATGGACGGCGTAGTGCGTGACATTGGTTACGCCCATCTGGACTGCAACTGGCTCCAGTGTCAGGAAAACTCTCTGGATCCCGTGCACCTCGAGTGGCTGCATTCCGTGTGGACCAACTTCGTGGTTGAGATGCTTGGGGAAGAGCGTCCACCCCTCCGTGCCAAGAAGCACACCGAGATCGGCTTCGACGCATTCGAATACGGGATCTATAAGCGGCGCGTGGTTGAGGGCGGAAGCAAAGAGGACACGGCCTGGAAAGACGGGCACCCGATTGTCTTCCCGAATATGCTCCGTCAAGGCGGTTCAGGGGACGGCGCGCCGGACGCATTCGGCCTGATGGGCCCAGCGTTTCAGATTCGCACCCCCATCGATGACTACAACACGGCACATTGGTACGTGGCCAGCTATCCCATGGTTGAGGGCGAGGAAGCTCAGCGACCGGAGGACATTCCGTTTTACACCGTACCCGTGCCGCACCTTGACGAGAACAGTCAGCCCCGTTGGGAGCTGCTCGATAGCAACTCAGCGCAAGATCCGGCTGCCTGGATTACCCAGGGCGCGCTGTCTGATCGAGCGCATGAGCATCTGGGGCGGTCAGACATCGGGATCATTCAGTTCCGGCAGATGCTCGAGGAGAATATCCGAATGGTGGAGGAAGGGAAAGACCCGATGAACACCTTCCGTGATCCATCAACGAACCAGTATCTCTGGATGCGCACCGAGACCAGCCATGGACCGCGTTACGCTGACACCCTGGCCCGCCAGGGCGCGGCCACCAAATACAGCCCGATTCTTGACCGGCGCGGTAGCACCAAGCCAATGGAGTCTGTACAGGAGCGCTTGCTCGAGGCAGAACCGGCTCGCTCCTAGCCACCGCTGAATTCGCGAATCCGCTACGCGGATGCCACGTGCTGGTCTGTAAGGCCCGACCCGTGGCATCCGCGTTTCGGATTGGTCGTCCGGATCAAGCGATGGCATTGTCAAATGCCTTAGGGTAAGCACGCGGGGCTGCTCACAGTGAACGAGCACGAATCTCAGGCTGCTCAATAACTGGGTCATGGCCTCCCACTCAGGTCCCCGGCACCATCAATCCAAACTGGTGAGCCTGTCCGGTGCGTTTCGAAGCAGTCTGAACCCATACGTCTCTGAACGGCGCACCGCATCACATGGCGGGGTGGTTTCCGTGACGCCTGTCACAACCCTGGCAAGGATCATTCCACACGACGCCAAAAGGCCTTGAAGTGGGGCTTTCGGCGTCGATAACTCGTGTAACACAAGTTCTGGGGAGGTGAATCATGGAATCCGTACAAGCGGCTGCATGGTCCAACCGAGCCGATCGCGGCATCATCCAGCAGCTTGATCGCCAGGCTG
>JBJXFJ010000430.1:0-7148 GCA_046154735.1 Chloroflexota bacterium | reverse complement strand
AGCACGTCATTGGCCATTTCGGGGTCCAATTGAGCAAAGCGGCTGACCGTGGCAAGCTCATGGAGAGGGCTCACTCGAGCTGCAATGCGCCGAACCCGGCCGGCGGACTCCAGGAGCTGAAGGGCGGTGCGGAGGGAAGCACTCATACGCGACGACAAGTGCAAAGTGAAAAATGCAAAGTGAAAAAATCAGATTTCATTGCTGGCCTCTGACTCCGTGTAGGTTGTCCTGCGATTTCGGCCTCTTGCAGTAACCAGGATCTTCCCAAGAATTCGGATAATCTGCTCCGTTTCATCACGAAGCCCTACGAGCTTCTTGTCCTGAATGAGCTGTGCTTCGGCAATAACACGCAACCAGTATCTTGACTCTGTAGCTTCTTTGTGGGCAATTGACATTTTGGCTATGAAGTCCGCTTTGGATTGCCCAGCCTGCGCCTCGTGTACGTTTGCACCGACCGATGTGGCGGACCTCAGCAACTGTCGCGCGATGACCCGTCCTGCGCTGTCGCTCGACAACTCACGATAGAGTTGGATCATGCGTACCGAGTAGGCAATGCTTCGCTCAGTAATCGAGATCGGTCCCTGTGTCTCCCCGGCACGCTCCATTTTGAATTTTTCACTTTGAATTTTGCACTGCGGCAAGCACGGACTCAATAATCTCCGGATACGCCGTGCACCGGCACAGGTTGCCTGAGAGATACTCCTTGATCTCCTCCACGGTGGGTGAGGGATTCTCGCGGAGGAGCGTGACAGTCATGAGGATCATGCCGGGGGTGCAGTAGGAGCATTGGAGTCCGTCGCGCTCAAGGAAGGCGCGCTGGACGGGATGTAAGGATTCGGCGGAGCCGAGGCCTTCAATGGTGGTGATGGATTTGCCGTTCGCGCGCGCGGCCAGGTAGCTGCACGAGCTGACGGGGACATCATCCATCAGTACCGTGCAGGCCCCGCAGAGTGACATACCGCATGATTCCCGCGCGCCGAAGAGCTTCAGCTCATCACGTACCACCTCAAGCAGCGTGCGATGGCTGTCCACATAGAGCTGATGCCGGCGCCCGTTGACCGTGAGGGTAATGTCGTGCTTCATTGGGCCGCGGCCCGGTTTGGAATGTGGGTGACTGAGGCGAGTGTTGCTCCCGCTCCCTCACCCCAGCCATCGCCCAGTGGGAGAGGGAGCCGAGGTGGAGGAATCTGGCGCCTGAGACCCCCGGCCGAGCTCCCTCTCCCACTGGGAGAGGGCTGGGGTGAGGGCCCATTGAACATCCTCATCATGGCATTCCCTCCAGCACCTTTTCCGGCGTGATCGGCAGGTGGGCCACGCGCGCACCCACGGCGTTGGCCACGGCGTTCGCAATGGCCGGAGCAATGGAGAAGATGGCTGATTCCCCCACGCCCTTGGCGCCAAACGGACCATCCGGGTGCGGCTCTTCAATGATGAGCGGGATTGTCCGCTCGGGGAGATCGGCAAACGCGGGGATCTTGTAGTCTACGAAGGATGGATTGGCGGTCTGGCCGTCGCTCAAAATCATCTGCTCCATAAGCGCGGGGCCCATCCCCTGCAGGCTGGCGCCAGTAATCTGAGTGGCGACGGAGGCTGGATTGATCGCCTTGCCTGCATCAACCGCGGCAGCCAGGTCCACCACCCGCACTTTGCCTGTTTCGATGTCAACCTCCACTTCCACCGCCGTAGCACCGCACATCCAGTGCGCGGTCACGTTGTCCGATTGCCCGGTCTCATGGTCCGTGGCCGCATGGTGCGTCTCAAACGTGCCGCGGCCAATGACCGTGCCCGCGCGGGCATTGAAGCGATTGAACATGAGCTGGGCATGGGTGATGGATTGATCTGGGTTGGCCACGGACCAGATCCGTCCATCCCGTGCCACCAGCTCGTCCACCGGCCCGCCTAGGAGCTCCGCGGCCAGCGGCCAGAGCTGATCTCGGAGCTCAATGCTGGCAAGCTGCACGGCTCGGCCCATGTGAAAGGTGGTGCGGCTGCCCGCGGTGATCAGGTCATACGGGGTGGCATCCGTATCCGGATGGGTCACGGAGCACGCATCCAGAGGTAGCCCTAGCTCATCGGCTACGATCTGGCTGAGCAGCGTGTCTGACCCCTGGCCCATATCCACCGCGCTGGTCAGGATGGTCACGCTCCCGTCCGCGTGCATCTGCACCGTGGCCACGGAGGCCGAGGGCGTGATGACCGCCTTCAAGCCGCAGGCAATACCACGGCCGCGTCTCAGATGTGGTTCAGCGGGCTGAGTGAGTGTGCCGCCGCGCATCTCCAGCGCATCGGCTGCTTGCTCAATGCATCCAGCAATGTCCACGTGGGACATGATCGATCCCGTTGCCTGCACGTCACCGTTCCGGAGGATATTCTTGAGCCGAAAGTCCACCGGGTCCCAGCCCATCTCGCTGGCAATAATGTCCATCTGCGACTCGTATGCCCAGCAGACTTGCATGATGCCGAAGCCGCGAAATGCACCCGCGGGTGGTTTATTGGTGTAGACACTGTACGAGTCAATTCGCACATTGGGTATGTCATATGGCCCGGCACTGGTGTAGCCCGACTTGTGCGTGACCCTGGGGCCGATATCCGCGTATGCCCCTGTGTCCCAAAAGATCTGGCAATCGCGCGCCAGGATGCGGCCGTCCGCGCTCACGCCGGTTCTCAGTCTGGCGGTGAGGCCGTGCTTGGTAATGGTGAGAAACTCTTCCCGCCGAGTGAGCCGTACTTTTACGGGGCGCCCAGCGGCTTTCGCCAGCAACGCGGCAATCGGTTCGTACTTCATATAGAGCTTGCTACCGAACCCGGCTCCCAGATAGGGCACCATCACGCGCACATGTGACTCCGGCAGTTTGAACATATTGGCCAGCATGATGCGCACGTAGGACGGGCTCTGGGTGGCAGACCAGATCTTGAGTCGATCTGTGCCCGTCCACTGGGCGATGGAACAATGAAACTCCAGGTCGCCGTGCTGCGTGGCCGGGTTGGAAAAGGTGTGCTCAAAGATGCGCGCGGATTGGCGGAAGCCCTCGTTCAGATCGCCGCGACGCAGCTTGTAATGGAAGCACGCGTTACTTGTGGCTGGAACATCGTCACCACCAATGACCTCGATGAGATCGGCAAAGGTGCGCGCGGGTACGAAGCGCTCATGAATGAGCGGGGCATCTGGCGCCAGCGCCTCGTCCACGTTGAACACCGCCGGTAGCTCCTCGATCTCCACATCAATGAGCGCGAGCGCGGCCTCAGCCGTATCGCGATCCACCGCTGCCACCGCCGCCAGCGGGTCACCGGCGTAGCGCACGCGGTCCACCGCCAGCGGTGCCTGGTCCTTGAATGCCGGACCCGTGAATGGGTCAATGGGCATCTGGGTCAGGTCCGCCCCAGTCAGAACGGCATACACGCCCGGCAGCTCGCGAGCTCGTGATACATCCACGCGCAGCACTCGACCATGCGGCACCGTGCTACGCAAGAGCATCCCGTGCAGCATGCCGGGCAGCTCAATGTTGTCGGTAAACTCAACCTCGCCAGTGAGTTTGCTGACGATCTCCAGGCGGTGTTGATCCTGCCCTACAAGGTGTGGCTCAGTCATGGCTGCAACCTGAACGCGCCGACCTTTCCATGTTCATGCGCCCACCTCGTCAATCCCGGCGCGCTGCGCTGCTTGCAGGATGGCGCGTTTCACAAACACCCCGGTCATCTTGCGCTTGTACGCCTCCGAACCGCGCACGTCCGCCAGCGGATCAGCCGCCGCGGCGTAGAGGCTGGCCACCTCGTCCAGCAGCGCACGCGAGAGCCGCTGATTGGTGAGCAAGGCTTCCGCCTCGGGAAGGCGCAAGGGCTGCTCCGCCACGGAGCCCGCCACCACCCGTGCCTCCGCAATCCGGTCGCCCTCCGCGCGCACCATGGCCGCCACGCCCACCGTGGGCCAATCAGTCGGTGTGAGCGAGCAGTATTTCAGATACGTGCCATGCCAGCCCGACGGCGCCTCTGGAATTGAGATTGACACGATCATTTCGCCCAACTCCAGCGCGTTCTCATAATGGCCGATCAGGAAATCACTCAGCGGAAGGTCACGTCGACCGATCGCACTCTGGAGCTGGACGGTCGCGCCCAGGGCTACCAGCACGGGCGGAAGATCCAGATGCGGATCAGAGTGGGCCAGGTGCCCGCCCAGAGTTGCCACATTGCGCACGCGCACATTAGCAACCTGAACGAGCGCCTCGCGCAGCATCGGATAGCGATGGGTGATCAAGGGCGATCGCTCAATCTCGCGCAGTGTGGTCGCGGCGCCAATACGCAGCCCGCCGGGCTGGTCTGTCAACCCCGTCAGGTCAGGGATGTCGGTCACGCTCACCAGCACGCGCGGGCTCACCAGCCCCTGCTGCAGAAGGATCAGGAGCATAGCTCCACCAGCGACAAGCTGAGCATCGTCGCCGTGTGATTGAAGCAGGCCAATGGCCTCAGCAGTTGTCCGAGGCTGGAGCAGATCAAACGGTCGCATCGCTCGGTCAGATTAGAGGTTGGCGCCGGTGAGCGTCAAGGTGGAGCAGCGGCGGGCGTGCTTGTCAGAGTTCCCGGCCCCTCGGGGAGCGCCGCCATCCCTGGCGGCCCGGCCCCTGAGGGCCGCACCGCGCGATCACAATCCGCGACCGGGAGTCCGGAGAGCGGCCTCGACGGCCGGGCCGCCAGGGATGGCAGCGCTCCCAGTGGGGCCGGGCCGGCGTTGCACCCGGGGGCCGGAAAGCTTTGAACTGACCTCTCGGCCGTCCAGGCCTATTGCGATCCGAGCTCGAGACCCCTAGAATGGTCGAGCACGCCGAGCTGGCGCCGCAACCGGAGCACGGGCTGGCCGTTCAATGGTGCGGAAGCTCTGGAGGTGGAAGAGCATGACCGTTGGAGACGTCCTCGTCCTCGAACGTGCCCACGAGGTGGATGACGCCGCCTTCCATGCGATCTTTGATGAGTTTCAAGATCGCATTTACAACTGCGTTTATCGCTTTATGGGCAACTCTGAGGATGCAAACGACCTTACTCAGGAGACATTCCTTCGCGCGTACGCGGCGCTCCCGAAGATCCGCGGCGAGCTTAAGGTAGGTCCCTGGCTATACCGCATAGCCACGAATCTCTGCATGGATCAGCTTCGCCGGAAGAAACTGATTCGCTGGGAGCCGTGGGACTTATTTTCAACCATATTCCACCCCAAGCAGGTGGCTCGCGATAATCCAGAGTTGGATGCCGTTCGGCAGGAATCGCGTGAGCTGGTCCAGATTGTGCTGGAGAAACTGTCACCGAAGTACCGCATGTGCCTGGTACTGAGGGAATACGATGGACTCTCTTGCCAGGAGATTGCCGAAGTGATGGGCACCACCCGCTCGGCCGTGAAGTCGTTACTCTTCCGTGCGCGTGAGGAGTTTCGTCAGGTCTATCAGACCATGGAGCCGGCGCCGGCTGTATGAAGTGCGACCGCGCGCTTCTCTCCGCGTACATTGATCATGAGCTGAACGCGGCTGAGCGCCTTCAGATTGAAGCGCATGTCATTGATTGTCCGGAGTGCGCCCAGCAGCTTGAGCGCTATCGAGGTGTGCGGTTCCAGCTTCGAAACGAGGCGCCGCGTCGAGCGCCCTCGGAGCTCCGTGCGCGTGTCGAATCACAGATGCGGGCACGGCGTCGCAAAGAGAACTTGCGTTGGCTCCCGCTGGCCGTGGGAGCCCCGCTCAGTGTCATTGGGATTGTCGCCGGCGCGGCGCTCCTCGGGTCCCGCGGCGAGCCTTCCGCGCCTCTTGCCGTCACGGCAACCTCGCCGATGTCAGGTGCTCAACGAGTTGCTCCCGGTGGGGCTGTGGAGCTCTGGTTTGATCGCGAGCTCATGCCGGGCACCGGCGGTGTCACCGTCACGGTGGACCCTCCCGTACCGGTACGAATTATCGTGGACGGCAATGCGCTCAGAATTGAGCCAGATACGGCGTTTGAATCCGGGCAAAACTACACGGTGGCCGTGGAGTCCGCGCTTGACGTTGATGGCCGGCGACTCAAGCAGCCGGCCTTGGTGAGCTTCGTCACGGCGCCACCTGTGGTGGCGGAAGTTCGACCGGAGCTGGGCTCACCCCGGGGGGTGCCCGGGGTAAGCGCCAATGGCGCCGCGGCATCCGACCCGGCCAGCATCGGCGGAAAATCGGCGGCGCCAATTTCACCATTGGCAGGCGTGCCTTCAACCATTGCCGGCCCCAGTGTGGACACGGTCAGCCTCACTGCGCAGACTCAAAAGTGGCCTGGCTCCCGTGCCATAGCCAGTGTACCCGCCGCGGATCCCCCGACGGCTTCGTACGCGGTTGGTGACACGCTGGGAGCGCTCGTGGCACCGTATCAAACTGTCCGCGTGCTCGAGCAGGCGTTTCAGGGCGGAGTTATGTTGAAAATTGGGGACTCTGCACAGACGCTCGTGCTTCAGCGCGGCCGTGGCACCTGGGATTCACACCTGGCAGTGTACGGTCAGAGCTCTGAAGTACTGCCAGATGCGAGCTTGCCACCACCTCCGGGCGCGTTGGCGCCCAGCGGCGCATTTGGAGCACTGTGGGAGCGGTCACCGTCCGTTCGATCAGCCCTGGGCTGGGCGGTGTATGAGCCCCGCGTGACCTCGGCGCTGGTCCAGCAGCGAGAGCAAGGCCGAGCTATTACCCTCGGCCGAATGGCCTATCTGCTCCGCTCCAACGGTAGTTGGATTGTGGTGCCGCTGAGCAAAGCTCCCGCACCCTCAAACTGATCATCCGGCAGTCCAGCTCATCGCCGCGCGTCAGGGTGTTTTCGTTGTCTGGGGTGCTGGCCCTTCAGGTTGTGCTGCCGCCACCGGTTGGGACAATGATCCGCTGGACTCCATGACTTTGAAATGATCCTGGCCGCGCGGTCGGTTCTTCACGGTCGGGCAAGATGCCCGACACCACCGGTGGCGGGTGAACCCCGCAGACCAAGGCGGACGGGGCACTACGGACGCCGGAGCGAATCTGAACTCCGCCGACCTCCGTCGGAGTATGATTCCGTCACAATGACACTGTCCACGGACCGCTTTCGGGCTTTGCCCAGCGTTGAGCGACTCCTCGCTGCCCTTCGGGATCACGACGCTCATGGCCCAAGTCACCAGCTCGTGGTGCCTC
>JBJXFJ010000428.1:0-12345 GCA_046154735.1 Chloroflexota bacterium | reverse complement strand
GACCGGATCACCCCGCATGCTGATCGGGACGGGCGAGACGCCCGCGCTCCGGACGGCCCAATGGCGATACTCGTGTCAACTGACCCACTAGATCAGCGCCGGCGGCCTGGTATCAGGCGACCGATCGGTCACCCCAGCGATTGGCTGTCCGCCAGAGAGCTCTCACACGACAAAGCGGGGCCGGACATCCATGTCCCACCCCGCTTTGTCAGGATCCCAGTGAGCAATTACCGCGTCGTGGCCGGTGTCGCCGGGCTCCATGGGGCCCAGGCCTGCTGCTGGACTTCAACTTCCCCGCCGCTGACGTTGGCATCCCAACGGGTTTGGTCACCATCTCGCCAAAAGTGCAAGTCGGCGCGCGCCGGGCCGATATGAACGCCCTTCAGCGTGATGTCCGGAAGCCAGCGCGGGAGCTGGGGATCCACGTACAGACGGCCATTGGGAGCATCCGCCTGGATGCCTAAGATCGCCTGGATCAAGTGGAAAACGGTGCCCGCGGCCCACGCCTGGGGTACGTTGGCGCCGCGATATTGCACAGGGAACGATCCCGGAGTACGTTCCACTCCTGAATACAGCTCGGGTAGGCGGTAGCTCACAAAGTAGCTGGCCGCCTCGGAGATGTCCCGAGCAATCCGTGCAGCCTCATCATGGAACCCATAGCGCTTCATGCCCAGGGCAATGATGCCGTTGTCATGCGGCCAGACCGAGCCGCGCTGATACTCAAACGGGTTGTAGGCGGGGTTGAGCGCCGTCATCGTGCGGATGCCCCAGCCACTCCACATGTCCGGCTCAAAGAAGCGCTTAACTACGTGAGCCGCGCGATCCGGCCGGACCAGACCACTCCAGAGGCAATGGCCGGCATTCGAAGCGATAGTGGGTACTGGCTTCTTATCTGGATCGAGCGTCAGGGCATAGAAGCCCTCGGATTCGCACCAGTACTTGGCCTCGAAACGGGCTTGCAGGTCCGCCGCCTTGCGTCGCAGCTCAGCGGACCGGTTCGGTTCCCCCAGCGCATCGAAGACCTCGGCCATCCGCATCCAGGCGTCAAACACGTAGCCCTGCAGCTCGCACAGCGCCTTCGGTTGATGCACCAGGCTCCCATCCGGATAGAGAATGGAATCGCCGGCATCCTTCCAGCCGACATTCTCATAACCCAGCGTGGACCGCGTCTTATACTCCTGGAAGCCATCGCCGTCCAGGTCACCGTGGTTATCAATCCATGCCAGGCAGCCCTCGGCAACCTGGCGATACTCGCGCAGCAGGGAGTCGTCGCCCAGCCACTTCCAGGCCTCGTGTAGTGCAATGAGATAGAGCGGAGTGGCGTCGGCCGTGCCATAGTACGGCGTATGTGGGATTTTCTTGAAGTGGGCCAGTTCGCCAAATCGGATCTCGTGCGGCATCTTGCCGGGCTCCGCATCGCGGTAATCGTCCATCTCTGTCGCCTGGAACTGGGCCAGCTTTTTGAGCGCCCCAAAGGCAAACTTGGGATACACCAGCATGTTTTGAATACTGACGATGAGACTATCTCGACCGAACACGGTAACGAACCAGGGAACACCGGCCGCCGGGAGCCAGACGTCAGCCGCAAAATCGAGGTCATGGATGCGCAGCGCGCCCATGTCCTCCACGGACTGACGAAAGAGGCGATAGACGTCTTCGTTGGCGGAGCTCAGGGTGGTCGCGCTCGCCAGCCACTGGCGCTGTAACGCATCGTACTCATTATTGCCCAGGGTGTAGACGCAGCCCTCGGCCGGTTCACGGACACGCTCGCCTTGCACCAGCACATAGTCCGCGCACGTGTGCCAGGTGGCGCCCGGCGCCAGTTCCACATCAAATGAGACACGACCGTTGGAGTACGTGGCCGGTGAGTCACTTTTGCTCAGGCGGAACATGAATGTGCGGTGGAAGTCCTTGTTGTCGTAGGACGTGCTTAGCTCGCCCTCGTCAGCGTCCCACTGAGTCACAATGTGACCGCGGCGTGCGAACCGATGCGACTTCACATCGAACAGGTCGGCGAAATCAGAGCGCAAGCCGATCTCAAAATTAAACCGCACCGGAATCTGGTTGTAGTTGGTAAGGTCAATATCCTCATGGATACCGTCACTCACCGCGCGGATCACTGAGAGGGCCATGGTGCCCTCGGGTATCTCGCCATCTTCCGTCACCACCTTGCGATTGGTCATGTGGAGTCGGGACGAGTAGTAGGTGGTGGCACTGGAGGTGACTCGTGTCCAGGGCTCACCGTTCGCGGTAAGCGCATAATAGCTCACAAATCGGGTGTCGCCCGCGAATACACCCTGCTCACTCTCACTGGCGATCTCGCCATTGAGATCGGTCACCATAAAGGTGCTGCCCTGATTGATCGTACACACGGGTGGTCCGACGCTGATTTCGATAGGCATATTGTGCTCCTCAGAGAATGAGCGATGTGTGATGAGTAATGAGTAGTGAGTAATGAGTAGTGAGTAATGAGTAATGAGTAATGAGTAATGAGTAGTGAGTAATGAGTAGTGAGTAACGGTCTCCTGGCGCATCACTCATCACTCATCACTCATCACTCATCACTCATCACTCATCACTCATCACTCATCACTCATCACTCATCACTCATCACTCATCACTCGTTACCCATCACTCGTCCCGACGACTGTCAGCGCGCGATGGCGATACGAGAGGTGACGCGCTCGGCTGTGGCGGAGGTGAGATGTTTTGGCGGCCGACCACGCTTCCGTCTGACTGGCTCGTCATCGGTTCCAACAAGCTGCACCGCATGGCGCACCTGCACTTCATCAAGAAATGTCGGCCCACAACAGCGTCCACAATGGATATCGCTGAGCTTTCGGACAGGCTCAGGCGTGGCGGCCCCTGTGGGAAAGAATGCAGGGGCCGTGGGCACGGGCGCGCGATCGCGGCGCACAAGCCCAACCAGATATCCGCAGTGAAAGCACTTCACATCTGCTTCGGCATACACGCGCACGGAGGTGGCTAACATGGCGATTCTCCCCGGACTCAACACTCCCTGACTCCCTGGAGCATTGGCCTATCAGAATTACGCCTGCTGCATCGTAATGCCCGCGTGATTTATTCATTTAAAGCAAGACGCCCCCCGTGGCTAAGCCACGGGGGGCGTCTTGCTGTGGGCTCGCATCGGTATGCGCCACCAGACAGTGGCGAGCCAAACCAGTATCTGTGCGAATTACTGGGTCTGCCCCTCAATCTGCGACCGAAGTCGCTCCTCCTGCTCGCGGAGCTCAGGGGTTAGCTCAGCGCCAAAATCTTCCATTTCAAAGACCGGGCGAATCTCAATGGTAGACTCAGTCCCCATGGGATTGGGGCAACGCTTGACCCACTCGATCGCTTCTTCCATTGAGCTGACCTTCCACAGCCAGAACCCGGCAAGAAGCTCCTTGGTCTCAGCGAACGGGCCGTCAATGACCGTCCGCGAGCTGCCTGAGAATTGAACTCGAGCTCCTCTGGAGCTCGGGTGAAGGCCCTCACCGGCCTGCATGATACCGGCCTTGACAAGCTCTTCATTGTATGCGCCCATCTCCGTGAGGAGTTGTTCGCTGGGCATCACGCCGGCCTCAGAATTCGCGTCCGCTTTGATCATCACGATCACTCGCATTGTCATTCCTCCGTAGATACATGAGGAGCACACACCGAGCGCGGGAGTAGTGCAGCGGGCTAACCGCCTGCAATGGCCCCAACAACCAGGTACGGCTCAGCGCCGGTAGCAACGGCCCGGGGTAAAGGAGAGTCCGGCGACTCGTTAGACAAATCTTCTTCACAGGCATAGAAGCGCAGGAAATCACGGCGCTTCTGTGTCACATGGTCGCGAATCGTCCCCCGCAGCACTGGGTAAGCCGCCTCCAGTGCATCGAGAACGGTGCGCTGTGTCACACGCCCCTGCACATCGACCTGCACTTCGCCATTCACTTGGGCCAGTGTCCGCAGATGCTGCGGGAGAAGAATTCGAATCATGGCAGTGTCTGCACCTCAACGGAATAGACCGATGGAAGATCGCGCACAATGGGGGCCCAGGTGTCGCCAGCATTTCGAGAGGCATAGACCTGCCCTCCCGTCGTGCCAAAGTAGATGCCGCACGAATCGAGCTGATCCACGGCCATCGCCTCGCGCAAAATATTGACGTAGCAATCACTTTGCGGAAGACCGTTGGTAAGCGCCTCCCAGTCATTCCCGCCGGATCGGCTGCGATACACCCGGAGTTTTCCTTCGGGTGGAAAGTGCTCAGAGTCGCTCGTGATCGGCACAACGTAAACCGTCTCGGGCTCATGCGCATGAACTTCAATGGGGAAACCGAAGTCGGTGGGCAAGTTGCCACTGACCTCAACCCATGACTCGCCACCGTTGTCGCTGCGCATCACGTCCCAGTGCTTCTGCATATACAGCACTTCTGGTCGCGAGGGATGCATGGCAATGCGGTGCACGCAATGACCAACTTCCGCATCCGGGTCAGGCATGAACTCGGAACGCAACCCGCTGTTCGTGGGTCGCCAGGTGGTCCCGCCGTCATCAGTTCGGAATACGCCCGCGGCTGAGATGGCGATATGCATGCGCCCCGGGTTCGCCCGATCCTCAATGATGGTATGCAGCCCCATTCCGCCGGCGCCGGGGCACCAGGCTGGTCCGGACTCGTGCTGACGGAGCGAAGCGATTTCCTGCCAGGATTGACCGCCATCTGTGGTGCGGAACAACGCGGCATCCTCAGCGCCAGCGTACACCGTATCCGGATCTGTCAATGACGGCTCCAGATGCCAGATGCGCTTGAATTCCCACGGCCTGGGCGTACCGTCATACCAGAGATGCGTTCCGACCTCACCCTCATAGGTAAACTGATTTCCAACTGGCTCCCAGGTCTTGCCGCCATCGTTGGAGCGTTGCATCATCTGCCCGAACCACCCGCTGGTCTGCGATGCATACAAGCGATTCGGATCAACGGGCGATCCCTTGAGGTGGTACATCTCCCAACCTGCAAAATGGGGACCACTCACATCCCACTGTTCACGCTTGCCGTCCGATGTCAAGATGAAGGCACCTTTTCTGGTGCCCACCAGTACGCGTACGCTGCTCATTCAAACCTCTTTTCACCGATTAAAATCTTCGGCCGGTACCCAATCAGCCGAAATTGTCCGAGATCAGCACCAGCGGCTTAGCTCACCTCACCCCACTGGTTTGAGATTGAAACGAATGAGACGACTTCCAATCGACAGGGCCAGTGGAGTGAAAAGTCACGCAATTCAGTCCGACAGGGCGATTGATTGTAGCAAGCTAACCAAATCGTCTTATTGATCGCTCGCGAGCTTTTCGCAGTTCGTCTTCCCGATTTCTTGGAGCTCCCGGATGCTCAAGGGAGTGGATCAATCGGCGGGCTGACGCCGCGACCTCATCAACCGCGCGAATAAACGCCTCCTCGTTAGCTCGAGACGGACGGGTGCTCCCACTGAGCTTGCGCACAAACTGCAGCGCCGCCGCCTGGATCTCATCATCGGTCGCGGGCGGCTCAAAATGAGCTAGGGTCTTGATACTCCGACACATCTCGCACTCCTCCGTGATGCTGTTGTCCAACTGTAACCGCGGCCGGCGCCAAGCGTGTGCAATCGAATCTAGTGTGTGCTCTGGAGTGCGACATTGCGGCCTTTCGGTACATCCCACCACGAAGTCACGCGGGCGCTCATCGATGACAAAGATGACATGCAACCGCCTCCGAGGCAGTCCGAGAAATGTCGTCGCCTGATTCAACATAGCATTTGGCCCAAGACAGATTATTCACCGGCGCCATTCCGAGCCTCCGGGGTTATCATTCTGAGACGTGCGCTGCGCCTGCGGCGCACCAACACCGGCTGAACACAGTTTTTGATCATGGTTACTTATCGGCTGGGATGGATTGGATTCATAGGAGGCCGGCAGCCGCTCCCGAAATGGGCTGTATTCATGTGAGGCCGACAGCCGCTCCCGCTCCCGCCGGCCATCGCTATCCGGGATCATGTCTCCGTCGCCCACGACATCCCCGCGTTCAGCATCCGAGACCTGCACCACCGGTCCTGTCATCCCGAGGGACGAGGGATCTCCCGGACAGGACGACCATCGGCGTCAGATATAGCCGTACGCCACCGACATCACTGGTCATTATGTCCGGGAGATCCCTCGTTCCTCGGGATGACAGAGACTTCGGCGGATGACTCGGATGCGGGTTACAGTTGGTTCATGAGAGCGCAGCGAACGATGGCCGTCCCTCCGAGACTCGTGAAGAATCCTGCCTCGATACTTCGAGCACCGGATTTAGAATCTTGCAGCATAACCTAGCCTTCACTTCAATGCGTCGAAACGAGAGCATTACAGGCTGGAGTGAGCATGAGTGAGCTCAACGCAAGCAACGACGAGATCATCGCCGAGTTTCGCGCGAATCGCGGGAAGGTCGGGGGATTCTATGCGCGCGAGTCCCTGCTCCTGCTCACAACTATCGGGAGAAAGAGTGGAAAGCAGTACACGACTCCGCTCTCTTTTATTAAGGACGGTGATCGACTTATCGTCATAGGCGCCAACATCGGCTCGTCTAAATTGGCAGATTGGTTCCTCAATCTCGTTGCGAATCCCCGGGTTACCGTGGAAGTTGGTGACCAGCGATCCCAAGCTGTCGCCACGATGCTCTCTGGTCACGATCGAGAGCGCCTTTTGGAGATCATGCGCAGAGATTGGGACGCATCGCGAGCGCTATCGCCCGAGCTTCCCGAGATGCCAATTCCAGAAGGCGGAGAGATTCCCGTTGTGGCGATCATTCTGCCTTCGGTCGACTCTCACCAAGGATGATCGGGGCGATCACAATCTCGCGCTCGTTCTGCGGCAGCCTATGTACCACCGCGGGCTCTGGCGCGGTCCGAGTGGCCTCACCGAGTAGGTTGGCATCGACCAGATAGGTCACACCGTGTCGGTAGATTCGGACTCGATGGGTACGAAGTAGCCGTTCTCCGGACACGCGAGCAGCCAATCCATCAAACCCTCGTTCGGACGCGGCGCACACCGTACCAGCCGATATTCTCCTCAGTCTATACGCTCAACCTCGAACTGCTGCCCCGGCACAATGTCATCCTGCCGCCTGATCTCGGACGGCAGGATGATCTGCCCTTTTCTGGAAATCGTCGGTCTCATGTTTAGGTAAGATATCCTCTTACCCAACAGATGGAGAACTATGATGCCACTAACCGCGGGGCTTTTCCGCGCTGGCAGACAGACGCCGCAGTTGGCACCGCCGGCGCACACACAACCGACCGGGAGTAAGGATTCCCCCAGAGTCGACCGAGAATCTGAATCAGAGCCCCGCCCCACAAGGGCGAGGCAACCGTCTGATCCGATTCAAAACAAAAAGCCGCTGGTGCAAACTCCAACGGCCGATTGATAATCTGGCTCCCCGAACAGGACTCGAACCTGTAACCTACCGGTTAACAGCCGGGCGCTCTACCATTGAGCTATCGGGGACTATGGACCCTTGATTCTACTCATAGCTTGGTGCCATTCGCAACTGCTTCCCGGCCACGGGAAGTGTTCAGACTCGACCGGGGAAATGTTCACCGCGGAGACTCGGAGACGCAGAGAATGACCAACTCTATCACTCTGTGTCCCTGCGACTCCGCGTTTCATGTCCATCGAGTCGTGAGCACTTACAGGCCAAGTCGTCACTCGAATGACCGGCAGTGCTCGCCAGTGGGTCCGCACCACGATCGGATCTACCCGAGCTGAGTAGCAAGACCCAGGAGTGTGTCCATGACAGACCAAACATTCGACGCCGCGCTGAACGCGGCCCTGGTAGTACTCCGGCGTGCGCCGGCCGGGCTCTTCACCGACGTTGATGGAACAATCAGCCCCATTGTGGTCGATCCAGCGGACGCACGTGTGCCACACTCGGTCAAAGTGGCACTGAGGAAACTCCGTGGTCAGATCGATACGGTTGGAGTGGTCTCTGGACGTGCGGCCCGGGATGCGCGGCGCATGGTGGGTGTGGGCGGGTTGACATATATCGGCAACCATGGAATGGAATACCAGCGCGGACGCCATCTCTCGGTGGATCTGTCTGTCCAACCATTCCTGCCTCGCATTCATACGTGCATCCAGGACCTCGCCACTCATCTCCAACATCCAGGAGTCGTCGTTGAAGACAAACAGATGAGCGCCACGATTCACTATCGGAATGCGGCCTATCCTGAACAAGCTCGGGCCACGATCCACGCGGCAATCCAGCGCTGCACCACCTGCCAGGATCTGCACATAGCGGACGGCCGCATGGTGGTAAACCTGCTCCCACCAGTTCAAGTGAATAAGGGCACTGCCATTATGCGCATCGCCGAGCGGCGCAGGCTTCAGGGCATTGTCTACCTGGGAGATGACGTGACCGATCTTGACGGCTTTGCGGCGCTACGCCAGCTCCGTGCGCTGGGTAAGCATACCTTGGCCATTGCCGTGGCCAGTCCAGAGGGGCCCAGGGAGCTGGTGGCCCAGGCGGACGCAGTCATCGACAGTGTCGAGGCCGCCGCCAGCCTGTTTGATGGGTTATCTGGTCAAGAGCTGCGTGTGTCTGATTAGGTCAGACTGACTGAGCTCAGGCAGCAGCATTGCCAGGTCTCGAAGCTGCTGATACAGCCACATGGAAATGTCATTGTGCTCCACCTCCGCACGGAGCAATGCCGCCCGCCGGGCTCGCTCCTCCACGGGCATCGCCAGCGCCTGCTCCAGAGCCTTGACGGTGCCCTCTATATCCGCGGGCGCCACAGCCAGAACACCATCTTGAAGCTGCTCAAACGCCCCGGCGCCCTCAGACAAGATCATGACAGCGTCACGCGAATTGACGATGGGCGCTTCCTTGGCTACTAAATTCATGCCGTCAATGATCGGATTCACCATCATCACGTCGGCCAGCGACATTCCTGCGAGCGCCTGCACGTAATTGTCCTCGTAGATGACTTCAATTGGCTTCCAATGCTTTGTTCCGTGCCGTTCGTTTATCTCGGCAACTAATCGTCGAGTCTCCTCTAGGTAGCTCTTGTATTGTGGGACGGAGGTACGGGAGGGCACCAGAAACGCCAGAAACTTCACTTTCTCCCGAAGATTGCGGTGACGACGTAGCAGGATGTCAAAAGCCTTGAAGCCGCGCAAGATATTTTTGCTGGGCTCCAATCGATCTGTCCGAACGATGGTATACGTCCCACAGCGTCGCTTCATCTTTTCGACGGCTCGACGAAACGGATCCTGGGCCATCGTCTCGCGCAAGCCTTGGACGTCGATTGATATGGGGTAGGCCCGCACACGCAGCTCTCGGCCCTGCCAGAAGATGGTGCTGGTTCCCCATCCGATTTCAGCGCCGGGGAGATAGGCCTGGCACCCGCTCAAGAAGTTAGTCACGGATCGGTGGGTCTGCATCCCCACGATGTCATTGGAGCAGAGGCCGGCAAAAATGGCTCGGCGCATCTGAGCCGGCAGGATGTGCCAGTAATCCGGGTCCGGCCAAGGAATATGAATGAAGTGCTGCAGAATGATGTCCGGAAGGACCTTCCTGATCATGCCTCCCACCAGGTACAGGTGATAATCGTGGAGCATGATGAATCTTGATGCATCCGGTCGACGGGCCTCGTCAATAAGCGCCTGGGCAAATGCTTCATTCACCACCACGTATCCATCGTCCCAGGCACGATGGGTATTTCGATCAATGTCCGGGTGAAGCGCGGGATCCCACATGTAATGCTGCAAGAACCAGAGCAACGGATTGGCAAAGACCGAATAGTAGCGGCGAAAGACTGCTGGTGGCACCGCAACGAAGCGGGCAGCGAGATCTCCCTCGTCCGAATCCTTCGCGGCGGTCAGCCGCTTCTCCTCAGTGTCCGCCACTCGGCGGTCCCCATCGGAAAGTGCGCTGGCCACCCAGGTGAGCCGCAGGTAACGCTGGAGCGCGGTGAGCGCGGTTACAACTCCGCCAGCCCCGCGCCGCGGCTCGAGCGCTCCACTTGGTCCAATTGCGTATTGAATTGGCCCCCGATTACTGGCTACCAACAATCGGGAGCCCTGGAGCAATTCCCGGCCAAGCGAGATCAGCTCACTCAGGCGGACTTCAGGAATTGCTCCGTAGGGCGTTCGCCCAATGGCGCTTACGCGCCTTCGGAAATGCGGTTCGTGGTACATCGTAGCGATGGTTCACTCACAACTTCCCCAGGTGCGCCCCAGCGTACACCCCGCGCCAGACGATGCCCAGGTGAATCGCGCCTTCACTCGCAGCGCTCTCGCGCCCGGCGCTGGTGAGACGCCGCTGACTCGATGATCTCGTGGAGGACCCAATTGGCCCGCGGGTGAATCGGGTCCTCCTTTACATTATCCACTCAATGCACATTGGACAAGGCGGCGAGCCGTGCTGAGCTGGGCGGCATCGTGGATATTGGACGCCTAGAAACCCAGGAGCCCGATTCTACACTGCTATACTGGACGCAGAGGGACGAGCGCCTGGGGCAGGCCGGTCGAGGAGCAATTGGTATGGAGCTGGATGGACGCCGCGTTGCCGTTCTCGCCGAGAATCTTTATGAAGATCTCGAGCTCTGGTATCCGCTATATCGATTGAAGGAAGCCGGAGCTGAGGTCTTCGTGGTGGGCTCCGGCACTGCTGATGTCTACACCAGTAAGCACGGGTATCCCGTGAAAGTCGATGCCGAAGCCGACATGGTGGATGCGGGCCAGTTTGACGCGGTAATCATCCCGGGCGGATACGCGCCTGACCACATGCGGCGACACCCGGCCATGATCAAGCTGGTCCGTGATGCCCACGCGCAGGGCAAGATTGTGGCTGCCATCTGCCACGCGGCGTGGATGCTGGCTTCCGCGGACGTCGTGCGCGGTCGCACCCTCACGTGCTTCCGGTCCATTAAGGATGACCTCGTGAATGCCGGCGCCAACTATGTGGATCAGGAGGTGGTACGGGATGGCAATATCATTACCTCGCGCTTTCCTGACGACCTCCCCGCATTCACGCGGGAAATCATTCGAGCGCTTCAGGACTTACCCGTCTCAGTCATTGCCCGTGGCACCTTCAGCTAGCCACCGGCTTACTGAATGACGCGAACAAAAACCATCATCGTGGGCCAGTCAGGGGGGCCCACCGCGGTCATCAATTGCACCCTCGCGGGCGTGCTTGAAGGAGCTGCTGGCGCGCGCGTGTTAGGCATGCGGCACGGCATTGAAGGGTTGCTGAATGACGATCTCGTCGATCTCAGCAATGAGACCGCAGCGCACCGAGATCAGCTCCGCTTCACTCCGTCCGCTGCACTTGGCTCCTGCCGACATAAGCTGACAGAAAACGATATCGATGTGGCGCTCGCACGTATCAAACAGCTTGAGGTGGACGCGTTCCTCTATGCGGGCGGAAACGATTCAGCAGACACCACACACCGGCTCAGCAAGGCCGCCCAGGCCATGGGGCTGCATACCGCGTTCCTCGGTCTTCCAAAAACCATCGACAATGACTTGCCCGAGATGGATCACTGCCCGGGATTTGGGAGTGCCGCGCGGTTCGTGGCCGTGGCAACACAAGAGATTGGCACCGACACCGCGGCGATGAGGCGCACGGATCCCATTCGATTCATCGAAGTGATGGGCCGCGATGCCGGCTGGTTGGCGGCATCTTCCGCTCTTGGAAGGATGGGACCGGGCGAGGCCCCGCACCTTGTACTCCTCCCAGAAGCGCCTCTTGCGGTGGAGTCTATTCTGGAACGGATCGAGGCACTCCACCGGGAACGTGAGCATGTGGTAGTAGTGCTCTGTGAAAACCAGCCCGCGGACGATGGCAAGGTCCTGGGCAGCGAGGCCGGTCCAGAGTTCATTGATTCTTTTGGACACCCGTACTATGCAAGCCCAGCACTGTACCTGGCCCGTCGAGTCTCAGGTGAGCTTGGATTGCGCGCGCGGGTGGATCCACTGAGCCGACTCCAGCGATCATCCATTGCACTAAGGTCCGACGTGGATGCGGAAGAAGCCGAGGCGCTGGGTAACGCTGCCGTTCCACTGGCACTCCGTGGCGAGACGGATCAGATGCTCACACTGCAGCGAATCTCAGATGCTCCGTATGCCTGTGAGATCAGCCGCACCCCGATTGAGCGAATTGCAAACCGCCAGAAGCTCCTGCCGCCTGATTTCATCAGTGTAGATGGCAGCGGGCCATCCGAAGCGTATCTCAACTGGGCACGCCCTCTCATTGGCGCAAACCTCTCAACGCATCGGCGATTCGACTAACTCTGGAGATCTGGGTTCCGGCGCGCCGCTATGGGCGTCACTCTGACGACATGAAGAGAGGGCCTC